>CATLIX010000035.1 GCA_949959185.1 uncultured Eubacterium sp. | reverse complement strand
TTTACGAAATTCTGCGCCGCAAATGCGTCGCCCTGGCGACATATTTCCTTTGCATTTGCGTGTGCATCTTTGTTTTTGTCTTACAGGAAAGATACTTTCACGCTTTAGCGTGACAAGGTCTTTCCTGTAAGACAAAAACGGAACTATATAATAGTTCCGCCGCCTGCTACCATATCTCCGTCATAAAATACCACCGCCTGTCCGGGCGTAATGGCACGCACCGGTTCATGAAATCGGCAGAATACCCTGTCTTCTCCCGCTTTCCGAATGGTACAGGGCGCTCCTTTATGATTATAACGGATTTTGGCTGTCACGTCCAGTTCCCCCTCCAGTTCCGGAATGGACATAAAGTTCAGCCTGTCCCCGTAAAGCTCCGTTCCGAATACCTCATCATTGCTGCCCAGTACCACCTCATTGGTGTCCGGCCGAAGTTTCGTCACAAATACCGGAACCCCCATGGCAATTCCAAGGCCTTTGCGCTGGCCGACGGTATAGTGGGTAATTCCTCTGTGCCGGCCCAGTACTTTTCCGTCTTTCGTGACAAAGTTTCCCGGCGGAGGCACATCTCCTTTTCTTTCCCGCTCAATAAAACCGGCATAATCGTGATCCGGAATAAAACAGATTTCCTGGCTGTCCGGCTTATCCGCAACCCGAAGTCCGATATTCTCTGCCATGGCGCGGATTTCCTGTTTGCTGTAATCTCCCACCGGCATCAGCGTATGGGCAAGCTGGTGCTGGGTCAGATTATACAGGGCATAGGTCTGATCTTTTCCTTCCGTAACGGACTTCTGCAATGCAAATCTGCCGTTGGAAAGCTGCCGGATTCGGGCATAATGGCCGGTGGCGATGTAATCTGCCCCCAGGGCCATGCTGCGCTTTAACAGCGATTCCCATTTCACATAACGGTTACAGGCAATACAGGGATTGGGGGTATGGCCCCTGAGATACTCCTCTGTAAAATAATCTATTACATTTTTCTGAAATTCATCTCTGAAATTCATGACATAATATGGAATATCCAGCATTGCCGCCACCCGCCTGGCATCCTCCACCGCGGACAGGCCGCAGCAGCCGCCCTGTTCTTCCTGCACCTGCTCCGATTCCTGCTGCCAGATCTGCATGGTAACGCCCATGACCTCATATCCCTGTTCTTTCAGGAGCCAGGCTGCCACAGAAGAATCCACGCCGCCGGACATTCCCACAACTACTTTCTTTTTTCCCATAAATTTTAGTAGTCCTCTTCCTCTTCTTCCTCGCTGATGTCATTTTTGGGCTTTTCCAGCCCTTCAATCTGAATGCCGTTTTTCTCCGCATAATCCCAGAGAGCCGCATGGATGGCTTCTTCCGCCAGCAGAGAGCAGTGTACTTTCACCGGAGGAAGTCCGTCCAGTGCTTCCATAACCGCTTTATTGGTTACCTGCAGCGCCTCCTGTATGGTTTTGCCTTTTACCAGTTCCGTAGCCATGGAGCTGGTTGCCACGGCCGCGCCGCAGCCAAAGGTTTTAAATTTAACATCCTGAATAATTCCATTATCATCTATGTCCAGAAAGATACGCATAATATCGCCGCATTTGGCGTTCCCTACGGTTCCCACGCCGCTGGCATTTTCAATTTCTCCTACATTTCTGGGATTTTTAAAATGGTCCATTACTTTTTCACTATACATTGTTCTTTCCTCCGGATATTTATTTAACTGTTGTGCTTCTTATAATCTTCATATAAGGGAGACATTTCGCGAAGCTGATTTACAATTTCTTTAATTGCCTCCACGGTGTAATCAATATCTTCTTTTGTGGTGTCCTCTCCCAGGGTAAGCCGCAGGGAACCGTGGGCAATTTCATGAGGCAGGCCAATAGCCAGCAGTACATGGGAAGGATCCAGAGAACCGGATGTACATGCGGAGCCGGAAGACCCGCAGATTCCCTTCATATCCAGCATAATCAGCAGGGATTCCCCTTCCACAAACTGGAAACAGAAGTTCACATTGTTAGGCAGACGGTTGAGTCTGTCCCCGTTTACTCTGGTATAGGGTACTTCTTTCATTACACGTTCCATCAGATAGTCCCGGAGCTCCCGCTCTTTTCCGGTGCGCTCTTTCATGCCGGCCATTGCCAGTTCCACAGCTTTTCCAAATCCCACAATACCCGGCACATTCTCTGTGCCCGCCCGGCGCTTCCGCTCCTGAGCGCCTCCATGAACAAAGGAACGGATTTTAACTCCCTTGCGGATATAGAGAAAACCAATGCCCTTGGGACCGTTCAGCTTATGGCCGCTGCTGCTGAGCATGTCGATATTCAGTTCATCCACATCAATGGGCACCTGCCCGAATGCCTGTACCGCGTCGGTATGGAAAAGAATTCCGTGTTCTCTGGCAATCTTTCCAATCTCAGCCACAGGCTCAATGGTTCCGATTTCATTATTGGCAAACATAATGGAAATCAGAATGGTATCAGGCCTTATGGCCTTCTTCAGTTCTTCCAGCTTCACCACCCCGAATTCATCCACATCCAGATATGTGACCTCATATCCGTTCTGCTCCAGCCACTGGCAGGTATGGAGCACCGCATGATGTTCGATTTTGCTGGTAATAATATGCTTTCCCTTCTCTTTATACGCTTCTGCTGTGGCTTTGATGGCCCAGTTGTCAGCCTCGCTTCCTCCGGCGGTAAAATAAATTTCATTGTCTCTGGCTCCGATGGCCTTTGCAATGATTTCCCTTGCCTCTGACACTGCTTCCCTGCTCTTTCCGCCGAATTCATAAACGGTAGATGCGTTTCCGTAAAATTCCGAAAAATACGGAAGCATTGCTTCCACTACTTCCGGCGCTGTCCTGGTTGTTGCCGCATTATCCAGATATATCATTTTTCCCATTTTTCACACCTCTGTTACTTAAATTAAATCTGCCTTTTACTTTCTTTTACCAGTTCTCCTATATAAATGCTGTTCACCGTATCGTTGATGCTGTCGTTGATACGTTTCCAGACAATTTTGCTGACACACTGGGAAGAACTGCTGCACTGCCGGCTGCTGTCTATTCCGGCGCATTCCACCGGGATCAGGTCTCCTTCCAGCGCTCTCAGAACATCTCCCACAGAAATTTCTTCCACCGGTTTTGCAACGGTATATCCGCCGTTGACGCCCCGGAGGCTTTTTACCAGTCCTGCTTTCTTCAGCTTCGCCATAAGCTGTTCCAGATAGCTGACCGAAATTTCCTGCCGCTCTGCAATACTGTTCAGAGAAACCGGCTTTTCCTCGCCCCAGACTGCCAGATCAATAAAGGCCCGCAGCCCATATTTTCCTTTTGTAGATAATTTCAACCTATCACCTCTGAATTCCGAGTGTTTTAGTGGGGATTTGTCACAAACGCATAGTATCATGTTTTTCTTCCTGTGTCAAGGTTCTTTTTCCCTGTTCCGGTACATAGATTAAAATAATCCTGAATTTTTCCCCGGAGGCATTATGAATTATAAATCTCTGCGCAACCACCCGCTGATTACCGGAACTCTGCTGCTGACCCTGTCGGGCCTTCTTTCCCGGCTCATTGGCTTTTTCTATAGAATATTCCTTTCGCAGAGGATTGGTGCTGAGGGAATGGGAATTTACCAGCTTACCTTTCCCATCCATGTCCTTACCATTTCTCTGACCTCCTCCGCCATACAGACCGCCATTTCCCGGTTTGTGGCCCAGGCTGCCAGTTCCGGCTGCAACAGCACCCCCGGTTCCCCATACTGCCGGAAATCTTTTCACAATGAAAAATGCTATCTGACTGCGGGCCTTACGCTGTCTCTGTCCCTGGCGTTTGCCTGCACCCTGTTTTTATACCGCTTTTCAGACTGGATTGCCATTGCATTTCTGGAGGAACCCAGGTGCGCCCCGCTCCTTCAGATTCTGTCCCTCACCATTCCTTTTGCGGCCATCCATTCCTGTATCAACGGTTATTTCTACGGACTGAAAAAAACATTTGTGCCCGCCGCTTCCCAGTTGCTGGAACAGTTTATCCGGGTAGCCAGCGTATGGCTGTTTTTTGAAATTTCCATGGAAAAACACGGCGCCATCTCTCTGAATCTGGTGATTTGGGGTATGGTTGCCGGAGAACTTGCCGCCGTTCTTTTTTCCGTCAGCTTTCTGCGCAGAAAAAAGAACCGGGGCAGCCGCCTGGGAGCCATGCATCAGATTTTTCTGATGTCTCTTCCCTTAAGCGCCAACCGGGTTCTGGTAAATATTCTCCAGAGTATGGAAGCCGTGATGATTCCGGGACAGTTGCGCCAGTACGGCTACTCCACCTCCGAATCCTTAAGCGTCTACGGCATCCTGACAGGTATGGCTCTGCCCATGGTGCTGTTTCCTTCCGTACTCACCAACTCCGTATCCGTCATGCTCCTTCCTGCCATTGCGGAAGCGCAGGAAAAAAAGGAACACCGTTACATCCTGACCCTGATTAAGCGCACCTGCTTCTACAGTCTTCTGCTGGGCTTTGGATGTACCATGATGTTCCTGTTTCTGGGACGGTGGATGGGTTCCTTCCTCTTTGGAAATGAACTGGCCGGAACCTTTATTGTGATTCTGGGCTGGATTTGTCCTTTCCTGTATCTTTCCACCACCCTGCACAGCATTTTAAACGGGCTTGGAAAGACCACTTCCACCTTCTTTTTAAATGTTATGGGCCTTGGCATCCGCATTGGATTTGTTCTGTTTGTGATTCCTGCGGCCGGTATCAAGGGCTACCTGTGGGGCCTTCTGCTCAGCCAGTCCGTAATGGCGGCCGGCGCGCTGTTTCTGCTGCTCCGGAAAAACAGCGCCCTTAAAACTTCCGAAATTCGTTAATATCATTCACCAGTTCCCGTATGCAGCGAATCTGATTGTCAAACACTCCCGCCTTATAGAGGTTAATCAGAATCATGCCCACGGGAACTGCAATAATCATTCCCACAATGCTGCTGATTTTATACCCGATATACATGAAAAACAGGGTTGCCAGGGGATTCATACCAATGGTATCTCCCACAATCTTGGGCTGGATAACCTGACGCACAATCTGGGTTACCGCATAGAGGATAATCAGGCCCACTGCCATCCGGTAATCTCCGGACAGAATCTTAATCACTGCCCAGGGGGCCAGCACGGTCCCTGTGCCAAAGAAAGGCAGCATGTCCAGAAATGCGATGATAAAAGCCACCAGCAGCACGTAATTGACTTTCAGAATAAAAAGCCCGATAACCAGCAGCACGTAGACTACGCCCATAATTTTAAACTGGGCTTTGAAATAACCGCCTACCACCCGTTTCAAATCCTGAATCACCCCGGCCACCCGGTTCCAGATGCCGGAAGGTACGCTTTTCTTCATTTCAGCCAGTATGGCGTCCCGTTCTGCTGTAAAAAAGTAAGCGGAAAGAATACTCATAATAATGGCAATCAGTGTTCCCGGCACATTTTTGGCAAAATTACCCGCCGCTTCAAAGGTGGGTTCGCCGATTGCCTGCACCAGGCCGCCCACATATCCTGCGAATTCAGAAGTCACTTCCTGAATATCTTCCTGGGTATCTTTGGGAAGCCTGTCATAAAATCCCTGAAAATTCTCTCCGATTTCCTCAAAATCTTCCTGAAAATTCTCATAAATCTCCGGAAGGCTGGAAATCAGGTTCCCCGTTTCCACCACCAGACGGGATACGGCCAGATACCCCAGTCCGATGACTGCTGCCAGCACTGCGATAATAATCATCATGGAACTGTGCTTCCGGACGATTTTTACCTTTCTTTCCAGAAAACGCACCAGCGGATTGGCAATCATGGAAATAATCCATCCAACCACAAAGGGCATGAAAAACATCAGTAATTTTGGAAAAATAACACAAAGACACACAATGGTAAACACTGCCACCAGCAAATTTACAAGTATCTTCCAGTATTTTGTCGACTGTTTCACGCTACCACTCCCTGCTTTTTGGAACGCATACTGTCTGCGCCTGAAAAATTTTTCTGCCAAATCTGTACATCTTACGCTTCCGACCGTCTTTCCACACCGTAAGCCGCTTCCAGTTCTTTTACTTTTTCATCGTAAGCCGCCTGCTGCCTGGTCTGAATCACCTGCTGATGAATCTGCTCCCGTACCTGCCCGAAAGGCTTTACAAAACCTTCTTTTTTATCCTCCACCAGAATCAGATGACAGCCAAACTGCGTCTCCACCGGGCCGATTACCTTCCCGGTTTCTCCTCCAAAGGCCGCTTTTTCAAATTCCGGCACCATCTGTCCTCTGGTAAAATATCCCAGGTCTCCGCCTTTCTCTCCGGAGGGGCAGGTGGAATATTTCTTTGCCGCCTCTGCAAAATCCAGCCCCTGCTCCAGCTCTTTGCCGATATTTTCCGCCTGCTCCCTGGTCTCCACCAGAATATGTCTGGCTCTTACCTGGGCTTTCTCCTGGAACTGCTCCATATGTTGCTCATAATACTCCTGTTCTTCCGCTTCCGTTACCTGAATGCTCTCAACCACACTGGTCGCCGCCATATGGCTGGCCAGCTCCACCTTTACCTTTGCCACCAGTTGCTGGTATTCCTGAGATTCCGTAATCCCCTCGTCCACTGCCATCTTATAAAACAGATGGAATGCAATCAACTGTTCCAGTACCTGCTGTTTTGCTCTGGGGTCCGACATGTAAATCTGCTGCTCCGGAGGATAATTGCGAATCAGATTATCAAGCTCCTGCTCTGTGATTTCATGTCCCGCTGCTACTGCTAAAATTTTTTCGCTCATGTTTCCTGCGCTTTTGCGCGTCCTTTCTTTGTAGTTAATTTTAAATTTAATTTATTTCCATCATCCGGCCTGTTTTCCTTCGCAATTGCTATTTTACCATACGAAAATAACTTCGTAAAGACGGGGATTATGCACATTCACACATTATTTTTCCTGCCCCACACATATGTGGCAAAATAAATCACAGAAGCAATAATCACAATGGAAGGCCCGGTGGCCACATTTACGAAATAGGAAATAATCAGCCCCAGTATGCCGGAAAACAGGGAAAACAAAACAGAAAAGAAATGGTACTCCCGCATATTTTCCGATATGTTCCGGGCAGAAGCCGCCGGAAGAATCAGCAATGCGTTGATAATCAGAATTCCCACCCATTTAATGGAAACCATAACGATTAATGCGGTCAGAACCGCAAAAAGATTTTCCATGAGAGCAACCGGAATACGCCGGCTTCCCGCCAGCGTGCGGTTCAGACTCACTGCCAGCAGTCTGTTAAATCCAAATATCCAGAATACAAGCGTGATTATAAAAATCAAAACAAGATATAATATTTCCCGCGGTGTGATGCTGAGAATATCCCCCACCAGAATACCGGAATACTTACTGAAATTCCCTCCTTTTGACAGAATTGCCAGCCCCAGGGCAACGCTGCAGGAGGAAAAGACAGAAATCACCGTATCAGTGGAAGCCGCAATTCTGCTGCTAATCTGATTTAAGCACAGTGCAAACACCACTGCAAATACCACCATGGAAATACCTGTATTCTCCACACCGAATACCACGCCCACCGCAATTCCCGTCAGAGCTGAATGGCCCAGTGCATCGGAAAAAAACGCCATTTTCCGATTGACAATCATAGTTCCCATCAATCCAAACAGAGGCGTAATAATCAACACTGCCAGAAAGGCATATTTCATAAAATCATACTCAAGCCAGGAGAAAATCTCCATCTGTTTTCCTCCTTTCCCGTTAAGGCCTGCTGCGGTTCCCATCGTTTTGGCCCGTACCGGAAATCCTTTCCGGCTCCTGCCCGGAACTGCTCTGCCTTACGGACGTCTCCTCCGCCCCCGTCTGAAAGGTTTCGGCAAATTCCCTGCTCCGGAATACTTCTTTCACGCTTCCCTGCTTCAGCACTGTTTTATCCAGCAGAATCACTTTATCCGCATAGCGCCTGACGTATTCCAGGTCATGGGAAATCAGGATAACCGCCAGATCGTATGCCTCCTTCAACTGGTAAATAGCCTGGTAAAAAAGCTCCATTCCATTCCTGTCCATCCCGGACACCGGTTCGTCCAGCAGCAGCAGGTTAGGGGAATCCATCACCGCCATGGACAGCAGCACCCGCTGCAGTTCCCCGCCGGAAAGGTTGCACACCTGCTTATCCAGCAGATGTTCCGCCTGAAAAATCTTCAGATGTTCCAGAATGTTCTCTTTTACTTTTCTGCTTTTCATCAGAAACACCGGCGCATTGCTCTGATAAGAGGCAATCATGTCATAAACGCTGACCGGAGTTTGCTTTTCCATATTCAGGGACTGGGGTACATAACCAATCTTCATTTTCTGAATCCGTCCGTTCTCCCGGTCTTTGAATTCTATTTTTCCCGTATGAGGCGTCTCACCCAGAATGGCCCGGATTAAGGTGGATTTTCCGGCGCCGTTGCGTCCGATTACCGCATTCAGGCTGCCGCAGTGAATATGCAGATTGATATCCTCAAGAATTACCTGTTCGGCGAATGTTACGCCTAAATGCTTTATCTTAATGCAATGCAGCCCGCAGGGCTTTACCATTTTCCGCAATTTCCGTCTCCTTCTCCGACAGCACCTTACCAGGCTGCCTGTTCCAGAATTTCAATATTTTTCTCCGCGCCTTTCAGATAACTGTCCGTTTCATATTGTCCCCGTACCAGAGTATCCAGATAATACACCTGACAGTCCGTTTCTGATTCCACGGTTTCACCCAGTTTTCTGCCATATGTTTCCTCTGCCAGAATCACAGATACCTGATGTTCCTGAATTGCTGCCAGCAAATCGGCAAGTTCCCCGGCGCTGACCTGCCGCTCCTCATCCAGATTCAGGCAGTACACCACATTCAGCCCCAGTTCATCCGCCACATAGGCGAAGGCCTCATGGAAAATAACCACATTAAGAGCGCTGCTCTGGCCACCGTTCTCTTTATTTCCAGCAGATTTTCCTTTTTCTTCCAGCTTTTCTCTCAGGGCTGCAAGCCTGTCTGTCAGTTCCTGGATTTTTTCGCAATAATCATCTGCATATTCCTGATAACGTTCTCCATGTTCCTGGTCCGCCTGGCTGATAACATCTGCCATATTCCGAACCATCTGGCAGTATCTCCTGGTGTCCATCCAGCCATGGGCGTTTTTTGCTCCGTGGCCATGGTCTTCCTCCTGCACATGCATTTCTTCCGACTCATGAAATATTTCCTGGATGGAATCACTTCCATATTCCTCCAGCAGTTCAACTCCTTCTGCTATCTCTTCCACTGCCAGTTCAGGACAGGTTTCTCCTGCTTCTTCCAGAAATCCTTCTATTCCGCCTCCGTTTACTAAAAATAAATCTGCCTTTGACAATAGTATCATATCCTGGGGAGTGAGCTGATAGTCATGGAGACATCCGGTCTGTGGTTCGCTTAAATTCTCCAGCAGTACGCTCCCGGTATCCCCCACAATATTTGCAGCGGCAATATAGACAGGATAAAAAGAGGTTACAATCCGCAGCTTTTCATCCTCCTGGGACTGTTCCTCCAGACTCATATATGCTTTCGTAAAAATACCGCCTGCCAGGGTAATGGCAAGCAGCATACAAAATACAAACAGATATTTATTTCTTCTCACGTCTCCCTCCTGATTTTGCAGGATTTCCTTCATTTTTGCGAGGTGCTGAGGGATTTTCTGCAAGCATCTTCGCAACTTCCGGTATCTCATCTATAAAATTCCAGATTTCATCCCGTCCCTGTTTCGTCTGGGCAGAGTAAGGGAAAACGGGAGTGCCTTCCTTCAGCTTAAGGCCGTTGCGAATCATTTTTACATGCTTCTGCACCTGGCTACGGTTAATTTTGTCCAGCTTTGTTGCTATGATAACGGGGTCAAATCCCTGACAGACAACCCAGTCATACATCTGCCTGTCATTGGCGGAAGGCTCATGGCGAATATCAATCAGCAGAAATACCACCTGAAGCTGACTGGACGTATGCAGATAATTTTCAACCATCTGCCCCCATTTCTCCTTCTCCCTGGGAGACACTTTTGCATATCCGTATCCCGGCAGGTCCACCAGATACATGCAGTTATTAATATTGTAATAATTGATGGTCTGGGTTTTTCCCGGCTGGGCAGAAGTCCTGGCCAGGGCTTTCCGGTTCATCAGACCATTAATCAGAGAAGATTTGCCTACGTTGGATTTGCCTGCAAAAGCCACCTCCGGCCTGTCTGTATCCGGCAGTTTACTTGTGATTCCGCATACTGTTTCCAGTTCTGCTGATTTAATAACCATACGATTCTCTCTTTCTGTCCGTTTCTGACGGAAAGTTTCCGGCTAACCGACCTGGCTGCCAAAAACAGTCTTTGGCTGAATGCACCTCTTTTGACGCCCCGGATATAGCAGCCGTCTATTCCGTCAGAAGAGCTGCCTCCAGTACCTGTTCCATATTTTCCACAAATACAATTTCCAGCCCCTTTTTTATTTCCTGGGCAATTTCCGCCACATCCGGCTCGTTTTTTACCGGTACGCAAATCGTCCGGATTCCCGCATTTCTGGCTGCCAGAATCTTTTCTTTCAGGCCGCCGATGGGAAGCACTCTTCCCCGCAGGGTAATCTCTCCGGTCATGGCCACATCTTTGCGGACTTTCCGCCTGGTAATAGCAGAAAGCATGGCCGTGGCCATGGTAATTCCGGCGGAAGGACCGTCCTTTGGTACCGCTCCCTCCGGAATATGGATGTGAATATCCCATTCCTGGAAGAATTCTTTGTCAATTCCATAGGTTTCACTGACAGAACGGATATAGCTGATACCGGTCCGGGCCGACTCTTTCATAACGTCTCCCAGTTGCCCGGTAAGCTGGAATTCTCCTTTACCCGGCATAATGTTTACTTCAATCTGCAGGGTATCTCCTCCCACACTTGTCCAGGCCAGTCCTCGCACAATTCCAATCTCATCCGTCTCATTTATTAAATCATAATTATATTTCTCTTTTCCTAACAGTTTTTCCAGTCTGCTTCCTGTGATCTTGACAGACTTTTTATTTTTCTGATAAATCTCTCTGGCTGCTTTCCGGCAGATTTCTCCGATTTTGCGCTCCAGATTACGAACCCCTGCTTCCCTGGTGTAACCGCTGATCAGACGCTCCAGGGCATGGTCGCTGATGGTTAGCTGGCCTTCTTTCAGACCGTTTTTCTCCATCTGCTTGGCAATCAGGTGCTCTCTGGCAATATGTGCTTTTTCATTTTCTGTGTAGCTGCTGACTTCAATAATTTCCATACGGTCCAACAGCGGTTTGGGAATGTTCTGCAGGGAATTGGCTGTTGCAATAAAAAGCACTTCGGACAAATCCAGGGGAAGTTCCACATAATGGTCCCGGAATTTGCTGTTCTGCTCGCTGTCCAGCACTTCCAGCAGGGCAGAGGCCGTATCTCCCTTGTAATCGCTGCTTATCTTGTCAATCTCATCCAGCAGCATCAGAGGATTTTTGACGCCGGCATTTTTCAGACCGTTGGCGATCCTGCCGGGCATGGCTCCCACATAAGTCTTTCTGTGACCGCGGATTTCCGCTTCATCCCGCACTCCGCCAAGGCTGATACGCACGTATTTTTTATCCAGTGCGCGGGCCACGGAACGGGCAATACTGGTTTTTCCGGTTCCGGGAGGGCCCACCAGACAGATAATGGGGCTATCGCCTTTCCTGGTCAGGTTCCGCACCGCCAGAAATTCCAGCATACGCTCCTTGACCTTTTCCATACCATAGTGGTCTTCGTCCAGAATGCGCTCCGCATCTTCCAGATTCCGGTTATCTTTGGAGGCTTTGTTCCAGGGCAGTTCCAGAAGGGTCTCTATATAGCCCCGAATCACCGCACTTTCCGAGGAATTCAGGGAAACATTTTTAAAACGTTCCACCTCTTTTTCCAGTTTTTCCTTTACTTCCTGTTCTGCGTTGAGCTTTTCCGTCTCCTCCAGGTAATGTTCCGCTTCGGATATGGTATTGTCCTCTCCCAGTTCTTCCCGAATCAGCTTCATCTGCTCCCGCAGAATATATTCTTTCTGGTTTTTGTCTACTTTTTCCTTTACTTTGGTCTGAAACTCCGTTTTAATCTGTATAATGTTGATTTCATTTAACAGAATAATCATCAGTGTTTCATACCGCTCCTGAATGGAATCTGCCTCCAGAATCTTCTGTTTTTCCTCATAACCCACCGGCAGATTATTGCCAATGTAATCCAGCAGTTTCTCCAGTTCGGGTATCTCCACCATCTGTCTGGCAATTTCTTTCCCATGCTTGGGATTCAGCAGACAGTATCGGGTAAAGGTTTCCTGTATGCCTCGTATCATGGCCTCCTGAATTTCCACCGGAAGGAGTTCTTCTTCCCGGTTCAGAGGTTCTACCTCTGCCTGAAGGTATTCCTCCTGCTCCAGAGAAATCAGGCTGGCCCGTGTTTCTCCTTCCACCAGCACGCGGACCACATTATTCTGCAGTTTGATTACCTGTTTGATTACCACAATAATCCCGATGGTATATAAATCTTCCAGTTCCGGTTCTTCTTTTTCGATGTGCTTCTGAGTCACCAGAAATACCATCTGGTCTTCCATCATGGCCGTCTCCACAGCCCGGATGGATTTACTTCTGCTCACATCAAAATGTGCCACCATACCGGGGAGGATAGTCATTCCCCGAAGTGCCACTGCCGGAATTTTTCTGTACGCTTCCTTCATGTTATCTCATCTCTCCTCAGGCAGACTTGCTCTCACTGCCGAATGCAATCTCCACTTCCTGTTCGTTCTCCACGGCTGCTTTTGTAATATGGCAGTGGGTAATGGATTCGTCGGAAGGCACCCGGTACATCAGATCCATCAGCACCTTCTCCACGATTGCACGCAGCCCTCTTGCGCCTGTTTTTCGTTTCAGGGATTTTTCCGCAATTGCTTCAATGGCATCTTCCTCAAAAGACAGAGCAACGCCGTCCAGTTCAAACAATGCTTCATACTGGCGAATCAGTGAATTTCTGGGCTCCTTCAGGATACGCACCAGAGCGTTTTTGTCCAGAGCTTCCAGGGAAACCGTCACCGGCACACGTCCCACAAATTCCGGAATCAGGCCGAATTTTACAAAATCCTGGGGCAGCGCCTGTTTCAGGATAACGCCCAGATTCTTTTCCCTTTTGTCTGCAATTTCCGCATTAAATCCCATGGATTTCTGGTCCATTCTGTTTTCCACAATTTTGTCCAGACCTTCAAAAGCACCTCCGCAGATAAACAGAATATTAGTGGTATCAATCTGAATCAGCTCCTGCTGGGGATGCTTCCTTCCGCCCTGAGGGGGAACGCTTGCTACGGTTCCTTCCAGTATTTTCAGAAGTGCCTGCTGAACGCCTTCGCCGGACACGTCTCTGGTAATGGAAGGATTCTCTGATTTTCTTGTAATCTTATCAATTTCATCAATATAGATAATGCCTCTCTGGGCGCGCTCAATATCATATTCTGCCGCCTGAATGATTTTGAGAAGAATATTTTCCACGTCTTCTCCCACATATCCGGCTTCCGTCAGTGCGGTGGCGTCTGCAATGGCAAAGGGCACATTCAGAATCCTCGCCAGTGTCTGGGCCAGCAGCGTCTTGCCGCAGCCTGTGGGGCCCAGCATCAGAATATTGCTTTTCTGCAGCTCCACACCCAGATTGGGCGGCGCCAGAATTCGTTTATAATGATTATACACCGCAACAGAAAGCACTTTCTTGGCTTCCTCCTGCCCGATTACATATTCGTCCAGGAATTCTTTTAATTCCACCGGCTTTAAAAGATTGATTTCTTCCACTTCCGGTTCAACGTTTTCCTCTTCTTCCAGTTCTTCTTCTATAATTTCCGCGCAGATATCCACGCATTCGTCACATATATATGCTCCGTTTGGTCCTGCAATCAGCTTACGGACCTGCCCGTCTGTCTTTCCGCAGAAAGAGCAGCGAATCCTGTCATCTATTCTCCCAGCCATTTCTTCACTCCGTTCTTCCTTTTCTTCAAGATTAAACAGGGAAGCCAGCTGCTTTCCCTGCCTGCTGCACAGGACACATGCTGCAGCCGGAACTGCCCTTTGTATAAATCCCTGTGCACTTAAGGGACAGTGGCAAATGCCCGCTGTCCCCTCAGTTCTTTTATTTCTTACTTTCTGTTTGTAATGACACCGTCAATCAGGCCATACTCTTTTGCTTCCTCCGCAGACATATAATTGTCACGTTCCGTATCTGCTGCAATCACTTCATATGGTTTCCCTGTATTTTCAGATAAGATGGTATTCAGACGATGTTTTGTCTTCTGAATATTATCCGCCACAATCTGAATGTCTGTTGCCTGGCCTTTGGCTCCACCGGAGGGCTGGTGAATCATGATTTCCGCATTGGGAAGGGCAAAGCGCTTGCCTTTGGTTCCTCCCGCCAGAAGAAATGCACCCATGCTTGCTGCCAGTCCGATGCAGATGGTCTCCACATCGCATTTAATATAATTCATGGTATCGTAAATTGCAAGTCCTGCTGTTACCACGCCTCCTGGGGAATTGATATACAAATGAATATCTTTCCCCGGATCTTCCGATTCCAGAAACAGAAGCTGTGCCACAACAAGTCCTGCTGTGGTTTCATTTACTTCCTCTCCCAGAAAAATAATCCTGTCTTTTAACAGCCTGGAATATATATCGTAGGACCGTTCTCCTCTGCTGGTTTGTTCAACGACGTAAGGTACTAAACTCATTCCATATTCCTCCTTATTCCCAATCCCCAGATATGGTACATGTCTTATGCTTATTCTGCCTGTTCTTCTGCTTTCTCCACAACCAAATCCACTGCTTTCCGGATTGCCAGGTCTTTCTTCATGTTTTCTTTCTCATTGTCGCCGATAATTTCTTTCAGCTTGTCAGCTTCCATGCCGTACATTTCGGCCATATTCTCAATCTCGGCCTCCACATCTTCGTCGGACACTTCGATATGCTCCGCCTCCGCGATGGCTTCCAGTACAAGGCCTGACTGAATCCGCTTCAGCGCATCCGGCTTCATCTGCTCCATCAGCTGCTCAACGGTAGAGCCTGTGAACTGCAGATACTGCTCCATTCCCAGTCCCTGCTGTGCCATTCTGTTAGCAAAATCATCCACCATGGAACGGGTCTGGGTATCAACCATTGCATCGGGAATCTCCATCTGAGAATCTTCGATAATCTTCTGAATTGCTTCTTCCTCTTTTGCATGTCTTGCTTCGTTCTCTTTGCGCTCTGTCAGTTTCTTCACAACGCTTTCTCTGTATTCTGCAAGGGTGTCAAATTCCGAAACGTCCTGTGCAAATTCATCGTCCAGCTCCGGAAGCTCTTTGGTCTTAATCTCATTGATTTTCACCTGGAATACTGCAGGTTTGCCTGCCAGCTCCGGTGCATGATATTCTTCCGGGAATGTTACATGGACTTCCAGCTCATCACCGGTATTTTTTCCAATTAACTGTTCTTCAAAATTATCAATAAAGGTATGGGAACCGATAACCAGAGAATGGTTCTCACCCTTTCCTCCTTCAAATGTTTCTCCATCCATAAAGCCTTCATAGTCAATCACCGCCGTATCTCCGTCAGCCACTGCCCGGTCTTCCACGGTAATCATTCTGGCATTGCTCTCACGCTCTTTCTCTATTTCAGCGTCTGTCTCTTCTTCTGTTACAGCCACATCCGTCTTCTTCACCGGAACGCCCAGATATTTGCCCAGAGTCACCTCCGGCTTCACAGCAACTTCTGCAGTAAATATGAAACTCTTTCCCTTTTCAATCTGTTCCACACCAATCTCCGGCCGGGAAACAATCTCCAGTCCGGACTCGTCAGCCGCTTTGGGATATTCCTGAGAAACAAGCTCATTGACAGCATCCTCATAAAAAATTTCCGGGCCATACATTTTCTCAATCATATGTCTTGGCACTTTTCCTTTACGGAAACCCGGAAGGCTGATTCTGCTTTTCTGCTTCATATATGCATTCTGAATTGCTTTTTCCAATTCTTCTGCCGGAACCTCAATGGTGAGTTTTGCCATATTTTTCTCCAAGTTTTCTACCTGTACGCTCATTGCTACGATTTCCTCCTTAATATATGTGGTAATCCTTATAACTTTTACTATTATAAAGCCTGATTCCCTAACTTACAATCATTTTAAAAGTATAGCACACTTCTTATAAAAATACCAGCACTTTTTTCAAAACTGACATGAACTTTCCTGCATCACAGAAATTGTCTTCCGGTCCGTATCACACCGACAGAAAAAGAATCCTGCAATGCAGGATTCTCCGGCTGCCGCTTACTCCAGATCCAGCAGTTCCTGCATGAAATTACAGTAATCGCTTCTCTGTTCTCTGATAAATTTAATGGCTGTGGAAGGATGGCTGTTCAGAATACCTGTTACAAGATAGGGAATATCATATCCCCATACCACGCCTTCTGCCTTTAATTTCAGCATATGTTTTTCCACAAAGCGGATGATGGGAATTTCATCATATTTGGGATTTTTCAGGAAACTGAGCAGCGACTCCATAAAGCAGTTTCCGGCTCCCCGTCCCATGCCGCTGACTGTGGCATCCAGCAGGCTGACTCCCATACGGCATGCTTCAATGGTATTGGCAAAGGCAAGCTGCTGATTGTTGTGGGCATGGATTCCCACATTTTTTCCGTTAGCTTCCGCAATCTCCACGTATTTCTGAGACAGCTTTGTAATCTGCTCCGGATAGAAGAACCCGAAGCTGTCCACCAGGTAAATGGTGTCCACCGAGCTTCTTGCAAGAAGCTCCAGGCCTGCGTCCAGGTCATCGGTATTTACTTTGGAAACCGCCATAATGTTTACACAAACTTCATACCCTTTCTTTTTCAGATGTTCAATCATTTCAACGGCTGTGGGTATCTGATGGATATAAGTGGCCACCCGCACCATGTCAATGACACTGTCCTTTTTCGGCAGAATATCCCTTTTGTAATTACAGCGTCCCACATCCGCCATCACAGAAATTTTCAAAGGCGACCGATTATCCCCCACAACAGCCCGGATGTCTTTTTCTTCACAGAACTTCCATTTTCCAAAGGCCTTTGGATCAAACAGTTCTCTGGAGGCTTTATAACCAAATTCCATATAATCAACACCGGCTTTTACATTCGCTTCATACAAATCATGGACAAACTCATCCGTAAAAGCAAAATTATTTACAAGTCCGCCGTCTCTCAGCGTACAATCCACAACCTTGATATCGGGACAATAATCCATTAATGTTCTCTTATTACACTGTTCCGCACTCATTTCTTATCCCTCCGTAATCTGTCTTTTCGCACTTTAAACCGTTAAAGTTCCTTTATCATACAAAATATTTGTCTTTTTGTCAACCTGGATTTACACAGGCTGCTGTTTTAAGCCCCGGTTCCGGCGAAAAAGGGTGACATGGAGAGAATTTTACCGTATAATTGATTTATCAATTCAGATTACGAAAGGAAACCAGACTATGACAGAACGGGAAAAAATGCTGGCAGGCCAGCTCTATGACTGCGGAGACACAGAGCTGCTGACCCAATGGCATAAAGCAAAAGATTTAATCAGGAATTACAATCAAACGGATTCTGCAGATTCCGAGGAAAAAGAACGGATTCTGAATGAATTGCTGGGCGGACGGGGTAAAAATCTGTGGATTACCCCGCCCTTTTATGTGGATTACGGCAATAATATTTATTTTGGAAATAACTGCGAAGTAAATATGAACTGTACGTTTCTGGACGATAATAAAATTATCATCGGAAATAACGCGCTGATAGCGCCCAATGTCCAGATTTATACCGCCTTCCATCCCACAAATGCAGCGAACCGGTTCGGACCCGCCAGGGAAGACGGTTCTTTTGAATTCTGTAAAACACAGACTGCCCCTGTTGTCATCGGAGATAATGTATGGCTGGGAGGCGGCGCCATCCTTATGCCGGGCGTAACCATCGGCAATAATGTTGTCATAGGAGCCGGAAGCGTTGTCACCAGAGATTTTCCGGACAATACCATCGCCTGCGGAAATCCTTGCCGTATTATAAGAAAAAACGACATCTGATTTATGTCCGGAGGCTTTATGTCAGTTTCCGGATCATGGCAAGCACCCGTCTCCCACAGGTTCGGATTGCTTCTTCTGACAGTTCTCCTCTCTCACAGGCCTGCCGGATATTCTCATCATCCTGGGGATTTCCCGGCATAATAATATCATTTCCGGCAACGGCGCATTTCCAGGAAATGCTTCCGTCCGCCGGAACTGTTGTATTCCAGTCAGACATTACCACACCTTCAAATCCCCATTCTTTCCGCAGGACTCCTGTACAGATATCTCCAAAATTAGCTGCATGAAAGCCATTGATACGATTATAGGAGGACATAACAGCAACGGGCCGGCTTTCCCTGACTGCAATTTCAAACCCACGAAGATAAATTTCCCGTAAGGCCCGCGGGGAAATACAGACATTTACACTCATCCGGTTATCTTCCTGATTATTGCAGGCAAAATGCTTCACCGTAACACCGCAATTTCCATCTGCCTGCACACCGGAAACAACTGCCGCCGCCATTTTTCCGGACAGGAAAGGGTCCTCCGAATAGTATTCAAAATTCCTTCCACACAACGGATTCCGCTGAATATTCATCCCAGGCGCAAGCCACAGATCCACATAAAACTCTTCCATCTCCAGAGCCACAGCTCTGCCAAATTCTCTCATTAAATCCACGTCCCAGGTCTGGGCCAGCGCTGTCCCCACGGGAAAAGCCGTACAATACTGATAATAGGTGTCCGCATCCTCATGAAATTCCATTTCCTCCAGAAAACCGTTCTCCAGAGAGCCCAGAACTCCCACCCCATACACAGAGTCTGATTTCCGGTCCACCTGATAGCTCTGGCGCAAGCGCAGCCCCGCCGGCCCATCCGCCATAATCAGCGAACGTACACCATATTTATGTTCCAGCGTTTCCGTGGTCTCCCCGGCTGAACCCGGCACCCGGACGCCCGATGAGCCCAGAGTACTGGCTCCCTTTACAACATTTCCATATAAAAGAGGAATCAACTCCTCAACGGACAGTTCCTGCTCCTTTCCTTTCAGCTCTTCCTTACTTCCTCCCTGCCCGCCGGGCATCGGAGTCACGGAATATTTCGTTTCCCGGTTCTGCTCCCCGCGGGGATGGAACAGAAATTCTGGCGTCTTCTGCTTTTTTGCCATTTTCAACCATTTTGAGACATTCTCCTTCACAGATTTCGGTTCGGCAAATTCTTCCAGAACTTTTTGTGCCGGACGTATTCTTTCCGTACGCTCCAGCACCACAGACTCCGGTACTGTAAGAATTGCCGCCGGTTCCAGAGATTCTGCATGTTTTCCCAGCCACAACCCATAAGAACCTTTCTCCACTATCCAGGCCTGCTGTTCTTCTGAAAAACCAGCCATCTGTTTCTGGTCTGTGACAACTCTGAGCTGTTGGGATTCCCCCGGCTGCAGTAATCCCGTCCTGGCAAATCCGGCCAGCCGGTAGCATTCTTTCCCCTGAGGCCCAAACAGGTACGACAGCCCTATCCTTTCCTCATCAGCCGCAGAACACTCTGCTTCTTCCATCTCTTTCTGAGGTAATGTTACATAGACCTGTACAACTTCCCGGCTTGCATAAATTTTCCCGATATTTTTCACAGTAACGATAAGCTCCGCGCCTGTTTCCGTAATTTCCAGTCTGTCAAAATCCACGGAAAAGTCCGTATAGGAAAGTCCGTAGCCAAAGGGAAACAGGGGCTGTACACCAAAACTGCTGAAATACCGGTATCCCACATAAATTCCTTCCCGGTATTCCTCTGTTTCCAGATTTCCGTTCAGGGCTCCAAACTCCTCCGCCGAAGGATAATCTTCATAGCGCTTTGCCCAGGTAGCTGTCAGCCTTCCTCCAGGTACAGATTTTCCAAGCAACACGTTGGCCGCCGCGTGTCCTCCCTCCTGTCCCGGCAGGGAAATAAGCAGAATCCCTTTTATATTCTCTGCCTCCTGTAGTATATCCGTCAGTTCCACTGGTGCTCCCACATTCAGAATCAGCACAATGGGCATGTTCTGACGGTTCAGAAACAGAATATCCTCCCGCTCCTGTCTGCTTAAATAATAATCCCCTTCTGTTCTGCTGCGGTCTTTCCCTTCGCCGGAAATGCGGCTGATTACATACAGCGCCGTCAAAGCGCCTTTCACATCTTCTTCTGAAATACTGCGGCCCTCCGGCATGGAAAATGGATTCAGGGCATAGGCGTCAAAAGGATTTTCCATCTTTTCGGCGTCCTTTAGCACCTTTTCCTTCCATACATTCCTGGCATCCTCATAACGCTTCTCGTAATCTATCAGCCATTCTTCACTGGTGATGGGAACCCCTGCCTCTTTCAGTCCCCGGTAAACAGAAATATTTTCCCGGTTGTTCACGTCCCCGGAACCAGTTCCGCCTTTCACCGTTCTGACTGCGCCTCCGCCAAACAACCCTGCGGGCGCAGAAGTTTTAAGGGGAAGAACCCCTTCATTTTTCAGAAGAACCATGCCTTCCGCTGCCAGTTTTCCGGCCAGTTTTCCATGCAGGATTTCCCGTTTAGATGGACGTTCTTCCATTGTACCACTGTGGACCTGTTGTAATACCGCCATACTTTCTCCTTTCCAATCTTATTTTCTGACACGAACAGAATCCAACCCATCATATATTGCTTTCACACAGAGTTGGATTCCTTCGTTTCATTTTATACTGCTTCAGGCTTCAAACATAACTGAACCTTATATTAAAAGCAACTTTTTTTCTGTAAAACTTCCCGTCATTACTCCTTTACTCCGCCAAGGGTTACGCCTGCAATAATATATTTTGACAGGAACAGATACACCAGGATAATTGGAACAATTGCCACCAGAATCATCATGTATATTTTACCCATATCAAAATTCATATAATCCGCACCGCGAAGGGTCGCAATGAGTATGGGCACCGTCATTTTATCTTTGGACTGAATCACCAGTGCCGGAACAAAATAATTATTCCATGAACCCACAAAGGTGAAGATTGCCTGTACCGCAATGGCCGGCTTCATAATGGGAATCACAATCTGGTTAAAAGTCCGAAATTCCCCGGAACCGTCAATTCTTGCCGCCTCCACCAGAGACAGGGGAAGGGAGGACTGCAGGTAGCTGTACATAAAATAGAATACAGCCGGAGATGCAATGGAGGGAATAATCAGCGGAAGCAGGGAATCATACATTCCCATATTTGTAATTAACCGCAGGAATCCCATTGCTGTCACCTGCGTGGGCATCACAAGGATTGCCATGATAAAAGTAAAGGCCGCTTTCTTTAATTTAAAATTATACGCATAAAGGCCATAAGCTGTCAATGCCGAAAAATATGTACAGATTGCCGCTGAACAGCCGGAAACCACCAGGCTGTTTAAAATCCCCCGAAACATGGGAAATGTACCGTCGTTAGCCACATTTTTCAGATTTTCCAGAAAATAATTTCCCGGCAGAGCAGAAAAACCTTTCTGCAAATCTCCATGGGACCTCGTGGAATTGATAAACAGAATATAAAAGAAAAACAGACACATAAACGACAGGATAATCAGTACAATATGCGCCAATATACTTCGTGCATGGTTGGAGCCTTTTGATTTCATAACTTTATCCCCTCCTTTGCTTTTTTGCTTTTTTCGCTGCCGCTTTCGAGCCATCCGGATCATCATTATTGGTCATCCGATATACTACAAAGCATAAGATACCGCTGACAACAAACAGAAATACCGATAATGCGCCCGCCATACCATAATTCTTACTCTTTAAATGACTGTTCAGAAACATAATCAGGGTCATGGAGGTACGATCCGGCGTCCCCTGTCCGTTTGTCAGAATCTGAGGCACATCAAACATCTGCAATCCGCCGATAATAGAAGTAATCAACGTATAGGCAAGAATTGGACGTATCTGGGGAAGGGTAATATAGAAGAACCGCTGCAGGCTGTTACATCCATCCAGTTCAGCCGCCTCGAATACATCCGGGCTGATTCCCATAATGGCCGCCATCAGCATAATTGTGGAATTTCCAAACCACATCAGGAAATTCATAAGCCCTACCAGGGATCTTGTTCCCCATACAGAACCCAGAAAATCCACCGGCTGACTGATCCATCCGAAAGAAGTCAAAATGGAATTGATGGGCCCGTTCGTGGAAAACATGGTAAAAAACAACATGGCAAAGGCAGAAGCCATAATCAGATTCGGCAGATATATCACCACCTTAAAAAAACTGTGTTCCATGGATTTTAAGCCTTGCGTCCACAAACCACTCGGCAAGCACCAGAGCAATTACAATCTGGGGAATAAATCCGATAATCCACAGTATCATGGTATTGCCTGCATATTTCAGCATATCCGAACCCAGCAGGCTGATATAATTCTCCAGACCCACAAAATTCGGCCCTATCTCTTTAATCCCTGAACGGTAATACTCAAAAAAACTATACCGGACAGTATCCACCAGAGGGATCAGAGAAAATATGAAAAAACTCACAAAAAATGGAAGGATAAACAGATAGCCCCATTTTGCATAATCTATTTTTTTATGTTTCTTTTCCATAAACTGCCACCCCTTTCTGTTTTTATCCGGCGCCGCCCATTCTGCATACCGCAGCGCCGGCTCTTTTCATTCTGGCTGCAAATCCCGGTTATCCGGGCTACGCTGCCTTATCCTGCGCACCAGGACGTCAGAATCTCTTTATTCCGGCCACTGAATTTCCGTAATATCCGGGTAACGCTCAATAACTGCTGTTTCGAAGTTCGCTTTTGCTTTTTCGAAGTCAACGTTCCCCTGCAGATAATCATTAAAAGAATTCTGGATTAATTCCACACAGCCCTGATCGTAAGCAGAAAGAGGCGCAATCACGATATTCTCTGCCACCGGTGCAAAATATGCAAATGCGTTCTGTCCGCCCAGGAAATCAGAAGCAAACTTCTTATCATCTTTTGCCGCCCGCTGCATACCGCTCTGAGTATTGGTAAAGTCCGCATAATCTTTGGAAATCTTTAACAGATTTTCCTGATCTGCAGTCACTGCAAGGATGATATCTTTCACATGCTTCGGGTTATCTGTGCCGGTACATGCATGAACATAGGAACCGCCCCAGTTATATTCCTGCGGAGGATTGGTAACTGCCCAGGCGCCGTCTTCACCATCCCAGTTGGGCTTCAGCGTAAAATCAATGCCCCATGCCGGAAACAGGAAAGCAAACACCTTTGAAGTGGAACCCATTGCCTTGTTCCAGTCATCATTCCACTGGCCTTTTATATTTTTGTCAAGATATCCCGCATCCAGCCATTCCTTCGAATCGCTTACCCAGTCCATTATTTTCTGATCCACTTTGATTACAGTTTCTCCGGGGCTGACCCAGGACTGGGCAATACTGTTGCCATAAAGCCGGAACGTATCCGCATAAGAGGAAAATGTAAAATACCCCTTCGCCTTCAGTTCTTCCGCTGTTGCTTTCATAGTATCCCAGTCCTTCACCTTTTCGCCCACTTTTTCCGGATCATCCGTACCGAATACATCTTTGGCAATATCCCGGCGGTATACCAAAAGTCCCGGACAGCACTGCCAGGTGGAACCTCTCTGAACACCGTTTGCATCAGAAGCTGTAACCTTTGTGAAACTGTACTGATCCGACAGATCCTTTTCCGGATCGATGCCAAGGTCTGTCAGGGGCATGGCTGCGTCTGCATCTGCATCCGTATATTTGTTCACATAATCTGTCTCGGACAAAAAGATATCTACTTTATCGTCTGCCGCCGCATCCGCCTGATTCAACAGCGCTTCATCCAGTTTCTGCTGGTATACGCCATCCTGATTGGGATTTATGGTCCAGTGGATTTCCGTCCCATCCTTTAATGTAGTTACCGTTCCGTCTTTGGAGGTTTCCTTCACCTCCGGATAAACCGCCTCCACACGCTGACGGAATTCATCGTTCCAGCTGTAAATATTGATGACTTTCCCTTCCTCTGAATCGGATGCTTCTCCCGCTCCGGAGCCGGACGACGTTCCACATCCTGCCAGCGCTCCCATTGCCATTGCAACAGCCAATAAGATACTAACTGTCCTCTTTTTCATTTGATAAATCCTCCTTCTTTTTTCTGCGGCATCTGCCTTACACTTCTACCGCACATTTATTGTGTGGCAGGATTATATCGTAGATTCCAGGACGAATATACTACGAATTTTAACAAAATGTCAGATTCATGACACCTTTTGAAAATATTATTCCTGACGCGATATACCAAAATCCATGTTTTTATTTTTAGGTCATAATTCTGATATTTTTCTCATATTTCTGATTTTCTCAGAAGTAAAATTCCTATATGATATTCCTTAACCATATGGAAAGGAGAAAGAAATTTGAAACGTATAAAATTTACCGATGAACATGGAAGTTTCGTAATCAGCCAGCCGGAAAATACCAGTTACCTGTACTTTCCTCTGGCTTCGGAAACAGGATTAAAAAGCGCTGTAACCCCCAGCCTTGGCGGGGACGCCAAGATTGACCAGGAAACTTTTCTTCTGGAACCGGTAAGTTCGGAAAATCTCCATAATAACCGTTCTGTCCGGAATTTCTGGTGTACCACGGAAACCGGAGACGTCTGTTCCGTCTCCGGCGCTTCTGCGGAACAGGAAGCGGCAAAATTCACTTCTCGGCAGGAGGAAAGCCAGGTGTCCGCAGGATTTATGTGGCATACATTAAATCGTTCCTTCAAAGCTCTGCAGCTTACATCCACAGTGGATCTTTTTATTCCAAAAGACGAAAATGTGGAAATCATGCATGTGACAATCCAAAACCGGTCGGAATCTGCCCGGAAGCTGACAGCCTGTGCAGGGATCCCAATTTACGGCCGCAGTGCAGACAACATCCGTGACCATCGGAATGTAACTTCCATGCTTCATCGCATTGATGCAGAAGAATACGGAATCTTTGTCCGCCCCACCATGTCTTTTGATGAGAAAGGCCACCGCCCAAATGACCGGATTTATTACGTTATGGGCTGTACCGGAAGCGGATCTGCACCAGTGAGCTTCTATCCCACCGTGGAAGATTTTATTGGAGAAGGAGGCTCCTTTACTCATCCCCGTGCCGTATACGAACAGTATCCGGGATATCCCGCCCCCTGTCAGGCAGCAGGAAAAGAAGGAATGGGCGCTTTCCGTTTTGAAACCATTTCCCTTGCCCCCGGCGGGCAGGTATCATATATCATCCTCCTTGGAGCAGAAAACAGCCGGGAAAAGATTCACCATATTTTCCGGAAATACAATACCTCAGAAAAGGTACAGGCTGCCCTGGCTGATACGAAATCCTGCTGGCAGGAAAAAGTGAAAGTCAGCTTTCATACCGGTGACAGAGATTTTGACTGTCTCATGAAGTGGATCAGCTTCCAGCCCTTCCTGCGCCGGCTGTTTGGCTGCTCCTTCCTCCCTCATCACGATTATGGCCGGGGAGGCCGGGGATGGCGCGACTTATGGCAGGACTGCCTCTCTCTTCTTCTGATGGAACCGGAAAATGTCAGGGACATGATCATCAAAAACTACGGCGGCGTCCGCATGGACGGAACAAACGCCACCATTATCGGAACCGGAGACGGAAATTTCCTTGCAGACCGCAACGGTATTACCCGTGTCTGGATGGATCACGCCCTCTGGCCGCTGATGACCACAAAACTTTACATCGACCAGACCGGAGACATTGAAATCCTGAACCGGCAGGTTCCCTATTTCAAAGATGCGCAGGTAATGCGGGGAACAGCCCTGGATACCCTCTGGGACCAGGCAGATGGAAATATGCAGCTTACAGATAAAAAAGATATTTATACCGGAAGCATTTTAGAGCATCTTCTCATCCAGCAGCTTACTGCCTTTTACGAAACAGGAGACCATAATATCTGCCGGCTGCGGGACGCAGACTGGAACGATGCGCTGGATATGGCCTCGGAAAAGGGCGAAAGCGTTGCCTTCACCTGCGCCTATGCAGGCAACCTCCTGGAACTTGCCGCCATGATCCGTCTGCTGGACAGCAGTTCTACAGTCCATACCGCTGAACTTCTGGAAGAAACAGAACTTTTACTCTGCGACCACCCGGAACTTTATAACGACACTGGCAGAAAGCAGAAAATTCTGGCTGACTATACTTCCCGTTGTAAACATACTGTCAGAGGCAGACGCGCCGTTTTTTCCCTTTCTGTACTTGCAGCAGATCTGTCCCAAAAAGCAGCCTGGCTGATGGATTATGTGAGAAATCAGGAATGGATAGAAGGAATGGAGGGAGAAGGCTGGTTCAACAGCTATTATGACAACCAGGGACAGGCTGTGGAAGGAATCCACAATGGACAGGTTCGCATGATGCTGACCGGCCAGGTCTTTGCCATCATGAGCGGAGTGGCGGAGGACACCCACATCAGGAAAATTGTAAAAAGTGCAGATCATTATCTTTACCGGAAAGAAACAGGCGGCTACCGTCTGAATACTGATTTCCATGAACTGAAATCTGATATGGGACGCATGTTTGGATTCGCCTATGGGGAAAAGGAAAATGGCTCCGTCTTCTCCCACATGGCAGTCATGTACGCAAACGCCCTGTATCGCCGGGGATTTGTGAAAGAAGGCTGGAAGGCTTTAAAAACCCTCGCCGATACCGCCCTGAATTTTGATACCAGCCACATTTATCCTGGCATCCCGGAATATTTCCGCTCTGACGGACGCGGAATGTACCACTATCTGACCGGAGCGGCGAGCTGGTACATGATGACCATGATTACAGAAGTTTTCGGCGTCCACGGAGAATCCGGAGATCTTATTTTATACCCTAAACTTCTGGCAGAACAGTTTGATTCAGATGGAAATGCCTCCATCACCGTCCCTTTTGCCGGAAAATGTTTTACCATCGTATACAAAAACACAGAAGGCAAAGATTTCGGCGCCTGTACCATTGGTTCCGCCCTCTGCGGGCAGACCATGCTTCCTGTCTGTGAAGATTCCTTTGCGGTTCTCACACGGGAAAGCATAAATGCCCTGCCGGATCACGCATACACAATCACAGTAGAACTTATTTAAAAGGAAAGGATGAAAACTGCAAGATGAAATATGGATATTTTGACGACGATAACAGAGAATACATCATAGAACGGCCGGATACGCCAGCCCCATGGGTAAACTATCTTGGCTCTCCGGAATACGGTGCAATCATTTCCAACAATGCCGGGGGCTACAGCTTTGCAAAATCCGGCGCAAACGGACGCATCCTGCGCTACATTTTCAACAGCTTTGACCAGCCTGGCCGATATCTCTACATACGCGACAATGAATCCGGAGATTACTGGTCCGCTTCCTGGCAGCCAGTCGGGAAAGATTTAAAAGATTATCAAAGCACCTGCCGCCATGGAATGGGCTATACCCAAATAGAATCCGTATATGCCGGAATCATTTCCAGGGCCTCCTACTATGTCCCCCTGAAAAAAGCCCATGAAGTCTGGGCCCTGTCCCTGACGAACACCTCCGAAAATCCCAGAGAACTTACCATTACCGGATATGGAGAATTTACCAACCACAGCAACTATGAGCAGGATCAGGTAAATCTGCAATACTCTCTGTTCATTGGCCGCACGTTATTTGAAGAAAACAGAATCATGCAGCAGATACATGGCAATCTGGATTCCCTTCGGGAAAACGAAAAAGTGGATGAAAAAAATGTAACGGAACGCTTCTTTGGTCTTGTCGGAGCCGAAGTTGCTTCCTACTGCGGAGAAAAGGAACACTTTCTTGGAAAATACCATGGATACAACAATCCGCAGGGAGTTTCCTCCGGTAACCTTGGAAATATCACAGGCTACAACGGAAACTCCTGCGGTGCCCTCTCCTGCAATATTACTCTTGAGCCGGGAGAGACAAAAACCATTGCATTTCTGCTGGGAGAACAGGAATCCCCAAAAGCGGCAGCCATCCTTTCTGCTTACACAGATACGGAAAAAACCGTAAGGAAGGAACTGGACGAGCTGAAAAACTGCTGGCATAACAGGATGGATCATCTGAAAGTCAGCACCCCCAGTACGGAATTCAATACCATGATCAATACCTGGAATGCATACAACTGCTTTATGACCTTCCTCTGGTCCCGCGCAGCCTCCTTTATCTATTGCGGCCTGCGCAACGGTTATGGTTACCGTGACACCGTACAGGATATCCAGGGAATCATCCACCTTGCACCGGAACTGGCGGCAGAAAAAATCCGCTTTATGCTTTCTGCCCAGACAAGCAGCGGAGGTGGTCTGCCCCTTGTAAAATTTACCCATAATCCCGGACATGAAGATACCCCGGACGACGCTTCCTACCGACAGGAAACCGGGCATCCGGCTTACCGGGCAGACGACGCTCTCTGGCTCTTTCCAACCGTTTATAAATATATCGCCGAAACAGGAAATATGGATTTTCTTGAAGAACGCATTCCCTATGCGGATAAAGAAGCAGACAGTGTGTACGACCATCTGAAACGGGCCATCCGCTTTTCTCTGGAACATTCCGGTCCTCACGGCATGCCTGCCGGGCTTTACGCAGACTGGAATGACTGCCTGCGCCTGGGGGCAGACGGAGAATCCTCTTTTGTGGCGATGCAGCTTTATTATGCCATGACTGTTTTGAAAAAGTTCGCAACATACAGGCAGGATACAGACTATCTGAATTTTTTAACAAAACAACAGGAAGAACTTGGCGCACTCATCCGGAAACTGTGCTGGGACAAAGACAGATTTATCCGGGGTTACACAGAAAAAGGCCAGCCTGTGGGCTCTGCCGCGGACCCGGAAGCCAATCTCTGGTTAAACCCTCAGAGCTGGGCTGTTATCAGCGGACTTGCCGATATGCAACAGGCTGACGCCATACTTGACAACGTTTATCACCGGTTAAATACGGAATACGGCGCGCTGCTGATGGATCCCCCTTACCATGCCCATGCCTTTGAGGGCGCACTGGCAGTGATTTATAATCCTGGCACCAAGGAAAACGCAGGTATATTTTCTCAATCCCAGGGGTGGCTGATTCTTGCGGAGGCTCTCTGCGGCCATGGAGAACGTGCCTTTACCTATTTCATGGAAAATGCCCCTGCCGCCTGGAATGAGCAGGCAGATATCCGCCGCCTGGAACCATATTGTTACGGGCAGTTTACAGAGGGAAGGGCCAGCAAACACCCCGGACGCTCTCATGTACACTGGCTCACCGGTACCGCTTCCACTGTTATGGTGGGCTGTGTGGAAGGCATTTTAGGACTTCGCCCCGACCCGGAGGGAATTAAAATCTCCCCGTCCATACCAAAGGAGTGGACACATTTTGAGATTGACAAAGACTTCCGCGGAAAACATCTGCATATCCTTGTGGAAAATCCCGGCAGACGGGAATCCGGCTGTGAAAAACTTACGCTGAACGGCAAAAAGCTCACCGGAAATTATATCCCGGCCAGCCTTCTTCAGAAAGAAAATGAAATAGTGCTTGTATTATAAAGGCAGCTACTCCGGGGCAGATTCTGCCCCGGTTTCAATATCCCATTGCACCATATAATTGATATCCCGGTATTTTTTCGGCGTCATACCCACAATTTCCCGAAACTGCTGTATAAAATGGCTCTGGGAAGAAAAGGAGAGACGGTTGGCAATCTCAATAACAGAGTAATCACTGTAGCGGAGCAGATTTCTGGCCTTTTCAATTTTCTGTTTCCGGATATAGGCGCTGACAGAATCCCCGGTTTCCTTTTTAAACAGCCTTGAAAGGTAGCTGGACGACACTCCAAGTTCATCTGCCAGGTCTTCAATGGTAATACGTTCTTTGATATGGGAATAAATGTATTCCTTACAGGCGCTGATATGTCTGGAGTTGGTATCACTCCGGCGGAGTATACGCATCTTTTCCGCATAATCCAATACCATTTCATCATGCAGATTATGCACTCCCTGTACAGTATGAATATCATCCAGCTTCTGAATATAAAAATCACTCATCCGAAAAGCCTGTTCCAGCTCCATACCTTTCTGCCTGCACAGACGTGTAATCATGGCCGTCGTAATCACAAAATGATATTTCAGATTCGTTACCTGATTGCGGGACAGTACGCCGACGCCCTCGCTGTCCAGAAACCGTTCCTGTTCACAGTTCTTCCGAACTGCAGCCACATTTCCGTTGGATACTGCCTGATAAAACAGAAATTCTTCTGTCGGTTGTCTGTGTTCGATTTCATCCACATCATCTTCCGCTTCAAAAAGAAGCCACTCATCCTGATATCCCACAAAGCTCACCCGCCTTTCTTCTGTAACCGCCTCAGCAGAGCTTCCTTTTTATAAGCCCTGATATTTTCCTCAATCTCTGTATAATCCCGCTCAAACAGTTCGTCGCTGATCTGTCTGTACAAACGCTCCTTCGGCACCTTTAGTAATATTTTATCTATCACAAAGTCCTTGCTTTTCTCCCTGTATTTCGGAAGCCTGTTTCTTTCCTGAATACGTGCAAGCTCCGGCCGCCACATCAGACCCATTTTTCGTTTCCAGTTTACTTTGGGATTCTCCCCGGCTTTCCGCAGCAGATAAAAATCCGGCCTGCCCTCTTCCAGTTCCACTGTAATAATGCCCCACCAGTCAGGCACATGTTCCTCTACATGGTGGGCGTGTTTCGTCCCCGCCACAATATAGTTATAATCAAAATACTGATTGTAATCTCTCACCTGACGGCTCAGCCTGGCATAAGTATCCGCGTCGCTTTTGATTTCCAGCCCGCAGACAGCTTCCGGCAGTACCATCACCACGTCCGCCCGGCTCCTGCCCATCTTCTTTTCCTCTATAATCCTGACTTTCCCATATGTTTCTTCCAGGAAATCAAACAGCGGTTCCCTGATATCTTTATCGTATAGCATTTTCGGCCCTCACCTCTTTTGGATGTTCTCTGTCCGGTTCCGGTTTCTGCCGGAATTTTCAATGATATCTGTATCAGTTTACAGTTTAGCACATATAATGGCAGAAATCTATGGGAAAGGGGCATAAACCCTCTGGTCTGACAAACCATTTATGCCTTGACAAATATATATCGCAGTGCAATAAGCAGAATATAACTATCGTACTGCGATATATTTACGGTACTCAGGCATTGAACCGGACAGTGAGGTGGTGACATGAATGCCCATATTCAGAAAGTATACGTTCCGATGACAGAAACGGGATTTTACATTTTACTTTCTCTGCGTAAAGAAGCCCACGGTTACAGTATTGTGAAACAGGTGGAAGCGCTGACACAGGGGGAAATCCACATCAGCCCCGGCACCATGTATGGCAGCCTGTCAAAAATGGAGAAGGACGGTCTCATCCGTTTTGTCCGGGAAGAAGAAAAGAGAAAAATTTACTGTATTACGGAACTGGGGACACAGGTACTGGAGCTGGAACAGAAACGGATAGAGCGACTTTACCGGACTATGAAAGAGGTGTGTGATAATGAAAGACATGAAAACTGAAATCAGATTTTTTTCAATTCCAGATTTGTGGTATACCTTATAATGTTTTTCTGGTTCGCCATACAGTTTTGGAAGTATCAGAAATCCCTGTAAGAACAAGGAGAGATGTTCCGGAAGCTGCCGCAAAACCAGCCTGCTGCGGCGGCTACAAAGCACTTATATTTTTATCATCCAAATATTTCCTTTCACTTCACTGACAGAACAATTTCGTATAATCTGTCCGGGTGTCTGCGATATGGTAAATATAAACCACTATGCCAGTCTGCTTATAAATGACAACATGCTTATCACATATAACCATTCTGTATCCCTGCTGATTCAGCCATTCATCTGGTGTTAAAGAACCTGAATCCGGAAACTCCCCCAAACGTTCTGTTACGTTCAATATATGGTCACTTATTTTCAAAGCTGTTTCCACGCCAAACTGAACCAGATACCAGTCTTCAATCCGTTTTAAATCCTCCCACGCAACAGGAAGGAACTCTACCTTATATGCCATCCGCCCGCTCCCTTAACCGCTTTCTGGCCTCTGAAACGCTGACTGTCTCAGCTCCATCCAGCCGCTCCTGTTCTGCCTGAAAAACCTTCGCACGGAGCTGTAAAATCTGTTCCCTCCTTTCAAAAGCCTCTATACTCATGAGAACCAGATCACCCTCACCATTTTTAGTAATATATATTGGCTCTTTTGTTTCTTTTGCCATATTAGAAATCGTTGTGTAATCATTTCTTAATGACGCTGATGCTTTTATGATCATCCATATCACCTCGTATCATTTTTTTGATATAATTATATCTCTATTATCACCTTTCGTAAAGTATTTTCACAAATTATTCAAAACACTGTGGGATGATACACAATTTACACAACACAAATGTGTCCGGCCAGATAATTTTACTGGCACAATACCTGTCCACTTATTTCCGATTTATCGCCGCTTTCAGCAACAAATTTTGCCCTTTCAACAGTTTCCGACAAACTCTTTCATCCACTTATCCAGTTCTCTCTGGCTGCGAATCACAACGGTTTTGTATCCGTACTGCTCCAGCACCTTCCGATACCGTTCCTTCTGGCTCTTCTTCCTGTGAAGCAGCCACCAGATAAATTCCCGGTTCATCCGTTCCACGCATCCCTCTCCCATGGAATCCCTGGTTCTTCCCCGGTTCTGAACATACCGTTTCCAGGCCCGGAAGAAACAGGAAAGACGTCTGAAATCCATTAAAACAATGGTATCTGCTTCCTTCAGACGTCTTTCATATTCCAGAGCGGAATAAGTCCCGTCAATCACCCAGGACTTATGTTCATCCAGAAACTGTTTCACAATCTCTGCTGATTCCGCTCTGCTTCTCTCCTGCCAGCCGGGAAGCCAGTGCACCCTGTCCAGGTGCAGAACAGGAATCTGAAATTTCTCGCCCAAATATTTTGCAAGGGTAGATTTCCCGCTGCCGCTGTATCCGATCACTGCCACGCGCATTTTTATCTCCTCCCAACACAGGCGGCCACTTCTGCCAGCCCTCCGGGCCCTTCTCAGGGCAAGCCTTAAACATTCTTAAACTGGGCCATATACAGATTATAATAATGGCCTTTCTTCTCCATCAGTTCCGCCGGGCTGCCCTGTTCCAGGATACCTCCTTTATCAATGACAAAAATCCGGTCTGCCCGCTGTATGGTGGACAGCCTGTGGGCAATAACAAAGCTGGTACGCCCTTTCAGCAACGCTTCAATCCCTTTCTGCACCAGAATCTCCGTGTGGGTATCTATACTGGAAGTAGCTTCGTCCAGAATCAGGATTTTCGGCATACTCACCATAGTTCTGGCAAATGCAATCAGCTGGCGCTGGCCGATGGACAGTCCCGCTCCGCGCTCTTTTAACACAGTATCATAGCCCTTTTCCATCTTCATAATAAATTCATGGGCATTGACCGCCTTTGAGGCCGCAATGATTTCCTCCTCTGTGGCTTCCATATTGCCATAGAGAATATTTTCTCTGACTGTTCCCTGAAAAATAAAATTCTCCTGTGTCATCACACCCATCTGCCGCCGCAGACTTTCCATGGACACCTTCTGAATATCGTGTCCGTCAACGAGAATCCTCCCTTTCTGGATATCATAAAAGCGGCTGATTAAATTCACAATGGTGGTTTTTCCCGCTCCGGTAGGACCCACAAGGGCAATGGTCTCTCCCGGCTGAATCTGAAAACTTACATTTTCCAGCACTTTTGTTTCCGCAGGAGTTCCCTCATCATAGGTAAAGGACACCTGCTCAAATTCCACTTTTCCCTCAATATCCGGCAGTTCCTGTACATCCGAATTGTCAAAAATATCCGGCTTCGTGTCAAGAATTTCAAAAATACGCTCTGCCGCTGTCAGATTGGTAATCACCTGATTGTAAAAATTACTCAGGTTCATCACCGGATTCCAGAACATATTGATATAGGTGCCGAAAGCCACCAGCATACCAATACTCACATATTCACCGCCAATCATCTGAATTCCCACCCAGTAGAGAATCATGGCCCCGATACCCCAGCAGAAATCTATGGCCCCGCCGAACATATCTGAAATCCGCACCGCCCTGATAAAGGACTGTTCATGCTCTTTCACCAGACCTGCAAAAATATCCTGTGTTTCATGTTCCGCATGGAAACTCTGAACCACATTCATTCCTGCAATGCCCTCATGAACATAGGCGTTCAGATTGGAGCCTTTCTTCCTGAAAATCTGCCAGCGGGCATGGGAAAATTTCTGGATAAACCAGATTGCCACAGCCATCATCGGAATGCTGCTTAAGGAAGCCAGCGCAAGGCGCCAGTCCTTTACTACCATAATCATCACCACACCGCAGATGGTAATAAAATCCGGAATCAGAGTGGTGACTGCATTGACCAGCACATTTTTCAGAGAATTGACATCTCCGATAACCCGCGCCAGAATCTTCCCGGTGGGGCGGCTGTCAAAAAAGGAAAAGGACAGTGTCTGGATATGCTCGTAGAGCTCCTGCCGGATTTCCAGCAGAATCTGATTGGAAATCCGGGCCATCACATACATCCGCACCTTTACCATAACTATAAAAATCACGTTAATTATCAGAGTAATCACTGCCAGCCTGGCCAGCCCCTGCATATCTTTTCCGGCAATATACACGTCAATTGCCTCTTCAATAATCAGAGGGTTAATCAGGGAAATCACAACGGTGATAATCATACAGACCAGCACTCCGGCCACCTGAAGTTTATATTGAAACAAATAGGCAAACAGCCTTTTGAGCGTCTCCTTTTTCCCGATACCCTCAAGCTGTTCGTCCACTTTATAAGAATTAACTGCCAAAATCACACCTGCTTTCTGTCTGTTTCTGTCTGCCTCTCCAGGTTTCCTCTCGCAGGAAAACACTTTCACTTATCAAAGCGGCAATGTATCCTGGGGAAGAAACACATCAGGCCTGCCCCGGCGCTGTGCCCATCTGAGCCACATAAGTGTCATAATAAAGGCCCTGTTTCGCCAGCAGTTCCTCATGGGTTCCCCGCTCTCTTATGGTTCCGTCCTCCAGAAAAATAATCTCGTCTGCCCGGCTTACTGCGGAAATCCGGTGAGCAATAATAATTTTCGTGGTATCCAGTGTGTCCAGGGCCTTCTGAATCTCATATTCTGTCTCCATATCCAGAGCTGAGGTGGAATCGTCCAGAATCAGCACCGGATTGCGTTTTGCAATGGCTCTGGCAATACTGATACGCTGTTTCTGGCCGCCGGACAATCCCACGCCCCGCTCTCCGATAATGGTCTCATAAGTCTCCGGCATATCTTCAATAAATCCTCTGGCCTGGGCCAGTCCTGCGGCGTGTTCCATGGTTGGACTGTCCAGAGCCGCCCGTTTGCCCATACGGATATTCTCGGAAATGGTGTCAGAAAACAGAAATACATCCTGCATAACCGTTCCGATACTGCTGCGAAGCTGTGCCAGAGACAGTTCCCGCACATCCACACCGTCCAGCTTCACACTTCCTTCTTTCACATCAAAAAAGCGCATCAGCAGGTTTACCATGGAAGTCTTTCCGGCCCCGGTAGCCCCCATCACCCCAAGGGTTTTCCCCTGCGGCAGCGTAAAGGAAACATCTTCCAGAATTTTCTGCTTCCCTCTGGCAAAGGATACATGCTCAAAGGAAATTTCTCCTTTTACCTGTTCCAGTACCACGGGATTTTCATGCTCTGTAATGGAAGATTTCTGCTGATAAATTTTATTGATTTTTTTACAGGAAGCAACGGCCGAAGACAGATCATTGGTCAGCCATCCCAGCATTTCCATGGGCCACACAATATTCCGGCAATACTCGGAGAACGCCACCAGCGTACCCAGCGTCATCTCCCCGTGGATAACCTGAACTCCGCCGATAATCACCATTACCACCGGCAGCAGCTTTCCGGTAAACTGAAACACCGGATAAAACCGTACCAGTGTTTTTGCCTGCTGCATATTCAGATCATAATACTGCCGGTTGTGGGAAAGAAATTTTTTAATCTCAAACTTTTCCCGTGCAAAGGCTTTTACGGTGCGTACCCCCGCCAGGTTTTCCTCTGCAATGGTGGTGAGCCTGGCATTCTCCTCACTGATAGATTCATAAATCTTATCCAGTTTCCGCTCCATGAAAACAGCGGTAATTCCCATCAGTATCATTACTCCAAGGGGCAGAAAAGCCAGTTTCCAGTTCAGGGTAAACATACAGTAAAGCACCATGGAAATGTGGATGACCACCTCAATGGCCAGCATTCCCACATACCCCAGTGCATTCCACACCGCGTCCACATCGTCTTTTACCCGCGCCATCAGCTCTCCCGTGTTGGTATCATCAAAATAATCCATGGAGAGTCCTTCAATATGGGCGAACAAATCCTTCCGCAGCCTGGCTGCGATTTTGATGCTCACCGTGTCAAAAGTAAATTCTTTCAGATAACCTCCCAGACTCCGGCCTGCCCCGATAATCACAATCATGGCAAGCAGCCCGCCCAGAAGCTCCATTCTGCCCTGAATGATAACATCATCCACAATGCTTCTGGTGATTACCGGATACAGCATATCCAGCACAATGGCCGTAACCATACAGATGATGGCAAACAGATACGCATACCAGTAATGGGCAATATATTTCAATATCTTTTTCATAATTCTTCCTTTCTCAGTTTCCCGGTGACATACAGAACAAGGCAGACAGGTCTTTTCTGTAGAACAAAGCGGTCAGGTCCGCTTCAACTCC
>CATLIX010000034.1 GCA_949959185.1 uncultured Eubacterium sp. | reverse complement strand
ACACGCAAATGCAAAGGAAATATGTCGCCAGGGCGACGCATTTGCGGCGCAGAATTTCGTAAAACGAAATTCTTTTTATTAATTATTTATCAGCGGAGGCTGCTGGTAAAGTTTACGCTCAATACATTTCTTTTCAAATGCCAGCTGCTGTTTTATTTTCAGAACTCCACATTCCGGTTACCCAAGGAACTTTTTCAGCATATCAATGAATATATCCATATCCAGCGGTTTTGCAATATGGGCATTCATTCCATTCTTTAAGGCCGCTTCTTTATCTTCCTCCAGAGCATTGGCTGTCATGGCAATAATGGGCAGATCTTTTACATCTTTTCTGGGCATATTCCGAATCGTCCTGGTGGCCTCATATCCGTTCATAATGGGCATCTGGACGTCCATCAGAACCACATCATAATAATTTTCCTCCGCATCTCTTACCATAGCCACCGCGTCCGTTCCGTCCGGTGCCGACTCCACAACAAAGCCTGCCTCTGTCAGTATGATTTCCGCAATTTCCCGGTTCAGTTCAATATCATCTACCAGCAGAACCCGCTTTCCGCTGAAATCAGCCAGAGTCCAGGCCGCAACTTCTTCTTCCTTCTCATTCAGGCTGTTGGCAGACAGAAGGGCAGATTTCAAATCAGACATAAAGAGAGGTTTCGCACAGAAGGCTGTCACGCCTGCCTTTATGGCTTCTTCTTCGATATCGGTCCAGTCATAAGCAGTCAGAATAATGATAGGCACGTCATCTCCCACCACGCTTCGGATTCTCCTGGCTGTTTCCAGTCCGCTGGTTTCCGGCATCTGCCAGTCAATGATATAGGTATGATAAGCATCTCCTTCCTCACTGGCACTTCCGGCACGGTAAATAGCCTCTCTGCCGGAGGTGGTCCATTCCGCCCGCATACCGATTTCCTTCAGCATTTTACTTACGCTGTCGCAGGTATTGATATCGTCATCCACCACCAGCGCCCGCAGTCCTTCCAAATCCTTAATGCGTTCCGCATCTTTTTCCACATCCTGCAGTTTCAGGGTAAACTCTACGGTAAAGGTGCTTCCATGCCCCACTTCACTCTCCACATGGATAGTACCGTTCATCATTTCCACGATATTTTTGGTAATCGCCATACCAAGGCCTGTCCCCTGAATGCCTGACTGTGTAGCGCTTACCTCCCGCTCGAAAGGTTCAAAAATATGTTCCACAAATTCCGGCGCCATACCGATTCCATTATCCTTAATGGTGAAAATATAATCGCCGTATCCATGGCGGAAGGTGCTTTTCTGGGTAATCCGGAAAGAAATGCTGCCTCCTGCCGGTGTGTATTTCACCGCATTGCTCAGCAGATTGATAAATACCTGGTTCATTTTCAGGGAGTCCGCAATGACGTCCTCATTTACAACCTCAAAGGTATCAATAAACAAATCAAGCTGTTTGGCCTTTACCTGGGGCTGTATGATATTTACCAGATTATGCATCATCTCGGAAATATTGCATTCCTGTTCCTTAATCTGCACTTTTCCGCTTTCAATTCTGCTCATATCCAGAATATCGTTAATCAGACTGAGCAGATGGTTACTGGAAGAAAGCACTTTCTGCAGACTGTCATGGACCTGTTCTTTGCTGTTGATATGGCTCAGCGCTATGGTTGCAAACCCGATAATGGCATTCATGGGCGTACGGATATCATGGGACATATTGGACAGAAACGTTGTCTTTGCCCGGTTGGCATGTTGGGCCTGCATCAGGGCATCCTGCAATGCCTGCGTCTGCTCTCTCTGCTTCTTCTCACTCTCGGTAATATCTTTTGTCACAACCATGACCATAATATCGCCCGTATCATCATCCTGCACCATAAGGAAAGACTGGCGGACGCAAATCTGCGCTCCGGTGGGATCCTGTTCCCAGTATTCCACATCCACTTCCCCTTCTCCCCGGGCAAAGCGCTCTTTCAGATATTCCTGATTCGTCATGGTATCATAATTTTCCAGAGATTCCGGCAGTACGAACTTTCTCCAGCACGCAAAGCACTCAGAAGCCTTGCAGGGAGCTTCCAGCCCCGCTTTTTTCAGCATGGAAATTCTGTTTCCATTGATAGTACGGATGATATCATGCTCCACCAGATCCCTGGTCAGGTTAAAATCAAAGGTACAGAGGGCGTTGGAGGTAATGGCAATCCGGTACTGTCTTTCCTTCCGGTTTGCAAGAGACATTTCCGCCTGAATAAACAGTTCTTTTTCCTTTACCTCAGTAATATTCTGACGACTGAACAGTACTCTGACCGCCCGGCCTTCCTTTCTTTCCAGACACACAACATTGATATGCTCCCATTCTGTCCGGCCATCTTTCAGCACCTGGCATTCGTAACGCAGGTCTTCATGCCTCATCAGGGCCTGAATCATGGATTCCCTGTCCATAAATTCGGCAAATTCCTGACGTTCATTTTCTTCTGTCAGCGCAGCATACAGATATTCGTAAAAATCCCTGTAAGCGCCTCTGGAAGCCATATTGCTGTCCTCCGGCCGGCTTCCTGCCAGATAGAAATAGGTATCTTTTTCAAAATCCACCATGACAAAACGCGGAAACAGGGTATTAATCCCCTGAATAATGTAACCCATTTCCTGATTTTCCTGTTTCAGCAGTTTCTGTTCCCGTCTTGAACGGAAAAACAGAGCTACAATATAAACAGCAAACATGATAATCAGACATGTTTCCAGCTGGATTCCCACCAGATTTTCATCGTCTATCATAGCCTGCGTTACTGTTTTGGGAAAGGTCTGTACAAGAACATATTCGCTTTCCGGAAGATACACCACACAGATATTATCTGTTCTGCATTCGTCATCACAGACAAAAGCTCCTTCCCCGTTCTCCATAAAAACCTTCCGTGCATCCTCTGCCGCTTTCCGGTCAATCACATTTTCTTCCATCAGGATGTCCAGTACATCTCCCTGATATTCCCGGTCATCTGAACTGGCAATCACGCTTCCGTCCGGCATACAGAGATAAACCCAGGCTTCCTCTCCAAAGTAAGTAGTTTTAAGCATTTCTTTGAGATTTTCTTCCGCCAGAAACGCTCCGCGGAGCACGCCTATAATTTCACCGTAATAATACACCGGTGCATAAAAGCAGGCCATAGGTTCGTCAAAAAGGTATGGATCAAATATAATATCCATTCCGCTTTTTCCCTGGATACCGTTCTGATAAAAATCACGATCGGTAACATCTGCAACCCGCCCGTCCGAAGAATGGTCCTTTCCTTCCGCATCCGTATAAATCAGAGCATTAAACAGGTGGCTGGAATTGTCCTCGATTTTCTTCAGCATTTCCGAAGATACCACCGGATCCTGCAGACTTTCCTCCAGAAAATATGCATAGGCAGTAATCAGACTGCGGGCATTATTCAGCTTCTCATCTACTTTGTCTGCTGTCATACGGGCCGAATCTGCAGCATAATTCTTATTTCGCTCTATCATGCGCCTGCTGTTCTGTGTGGTAAACCACCGAAAAAGCACAATAACAGCCGCCAGCAGAACAAAAACATATGCCATTCCCTGTAACGATCTTTTTCTTCTTCTCACCAGATATTTCCTCCCTGATTCCTTCCTCCTGCAGCACTCTGTTTCCCAAAACACCCCCGGAAGACAGAGGCAGCTTCCGGGGGTGTTGCAGGCAGAGAATCCTGCCCGGCAGGATTCTTCGCCTCACTAATTCTCCACATCTGCAAAGGATAATTTCGTCTCCGTTGCATGAAAAAATTCTTCTTTTGCCAGTCCAAAGCAGTCCAGAATCGTAGGTGAAAACGTACCGCACTCTCCATCTACAATCATGCGCGCCGCTTCATTTACTTCATATGGCGCTTTGTATACACGCTTGCTGACCAGTGCATCATACACATCTGCAATGGAAACCACCTGGGCCCAGATGGGAATATCATCTCCTGACAGACCGTCCGGGTATCCCTTTCCATCGTACCGCTCATGATGATACCGGCAGATTTCATAACAGTAACGATAGAAAGCATCTTCTTCCTGTTTGAAATTCTCCAGCAGCTCACAGCCGTATATGGTATGCTTCTTAATCTCTTCAAATTCTTCTTTTGTCAGTTTGCCAGGCTTCAGCAGTATACTGTCCGGAATGGCAATTTTGCCCAGATCATGCAGTGCGGAGGCGCTGATAATCAGCTCCACGTCCTCTTCCGAGAGTTCATACTCCGTATAATATTTCACAAGATATTTCAGCAGTACTTCCGTATAATATTTTACACGCTGAATGTGTTCTCCGGATTCCAGGCTTCGGAATTCCACCACGGAACTCAGGGCATTCACCAGAAAATCATTATTCTTCTTCAGCTTCTCCCTGCTCTCCCGAAGCTGCCGGGTACGCTTCTCCAGCTTCTTCTCAATATCAATCCTGTGGGAAAACAACTCAATAATATTCATGGTACGCCGCATAACAACCTTAGGCGTAAAAGGCTTGTATACTATATCAGAGGCACCGTATTCGTATGCCTTTAACTCCGTATCCACAGATGCTTCTCCTGTAATAATAATAACCGGAATATATTCCATATAATGCTTCTCCACCATATATTCCAGCACATCCAGACCTGACTTGCCCGGCATGATAACATCCAGAAACATCAGTACAATCTGATCTCCCTTTTCCTCCAGCAGCTCTATGGCTCCGTCGCCATCCTCCGCTTCCAGAATCTCAAACTGCTCTTCGAAAATAAACTTCAGCATCTCACGGTTTATGTCTACATCATCAACAATTAATAAAGTGTTCCTTTCCATGACTTCTCCTTTGCCGCAATTTCTCCTACATGCCCCGATTATATCATAAGTGTTTTCTGAAATCAACTGTTTCAGACCTTTCCGGAAACACTGCCGGAAGCACTTCATTAAAAAAGCATCATAAGAAAAAATCCCTTTATACTCAGCAGAAACACCGCACATAAAACCGCAGTAACATACATCAGACGCCCGCTTCTTCTGATGTCCTCCGGCTCCACCGGGCGGATATCATCCCCAATGGATGGTTTTTCATGCTTTCTGCCAAAATACCAGGCATCTCCTGCAAGCTGCACCTGCAGAGCTCCCGCCATTACGGCCTCTGTCTGGGCGGAATTAGGGCTTGCATGGCAAAACCGGTCCCGTCGAAAAATCCGGAAAGCCCCCCGCATATCCATTCCGCAGAAAGGACAGGCCATTATCATAAACAGAGCGCTGATTCTGGCAGGAATAAAATTAACCACATCATCCAGAACTGCCGCTCCCGTACCGAAATAGCGGTATCTGTCATTTTTATAACCCACCATGGAATCCATGGTATTGATGGATTTATAGAAAAAACCTCCCGCACCGCCAAACAGCGCCATATAAAACATAGGTGCAATTACCCCGTCCGACGTATTTTCCGCCACTGTTTCCACAGCCGCCCGGACCACGCCTTCCTCACTGAGATGTTCCGTATCCCTGCCCACTATCATGGAAACTGCTTTCCGGCCGGCCTCCACACCTTCTGTTTCCAGTGCTTCCTGTACCTTACCGCTCTCCTGCCTTAATGATTTGGCTGCCAGAAGGGAACCGCATAAGACTGCCTCCACGCCCGTCCCCAGCAGAACATGAACATGATAGCAGGCCAGCAGCAATCCCAGGGGAATCAGGGTGGAACATCCTGTCACCAGAAATACCAGAACCACTCCGGATGTCCGTTCCCCTTTGGGCGTTTTGGGAAACAGGTTCCGCAGCCACCGTTCCGTTCTGGTAATCATTCCCCCTATGGCCTGTACCGGGTGATACCATCCCGGAGGGTCCCCCACAATAAAATCCAGCAGAATTCCCAGAAACAGCGCGGCAGTAGTACAGATATACAGATTCATTTTCATTTTCTCTCCTTACTCATTGTTCCAGCAAAACCGTATGCCCGTCGCTGTACTGCTCAAACCTGCTTTCAATTCTCACCAGATGTTCTGCATATTCTTTCAGCTCTGCCGCCAGTTTCTCCCGGTCGTCCCGCTCCATTTTATAGAGTATCCGATGTTCCATACTGGCCCAGAAATCCATGGACATGGTGCGGAACTGTATTTCCACCGGAAAATATTCCATTCCGTCCAGACAGTACACCGGAATGCCCACAATAATATGGTAACTTCGGTATCCATTGGGTTTTGGTTCAGAAATATAATCACATTCCCGGATTACAATTAAATCCACCTGCCGCTTCAGTGCATCCACAAGATTGTAAATATCCTCCACAAAATAGCAGATGACACGGACGCCCGCAATATCCTGCAGATAATCCTTGGCGTTCATCACGGTAGGTTCCTTTTCTTTTTTCCTGAGTTTTTCCTCCATACTATCCTTTTCCTTAATACGGTTCTGGATATTATGGATGGGCTGGCCGGAAGATTCACTGTACAGATTATGCTTTAAAACGTTTAACCGGGCCAGCAGCACCTCACTGGCATCCGCATAAGGCCGGATAAACGCATAATATTCCTCGTTCGTCATCGGTTCCTGTTGTTCCTCCTCTATGTTATGGGTAAATTATACCAGACCTCAGACAAAAAGGTATAAAAAAATGTGATAAAAAATCTTAAAATTGTGTAAAATTGTCTTTACAGGCAGAACGCGTATGCTTCTGCCATGCAGCTTTTTCATCCTGGCTGTTTAAAACCCGCCCCTGTTCTCGAAAACTCCCGCCAAAACCCCTTCTTCCGTTCCGCCCCAGGGAGAAAAATCATATCCCGACAGGCTTGTGACAGAAATTTCCACCTGTCCATTCTCCCTGGAAAAGGACGGTGAAATCCTGTAATCTCCCCCTCCGCAAGAATCGTATGCCTGAAATTCCTTCCCGTCATCTCTGGCCCATGCAAAGCACAAATCGGCTGCCACTTCCCCGCCCTCCGAAAAAAGCATCAGATGGCTTTCCGAATAATAAGAAGGACGCAGTTCCATCCTGCGGCCCTCATGGAAAGAAGTATACCGCTTTCCCCACAGGCTGTCTTCTTTCATCCCCACAAATCCCTGTTTCCCGTTTACATTATAGATAACATAATACCCGGAAGGAAGGGTTTCTCTGATTCCGGTATACATCCCTGACCAGAAAAGAAGTTCTTCTGACATCTTCTCCAGGGGACAGCCCGGCAGATAAATAAGAAATTCTTCTCCATCATCAAATCCATATGGTTCACTGTAAATATACCGGATATTATCCTCATAATACTCCGTTCCCGGCGTCCCTTCCCCATTCAGATACTCCAGTGTCATGGCGTATGTATACCGGCCAGTCCGTTCCGGTATGGAAAATTTCCCATCAAAATTGCAGACATACACCGTACCGGCAGAATATCCTGTTCCCGCGTCTCCCATGTCGGAATCATGATACCGGCCCGTAAAAGTTCCGTCCGTATGCAGGTTGAAATATGTTGCCCAGCCGCCTGCTCCGCTGCTGAAATCAAATCCTCCGGGCAGTTGTTCCAGCAAAACCTTTCCATCCGGAAGAAAATGTTCCAGCTTTAACTCCAGGCTGCCGGAGAATTCTAAAACCGTCATCTGAATTCCGGCAGTTCTGTTTTTATTCCCGCAGCCTGCGGCTGCCAGGAAGCAGAGCAACAGACACAGAACTGCCGGCGAACATATTTTTCTCATACTATACAATCCGGTCAATTTCAGAATATTCCTTTTTTTCCTTCTCAACAAAAGAAAACGTATCTGCCATTTGCATGAAATACCCGGAAGTGAATTTCCTGCCATTTAAAACACCTGACTTTGATAATAAGAGTGAAGAAGATGAAATTGCAGCAAAAACAACATCTGTACCTTTTGTCGGCAAAACCCGTTTTTCAGTTTATCTGTTTGTTCTTCACCATTATGGCACATTTATCATAATTTTAAAATGTTTTCCGGATTTTCTCCACATCCAGCATTTCAAGGTCCCCCGCCAGTTCTGTCAACTCTGCCTCCAGACAAAACAAATCTACTGCTGTAGCAAAAAAATCCAGTATCACATTTATGGCAACTGCAATCACAATGGCCTGGGCAGGGATTTCAAGCTGTAAAAGCAGAATCGTATAGCAGGCAAGAGCGCCTCCGGGAATGGGCGGTGTAGCCACAGCCAGTACTACCGCAATGATCAGCGCTGTAATCAGCCATACCGGGGATATCTTCACACCATAAATCTCCGCCATGCAAATTCCCATTACAAAATATAAAATAGAAAACCCCGGCATGAATACCACCTGTCCAAGAGGAACGCCGATATTTACAATTTTTTTATCAATCCCCAGCTTTTCCTCGCACACTTTCCTGTTTTCCAAAAATGCGGCAGAAGAAGAAGCTGTTGTCAGACCGATCAGAAAAACCGGAAAAACTTTTTTCAGGAAGACTGCCAAAAATGAAAACGGGGACAAAAGTACTGATATTTTCCATGATTAGTAATATAATGACATTTGCCTGTTTTAAAAACATTGAAACAACCGCAGCCCTGTTCCCCAGAATCAGCATTGCCATCCCTGCAAGAACTGCAAGAAAAATAATCTGTAAAGGATTTCCCTCCAAAAAAGGAGTTAAAAAATTGTCCGGTACAATTCCCAGAACCATTTCCAGAAGTTCCGAAAGCCGAAAAGAACTGCTGCCTGCAGTGATACGGCAGGAGATAATTTTTTCTTTTTTAACACAAAGGTAAGGTAATTGACTCCGTTTTTGAACTGCCATGCGGGAATTTCTCCCATACCTGAAAGGATGCCTTTTAAGATAGCGCTTTCTTCGCCGCCATCCGTATGGACCACATCCAATCTTTCTCCCGGAATAGAAAAACTGGCATGCAGACGGTTTATCCGCTTTCTGCACTGAAACTGAAAAGTCCCCTTTGCGCCAAAAGCTTCCTGATATTTCATCAGTATCTCTTCCACAGCCAGTCGTGTGCGGAGAATGTCTCTTTTTTCTCCATTGGCGCGTTCACAAAATATCTCTACTTGATGACACGCCGCATCTATATCATGATTTGTCAGGTTGTAATCCTGCATTTTAAACTCCTAAAAGATTAAATCCGTTCATGCGGTACTGTCTGATCTTGTCTTTCATCTCTTCTGTTCTTCTCTTATTGATATCCTGCTTTTCATAAATATCGTCCAGCAGCAGATCGATATTTTTCTGCATCAGCATATTGGTCTGTACCATATTCTGCATGATATCAATTGCATTTCCGGGATTTCTTCTGATAAATTCTTCCAGAGAATCCTTTGTAATGCGCATCAGAAGCACATCCCCATAGGCCACCACCGTATAAATACCTGGCTGGCTGGAAAACACATTGGTTTCGCCGAAACACCTGGACCTGGAATAAATCCCAATCAGGTGTTCCTCCTTTTCCCCATACCGGATATAAACTGCTACAGAACCGGATATAATTTTGTACATTTCCTCATAAGTTTCGCCTTCTTTCAAAATAATATCGTCCGCATGAAATTCCAACATTGATGCATTTTCCATTTTTTCTCCTTTTCTTCTGCTGACAGTTCGGGTTCTTTCAGCTATTTCATACATTTTTCTTCTCTCTCAGTTTTCTCACATCCAGCATATCAAGACCGGCAGACAGTTCCACAAGTTCCGCCTGCAGACAGAACAGGTTCACCGCTGTGGTAACAAATTCCATTATTACATTGAGGGCAATGGTGACCGCTACAGCCTCCATGGGAATCTTAAGCTGGGCAAACAAAATCGTATAACAGGTCAGCGCACCGCCGGGAACAGGAGGCGCCGCCACCGCAAGCACAACAGCAATGAGACCGGCCGTAACCAGCCATGCCGGAGAAACCGTCACGCCATAGATTTCAGCCATACAAAATCCCACCGCCAGAAACATAACGGAAACCCCCGGCATAAAGATAACCTGCCCTAAAGGGATACCAAAATTAACGATCCTTCTGTCAATCCCAAGGTCTTTTTCACAGCACTCCATATTCACCCCAAATGCGGCAGAAGAAGACGCCGTGGTTAATGCAATCAGAAAAGTGGGCGTCATCTTTTTCAGCAATACCACAGGCTGTACCTTCCTCCTTTTGCATACCAGCACAAGATACACTGCCAGAAGAACAGTATCTCCCATAAGCATTACCAGAATCACCTTATATAAAGGAAGAAATACTGAAAAGCTGTTACCCAGTATCATATTTAAAATGCTGCCGAACACAAACACTGGAACAAAAGAACTGACGGCCTCCATAATAAGCTGTATCATATAATTGGACTGTTCCACAAAGGCCGCGGCAATTGTAGCTTTGTTTCCCAGAATCAGCATTGCGATTCCGATTAAAACTGACACAAAAATAATCTGCATGGGATTCCCTTCTGTAAAGGGCGTAAAAAAGTTGTCTGGTACAATATCCAGAACCATTTGAAACAATTCAGAAAAATCAAACTTTCCCCCGTCTCCGGTTTTAAGAGAAAAAAATGGTATGGCCACCACACATACGGGCAGTGTCAGAAGAATCGTCATCCACATAAAGCGTCCAATCATCCTCTTTCCGATTCTGCCCATAGCCGCCATGTCCCCAATGCTGTATATTCCCCATACAATGGAAAGAAACACCATAGGACCTGCAATGGCTGATAAAAGCCCCATAAAACGGTTAAATACCGGGCTGATAATCTCATTTGCAAGAAAAGTCCTGACACTCTCCGGCAGGAAACTGCACACACCGCCGCACAAAAATGCCAGTACTACGGACAGTGCCAGTGAAGCCATCTGAGAACGTTTCTTCTTTTTGGGAGTAAATATAATAAGATTCTCTCCATTTTTGTACTGCCACGCGGGCGCAACCCCCATATTGGCCAGCAGTCCCCGCAGTACCTGGCTCTGTTCTTCCTCCCCTGTATCAAAGGGATCAAACCTTTCTCCTGGCAGGAAAAGTTCCAGCCGAATCCGATTAAGACGTTTGATATATTTTTGTGCAAATACCGCCTCCACGCCGAAAGCCTCCTGGTACTTTAACAGCGTTTCCTCCACTGCAAGCCGGATTTGGATAATATTTCTGGCGTCAACGCCCCATTCTCCAAGTGTCTTTTCTGCAAGGCTGCTTGTCTGTGCAATATTTTCATTATTTAATTTCAACTTTTCCATCATTTTTTCTCTTATTTCCAATTAAGCATTTTTTAAGAAACTCTCTGTACGCTGTTTTATCCTTGCATCTGCTTTCTGTACGCAAAACAAAGCATGGCAATGCCATCAAACTTTCTTAATCTATATACTGATAATAAATTGATTCCTTCCATCCACAAACGTATGCTCCATCTTTTTAGACATTCCTTTTACCATCCTGCCGGACAAATCTTCTTCATCCCCAAAAGGATGAAAGGAAGGCCCATAATAGGAAAATCGCATCTGCGCCAGATTTTCCCTCTCGCTGTATTCCACATCCAGAGAAAGATCCCTTTCCTCCGCTTCCCCTGCCGCAGGCAGAAGTTTTTGCATCAGCACTTCCTCCACAACAAGCTGCATGGCGTAAATCTGTCTCTGTGAAAACTGCTGCTTACGTCCGAACTCCTCAAGACGTGTCATAAAGGCCGGAAAATCAAAATCACGTGAGATTTTTTCCACATGGAGCACCTTAAGCTGCCGGATAAATATCCTGGTTCTCTCCCTCTTTGGATGCTCAAAAATCTGTTCCGGCGTTCCGTCCTCATAGATTTCGCCCTGATCCATATAAAATATCCGGGTGGATACATCCCGGGCAAACTTCATTTCATGCGTCACGATCATCATGGTCATTCCCTGCTCTGCCAGCCTGCGGATAACCGAAAGAACTTCCCCCACCATAGTGGGATCCAGGGCGGAAGTCGGCTCGTCAAAAAGAATAATTTCCGGTTCCATGGCCACCGTCCTTGCAATAGCCGCACGCTGCTTCTGTCCTCCTGAAAGTTCATCCGGATAAGAAAAAGCCTTGTCTGCAAGCCCTATGTTACGCAGCAGTTCCATCCCTTTATCATAAGCCTCCTGCCGGCTTCTGCCAAGAAGATCCACCTGCCCCATCATGATATTTTCTATAATGGTCTTGTGTGCAAACAGGTTGAAGGACTGAAATACCATTCCCATCTTCCGCCTCACCAGATTTACCTTACATTTCCTGTCCGTTGTTACCACACCGTCTACCACAATCTCGCCTTTTGTGGGCGTCTCCAGAAGATTGATACATCGAAGCAGGGTTGACTTTCCTGTGCCTGACGGGCCTATAATGGAAATCACCTCTCCTTTTTTAATCTCCGCGCTTATATCCTTTAAGGGGGTTACGTTTAAATATTCCTTACACAGATGCCGGATAGATATTATACTCGTGTTCATACTTCCACCGGCACAGACGTCCCCGATTTCATGCTTTTCTGCCATCACATGCGCACCCCCTTTAAACTGCGTTTCTTCCGTTTCGGTGCAACTTTCCTCTCTGCAACTGAGAGAGCTGCCGTCATCATATTGGCAATCACAAAATAAATTACTGCTGTCATTATCAGTGGAAAGAACGCCTCCATGGTACGCGAGCGTATAATGTCAGATACTTTTGTCAGATCCTGTACAGCAATATATCCTACTACTGACGTCATTTTTACCATGGAAATAAATTCGCCTTTCAACACAGGAATAAAATTTCCGGCCGCCTGGGGCAATACAATCTTAAAAAATGTCTGGCCTTTCGTATAGCCCATAGCAAGGGCTGCCTCGCTTTGCCCCTTATCCACAGTTTCTATTCCTGTCCGTATCATCTCTGATGAATAGGCCGCAAAATTAATGGAAAATCCAATAATCGCAACCAGAATTTCAGAAATATCCGCCGAACCAAAAATTCCATAGTATAAAATCATCAGAAAGACTACGATAGGGGTTCCCTGAATCACACGGACAAAGACCGCTCCGAACCACTGAGTCGGCTTACAACTGATCCGGCGCAGCATACATATTCCAAAGCCAAGGCACAGGCCAAAAAATCCTGAAAAGACAGAAATCAGTATGGTGACGCCAAGCCCCCGCAAAATCAGCCGCCAGCGCCCCTCCACTACAAAAGTGCTTTGAAAGCTATCCTCAAGACTTGCCCGGAAACCTCTTTCCTGCAATTCCCCATCCAGATCACACACCAGAAGTACCATAGCCGAGTCATAATGAGTATCTGCAAAATCTACCCGCTTCGCTCTTTCTTCCGTGATGGAAAGGCTTCCGCTGACCACATCCGCCTTCCCGCTTTCAAGGGCGGTTATCAGCGAAGCAAATTCACATGTTGTCATCTCCACCTTCCTATCCAGTTCACGTGCAATCAAAAGCAGCAGATCTATCTCAAGCCCTAAAGGTTCGCCGCCGCTTCCAAGATAAGTCATAGGCTCATGGGTGCCATCATAATAGTACCGGATGGTTCCCTTATCCCCCGGCCAGTCCTGCTCCATTAATACCTTTATGCCATCATCCGCCCCAAGCCATTTTTCCTTTAAGGATTCGATTGTTCCGTCCTCTTTAAACTTTGCAATAACTTCATTAAACTGTTCCCGCAAAGGGCTTCCCTTGGGAAAAGCATATCCATATTTATCCCGCACGACAGGTTCTTCAAAAATTTTCAGGCCTTCATTTTTTGCCGCCGCAAGCTGTGCCAGCGGTTCATCCAACGCCCCCGCGTCCACACGGCCTGCCTTAAGGGCTGCGACAATATCGGGAACAGAATTGTAGTAGGAAAAGTCTTTTGCATCCGCAATTACTTCCTGTAACAGTTTATCGTAAACCCCTCCGCTTAACGCTGCAAACCTTGCTCCGGCAAAATCCGAAAGCGTCTCGTATTTTTTCTCCGTGCTGGCTTTCTGTTTTGACCTTACCATAACGGCAGTCACCGAAGGATAAACACAATCGGAAAATTCGATATGCCTGCGTCTTTCCTCGGTGGCATTTAAATTCGCCATAATACAGTCAATATCGCCGGCCTCGGCCGCGGCAATAATTCCATCATAGTCGTAAATCTTAATTTCCACTTCCGCATTCAGCCACGCTCCAAAACGGTAAACCAGCTCCACATCATATCCGGTGAGAGTCGTCCCCTCATAGTAGCTGAAAGGCTCAACCGTCCCTGTGGTTCCCACCCTAAGCTTACAGTCCGGCGTCTGTGACGCCTGTATTTTGGGCATGGTTCCCTCCGCCCTGCTTACCCAGCGGTCATACATATCATCCAGCGTTCCCTCGGCTCTTGCTTCCGACAGAAACCGGTTCACTTTATCCTTTAAATTGTCAACCTGGCTTTTGGGTGAAATTCCCACAGCCACATCCATACTTTCTCCCAGATTTTCCTCTAAAATCTCCACATTCTCAAGACCGCTGGCAATCGCAAATTCCATCATTACCCGGTCATAAACAAACCCGTCCAGTTTTCCCTGGGAAATGGCAAGATACCCCGAAGTGTTGCCGGAAAATGTTTTATGCTCCGCCTCCGGCAGATATTTTTCCGCCATATACATACCTGCCCCGCCTTCCGGAACGCCAATCGTACAGGCCGGATTGTTGAGCTGTTCTATGGAAGTGATTTTTTCATTTTCCTTCCTTCCACATCCCCCAAGGCAAAGTATCCCTAAAAGGGCAAGTGTTAAAAGCGCCATTCTTTTTTGTAAAACCATTTTTCCTCACCTTTCGTCTGACATGATCGCTCTGTCCCGGCACAGAGCTTCCCATGTCTCGGACAGTCATAAGTGCTATCCATTCACTGCTTACATTATTATAATAGCAGATAAAAATTTTGCTTTGGTGGATATGGGATGATTTGTATTTTTTGAGGTATGATCTGTTATATATTCTATCAAAATTCAGAAATTGAAAACGATATTGCCAACAGCGGTATCACGGTAAATCATGAAGATTTCATGGAGATTATGATAAATCAGTTAATCCATGAATACAACGACTATAAAGACAAAGCCGATTCCCTGTCTCAGGAAAATGACAGGCTGGTACAGGAAAATGCTCAGCTCAAAAATGAAAAGGATACCATCAGTAATTTATATAAGGATTCTGTAAATAAAACGCAGCATCTGAAGCAGCAGCTTGCAGATCCGGGACAGGATCCTGCTGATGATGACAGTGACAATGATTCCATTGCATCGGAAACTTTTTCAGACTCTCTTTTTCATATGGATACCATGTCAGTATACACGCCCAAAGGTAATTTTTACAAGCTGGAACCTTACCTGGTGGACTCCATCGGAAACCGTCACAACAATGTCATACTGTGCGGCGCCAGAAATCAAAGCAGTGACCTGGATGTAAATACGTTATATGCGGAATATTATATCAACGGACAGTACAGCCTCCTGAAAGGAAACGCAGTCATCCCGCAGGAAAGCAAAAACTACAATGACGTTCATGTTATATATTTTTATGGCGACGATGAGCTTATCACCCAGACGGACCCCATGACAATCGGAAGTCTGCCGTACGAATTCGCTGTTCCCCTTACCGTGTAACAAAATTAAGAATTGAAAGCGTAAGAACTGAAAAAAATTCCGGTAATTCGTCCATAGCCCTTACAGAAGCCTGCTTTTATCAGTAAAACAGAAATCTGTGACATCAAAACCGCACTTCCACCTCAAAGATACCATGTTTCAGACTGGCCTGGATTTCCCCGCCCATCTTTTCGGCAAATTCTCTGGCAATGGCAAGTCCCAGTCCGGTACCTCTGCGGTTTCCGGACTGGTCTGTGGTATAAAAACGCTCAAAAATCTGTTCCAAATCCCGCTCCTGAATGTTTTCTGTCTCGTTGGCTATCCGCAGAACTGTTCTTTCCTGTTTCCGCACCAGAGAAAAAACATATCCTCCGGTTCCATGTACCAGTGCGTTTTTTATCAGATTCTCTGTCATCCGCTGCCATGCATGAGCGTCTCCGTACACAAAACATGGTTCCCTGGGAACTTCCACCGCAGGCTCACAGCCTTTTTCCAGAAAATCCTCATAAAACATGGAAACAGTTTCTGCAAACAGATTCGTCACATTCAGTTTTTCCCGTTTCAGTTCCAGTTCCCCGGCTTCCAGCCTGGCATATTCAAAAAACTGGTTTAACAGTTCTGCCAGGTCCTCCATCCGCCGCTCCACGGTTTTCAGATACTGTTCTTTTTTCTCTTTCGGGATTCCCGGATGCCCCAGAAGCTGCACATAACCTTTCACTGATGTGAGCGGTGTGCGGATATCGTGAGAAATGCCCGTAATACTCTCCCGGTAGCTTCTGTTTGCCCGGTACAGCCTCCGCTGTTCCTCTCTGATTTTTTCCAGCACCTGATTCATGGCAGAAATCATTTCTTCCGTCTGCCCTACTGCACAAACAGAGGTCAGCAACTGATTGCTGTCCTCTGCTTTCAAAAATTCCAGCTGTTTTCTCAAATGCCTGACCTGCTTTCCGTAACAGAAAAGACGAAGGGAGAAAATGCCCGCCCCGGCTGCCAGTATTACAATTATCATCCACAGGTTCATGTTACATCCGCCTTTTGAAAATGGAAAATTCCCAGAAAAACCGCCAGAAAAAGCCAGGCCAGAGACGCGCCGATTCCCCGCATCACGAATTCCTGTTCCAGCCCGCTGACCGGGCATTCCATCTGCAGGCTCAGCGGCCAGTACCGGGAAGGCTGTATACTGAATACAGAGAGCAGTGTATCCGCACCGGCCAGCAGAGATGTGGAGAAGATTATAATTCCCGTACTGATGGAAATTCCTGCTGCCAGACTTCTGGTCAGTTCTCCCACCAGCACCGCAATTCCCGTAACGGACATGCTGATTATGATCTGCATTCCCATATAGGCCGCTGTTTCTCTCCAGTTCATGGCCTGAAGCCCTTCTTTTCCCATAAGCAATCCGCCTGCCAGGATACAGCACACAAAAGTCACTCCCAGAATCACCATTGCGGCCAGCTCCGTAATCAGCAGCTTGCTGAGAAAAACAGAAGCTCTGGAATAGCCTTTTCCCACAATATTTTTTACTGCGCCATCCGTATATTCTTTTATCACAAAAATACTGGCAAACACAGCCATAATAAAAACGGTAAAATGACCGTTCAGCATCTGCTGCAAAACTCCCATAATTCCCACCTGATATATATATGGCCCCTCACTGAGTTCTTCTTCACTGTAAACATAAATTCCTGTTCCCCCTTCAGCCGGCTGCTGGTTTCTGATTTCATCTACCATAAACAGTGTGAAATACAATAATCCCACAAGAATGGCAACGGACATCAGACACACATAAAACGTCTTTTCCTTTCGAATTTTATACCATTCACCACTCAGTATGTTAATCATTTTCTCCACCTCCCAGCAAATCCATAAAATAGCCTTCCAAATCCTGTCCTGCCCGATAGCTTTCCAGAACCTTTACTCCTCCGTTTACCAGATTCTGATTCACTTTCCAGGCTTCCTCCAGGTTCTCAAACACCCGCAGCATTCCGGGCTCCGGTACATCATAACTGTTCACATGGCACTCCTCCAGAATGGCAGCGGCACGTTCCACGTCGTCCACCACCAGCTTCTGACAGCGCCGGCAGCGGTATTCCAGCTCCTCTTTGTCAAATTCCTCCACCAGAACTCCGTCTTTGATAATCCCGTACCGGGTGGCTATTTTGGACAATTCCCCCAAAATATGGCTGGAAATCAGAATGGTAATCTGTTTTTCCTCGTTGAGTCTCAGCAGTAAATCCCGGATTTCTTTAATTCCTGCAGGGTCCAGTCCGTTGATGGGTTCATCCAGAATCAGAAAATCCGGATTATTGAACAATGCAATGGCAATGCCAAGCCTCTGTTTCATGCCCATGGAAAAATTTTTCACCTTTTTCTTTCCTGTCCCGGATAATCTTACAAATTCCAGCATATCATCCACTGCGCTTTTTTCCGGAATTCCCAGTTCCCGCCGCACGGTTTCCATATTTTCCCTGGCGGTCATGTTCCGATAAAGGCCCGGCTGCTCAATCAGGCTTCCGACACGCAGTCTCTGCTGCTCCAGTTCCTGAGAGCCGAACAGTTCCATGGTTCCCTCTGCCGGCAGAGCAAGCCCTGATACCATGCGCATAAAAGTGGTCTTCCCGGCTCCGTTTCTCCCGATAAATCCATAGATATCTCCTTTTCTCACATGCATGTTCACACGATTCACCACCGTATGCTTTCCGTACTTTTTGGTGAGTCCCTCTGTCTTTAATACATAATCCATACTGTTCCTCCTGCTGTCCGGGGACATTTTTCATTAGCGTCCCAGGGGGATGTTTTTTTATCTTATAGGAAAGACCTTGTCACGCCAAAGCGTGAAAGTATCTTTCCTATAAAATAAAAACAAAGATGCACACGCAAATGCAGGGAAATATGTCGCCAGAGCGACGCATTTGCGGCGCGGAATTTCGTTTTACAAAATTCTTTTTTACGCATTCAGTATAACAGCAGGATTTTCAGAAATCTTAGAAAAAGTATAAAGAAAACATAAAGTTTTGCCGCCGGTCAGTCCATTTTAAATCCGATGCCCCATACCGTCCGGATATAGGTCTCGCCCGGATGCGCTTTCGCCAGCTTCTGACGGATATTGCTGATATGAACGTTTACCGCATTGTCCTCGCCCAGAAACTCCTCATTCCACACCGATTCATAAATATTGCTTTTGGTAAATACTTTTCCGGGATTGCTCATAAGCAGCTCCAGAATCAGATATTCCCGTTTTGTAAGAGCAAGCTCCTGCCCGCCCGTCTGCACCTGAAAATTATCCTGCAGAATACGGACATCTTTGTATTCCAGTATCCGTTCTGCTTCCTCCTTATCAGAAGTCCGGTCTTCCTTCGGCAGAGTTTCTCTGCGCCGGAGCACTGCCTCCAGCCTGGCCAGCAGTTCCTCCGTATCAAAAGGTTTTACCACATAATCATCGGCTCCCTGGCGAAGCAGCGACACCCTGGCCTGCACCTCATCTCTGGCGGAAGCCACAATCACGCCGGTTTCCGGATATTTCTCCCGCATTTCTCTGAGCACATCTTCACCGGATTTTCCCGGCAGCATCAAATCCAGAATCACCGCCTGGGGCTGCCGCTGCTGCATATAAAGCAATGCTTCCGTTCCGGCATAAGACTGGACAACTTCATAGCCATGCTGCTCCAGAAGTTCCTTTAACATCTGATTAATGTCGTTATCATCCTCTGCAATTAATATGTATTCCTTCAATATCACTCACCTGTTATCTGATTCCCACATTGTCAATGGCCGCTTTCCCCTTTTCTGACGGAAACTGAAGGGTAATCCGGCAGATTTCTGTTCCGTCCACACCTGTAAAATCCGCCATGGGGATGGACACCGTCTGAAACTGATGTTTATATTCCGCCGCTTTCCACAAATACTGCAGCTTGTTCAGGCGCACCGGAAAAGACGGATACAAAGCGGCATAATCCTGGGCTTCCAGAACCGCCTCATTTCCCTGACTGTCCGCCGCAATTATGATAAGCTCCGGAAGTTCCCTTTCTTCTTCCGCAAAATCTTCCTGTAAATCCATCACGTCAAACTGCAGATATTTTCCGGTCATATCCGTCTCCGGTATGGAAATGGAAAATTCCGCCGGTTCTTTCTGGCTGCTGTCATCCTCTTCCTCTTCTCCTGGCTCCCATTTTAAAACTGCCGCATAATTCCCTCTGGGATTACCGTCGGAAAAATGCAGAAGTTCTTCCCGCCAGCTGTTTACATGATCTGCTTCTATTTTAACTTCCGGAGAGGTTCCTGTTTCCAGACGTGCATCTTCCTCAAAATTACAGAGCACATGCAAATCTGAGGTCTGATAAGACTGGATATACAGTGTTTCCGGCAGAAAGTCCTCATATCTTCTGTAATCTGTCAGCAGTGTTCTGCAGAAATTCTGTTCTGAATCTGTTTTGCTGGTTCTTTCCAGCGTTTCCTCCAGGAATGCATGGATAAAAATGCTGGCAATCTGCTGCTGTTCCTGCTCTGAAATAAAATTTCTGATATTCAGGGCACGGTTCATGGGTTCCGGCAAATCATATATTCCCCACCGGGAATTGAACTGTCCATGGTTGGCTCCCGCCACATAAAGGGAGGTTTTTATACAGTCTCTGTCACCGCTGAAAGTCACATTCTCATACTGCTCCATTCCCATAAAAGTGGACACATCCTGGTCGTTTGCCCCATGAAGCACCATATAATTTGCATCTTCCAACTCCACATCCCGCTCGGAGGGCAGGTACTGTCCGCAGGTGGGCGCAATGGCTATCAGCGACTGAATAGAAAAATGATAATCGAATGTACGGTTTCCATTATCCGGATAATAATTCAGTTCGTTAAACAGATACGCCGCGGCAATTGCTTCCCCGCCCCTGGAATGCCCTGCCAGGGCCAGACTGTCTTCATTTATTTTCTGATACAGGGGACTGTCTTTCCGGCGGCTGCAGGATAAGATATAATCCATATGTTCCAGAAGCAGCACAGCCCGGCCGTCATTTTCACCGGACAGTCCGTTGCAGGCATTTTCATCCACCGACGCCACCACATAACCATGGGAGGCCAGATAAGTACCCAGATATTCATACCCCATATAAGAATCCGTAATCCAGTTGTGATTGCCGTGAACCATAAAAAGCGTTGGACATCCGGACTGTTCTTTTGGATACCAGATAACGCCGGTCAGTGGCACCTCGTCCAGGGAGTATCCCTGATAGTGTTCTTTCATGAAACCATTCAGCCCGTCATTTTCAGCAAATCTGCTGATGTTTACCCTTCGTTCCGGAAGACTCCCGGAGTCTCCGGCGCCATAGGAAAGGGTTTCCACAGTATAAGGCCCCTGCCCGGAAAATTTCTCAAACGCCTCTTTTTCCTGTTCCGTAAGCATTGATTTTCCCGGATTCTGGCTGCTCAGATTTCCATAAATTTCAATATAGGTATCCTCAAAACCCCGGCCTGCCAGAAAAGCCAGAACTGTAACTGTACATGTTCCGGTCAGGGCCAGCGTTATCACAATGGTTCTGGTCCGTACTTTGTGATGCAGCAGGGCCCACAGGCTTTTGAACAACAGCGCCAGAATCAGGCTGAAAATTCCTGCAAATAATACCGTTTCTTCCATTCCCGCATAAAAAACGTCCCCGGTCATGACCAGAATGCAGACCATGCCAAGCAGCAGCCAGGACAGCAGCTCCCGGATTCCGTTTCTGAGAAACAGCTTCAGGATTTTCTCAAGGAGCCACAGGACAATCATGGTAACAGGAAAAGTCAGAGCTGCTGCCAGAACTGTGCCCAGCCAGACCGGATGCATAAAGGTACCGGACATCAGGCCCACGCACAGACTGAACAGAAAAACGGCTGCCCAGTACAGAAGGACGCCGGTTTCATGCCAGTTTTTCAGCCTGTAACTGTTAAAACGCTGTTTCATGCTGCGGTATGTTTCCTGTATGCGCAGGAAACATGTTTTTATCTTCTTCATCACTTATTTCCTCTCTGTGATTCCGTTGTGGTCAGAATGCGTGGATGAGTTGGAAAAATTCGTGGATATTAGAACTTTTCCAGCCCAGTTTTTCCCAGTCGTATATGGTTTTTATCTTAATTTCAAACTGGCTTCTGCTGACTGTGTAATGGTTTATCACAAAGCAGTCTTCAGGTTTTAATCTTTTCATCATAAGCTGACTGGAATTTCCATTGCTGTTAAGTACCTGGTATATCTTCGTATCTCCTTTAAAATCATCCATATCTTTATATCCCATGATTTTGGTAATATACTGCTCCGTATTCTGCCCTCTGTATTCTGGCGTATGAAGGCAGCCCACATATTCAAAATCAGGATCATTCACAATAAGAACATGCGGTGTCCTGCCACTGTCGTTTTGCAGAATGCAATATTCCACAAGTTCCCGCAGTTTTGCTTTCTCTCCGCTTTCACTGACTGCCCGGTCTCCGTCAATAATAATAAATTTCGCCAGACAATTCGTATTGCTGTCTGTTTTCAGACTGTCCAAAAAACTGCTGTAGCCTCCGCCCTTCATATTTACCGGTTTTAACGTAATGGAAAGTTTCAGCTGCCGCCGCATTTCATCCACATAATGATATTCTGTATCCCCTTCGCAGAACACTTTAAAATTCTTTTTTATCTCCCGCACTTTTCTACTCAACAGCAGTTCCCCCTAAAATCCCTTTCATATAAAATTCATATATTTTTGTGGTCTCATACCGCACATCCGGAAAATCCGCCAGAGAATACAGCTCTGATTCCAGACATTCCACGTCTTTTGTAATAAAATAAATCTGTTCTTTCATAAAATTCTTCAAATCCAGATGCAATACATTATGAGTAGTAAAAATAAACTGCCCGTAATGCTGTTTTCCATTGATAAATGCGATTACCCGGTCGGACAATACTGGATTCAGCACACGGTCCATCTCATCAGCAAATATAATCTTATTTTCATATACTACTTTAAAAATCTGAACGGCCCAGGCAAAAAACTCTCTTACCCCGCTGGAATCTTTTCCAAGCTCTCTGGAAAATCTGCTTCCATCCTTTTTCGTTCTTACAATTACAGATTTCGTAAAAGGATGTTCTTTGTCCAGTTTAATGGAATCAATACTGCTGTCAATCATCCGGAAAATCTCCAGAAACCTGGAATCATGGAGAATCCGAAAATCTGCTTCCTCATTTCGCATGGATTTATACAAATCATAATTAATCGTATTTGTCTCCGGACAGAGGCTGTTTTTCATCCACTCAGTAAATTTCACTGCATGTTCGTTTCCAAGAATTGCCAGTTTCGTAATGTACAGACCTGTATGCATCTGGTTTCCTGTTGTTTTTTGAAGAAATACTTCCATTTCCGGTTCAAATCCTGGAACATTCAGGTTATATTCTACTTCCGCACTGGTTTCACACTGACTCATTCCCAGGCATTCATAACCTTCTTTTTCACATTCCAGATCAAAATTCTTTCGTATTACATTCAAAACCGATTTATACCTGTGTCTGAATTGTTCTTTAAATTTTAATTCTTCCTTCACAATCCCGGCCATATCCAGTTCCAGATGATACAGATAAAAGGCTTCCTGATTCAGCCACACTTCTAGTTCAAAGGTCTGACACGCATCGGCATTTTTCAGACACTTATCCATAATATTATCAACGTAAATCATATTTCGGTACGCCCTTACCTTTTCATTTTCCCTGAAAAAGTATTTCAGATAATCCAGACTTTCCACAAAATTAGATTTTCCTCCGGCATTTTCTCCCACAATCACCGCTGTCTTTAAGACATCGCACCCCTGCCCGTCAGACACATAGTGATCCGGAAATCTGTTTTTCACCTTTGTTTTCGGAGCTGCCATGGAAAATTCTGCACATTTCCGGAATGACGTAACATTTTGAAATTTATAATTTAATATCATAAGGCTTTCCTCCAAACATTTTTCTGTTTTTATAGCTTATAATATGTATTATATCAAATATATTATTATTACTCAAAACATTTTTCTGCCTGGATTATTATTTTGTAACAGTTCAGCCCAGGACTTTGCACCTGCTGCAAAGTCCGTAAGAAGACGTGAATTCAGCCAGAGAATCCGGCCCTTTGCTGAAAGCAAATTTTACATGGGCCGGATTCTGTAACAGGAAGGCCACAGGCTGAACTGTTACATTATTTCCCACTTTTTCTTCTGCCATAAGGTACACAGAATTCTTATTTCAGTCTCCTGGCTATCCCGCAGTTCACCAGATACACTTCTTCCGCCTGTCTGGCCAGCGCACAGCCCATCCGGCCTGCCAGCTCCCGGTATTCCCGGTCAGATTTCTCCAGGGGCACAATACCGCAGCCCAGCTGGTTCATAACAAGTATCACATCCGGATTCGCCTCCAGCAATGCTTCCACCATGGAACAGGGGTCTTTGCCCTCTTTCAGAAGCCTTCCCAGCCACAAATGAAAATTGTGAATAATATCTGCCTTCTGCAGTTCTTCCGGCTCTGCCTGTTCTCCCTCTGCCAGCAGCGGCTGTTTTTCCGGATTCTGTGTCTTATATATATGTTCTGCCGCCTCCAGTTTTCCCTGGAAGGCGCCGCCTGTGATTAGTATCATAATTATTCCCTCTATAAAACTGTAATTATCTTTTCCATTGCAACTACCGTAATCAATATGGCCAGCTCGCAAATCTGCAGAAACCATCCGGCCAGGTCCCCGGTGATTCCTCCGAATTTCTTCAGGGACATGCGGTAATACCAGAAGAATACCAGTCCGGATACTGCAAGTACTGCAAGTCCGAAATACAGATTTATCCACAACATAAGGAGCAAAACTGCCCCTGTCTGCGCCAGCAGTGCAGCCTGCGCCTTTTTTTTCTCCGCTTTCTCCGCAAACATGGAAACCAGCCCGCTGCTTTTAGCACAGGGAAAGGCGGTGACTCCATAACCGCTGAGACACCGGCTGAGAAAAAATCCCAGAGACACCAGGGGGATTCCCTGTTTTCCCAGCTCCGTTGCAAACCCAAACCAGGTGAGAAAATACAGACACCCGGCAATTACTGCAAATGCTCCTGCGTGAGAGTCTTTTAAAATCTCAAGGCGCCGCTCTCTGGGCTGCCAGGAGCTCAGCGCGTCCATGGTATCCAGAAATCCGTCCACATGGATTCCCCCGGTAACAAGAACCGGAATCACCGTCAGAATCACCCCGTACAGGATCTGTCCCACCGGGATAGCCGGCCCATAACTTCCCCACAGGTAAAAGCACAGGCCGCTGACCGCACCCACCCAGGGGAAAAAACACATTACATATTTCATATTTTCCTGCTCCCATTCCACCCTGGGCATGGGAACCCTGGAATACATGGCAAAGGCAATGATAAAGCCTTTCAGATATTTCATAACAATCCCCCTTTTGTCCCGTCATCTGACGTATTCGGGCGTTCCTGAAAATCCGCTTTCCATTCTATTGGGATTCCGCAGATTACTTCTACCACACGATCCGCCATTGTTCCCAGACGCCCATGGACTTCTGCCATCTGCTCCAGATATTCCATGGTTGTGCTGTCGTATTCCATTCCGTCCTCAAATACATTGTTGCCCACAATAACCAGGTGACGGGTATGTTCTGCCAGATGAAGGATTCCCTGCCAGATTCTTCCTGCTGCAGATTCTTTCCTGCAGTTTTCAGAAAACATTTCATTAGCAGTCAGATTTGACAGACATTCCAGCAATATAATCTCATGCTCTTTCACGGGCAGCTCTTCCAGACCGGTATAACACTCCCTGGTCTCAAATCCTTTTCCGGCCCGCTGTTTCCGATGGCGGCGAATCCGGGCCTGGCTCTCCTCATCCCCCGGCTTCATGGTGGCAACATAGACCAGCTGGTCTCCCTCCTGCTTCCTGAAAGACACTGCAAGATTCTCCGCATATTCTGATTTTCCGCTGCCGCTGCCGCCGATTACAAAAACTACCATTTCCCGCCTCCTGTCTGTCGTTTTCTTTCAAAGGTCGGTTACTGTCTTTGCAGCACAGTTTCCGACTCAACGGTATTACCGGATTCCCACAAGAATTATTTTTTATCCTTCTTCTATTTCTTTTAATGATATCCCCTTTTTATTCTTCCATGCATTCCTGCCATTAATACTATATTCTACAACTATTGCTGCTGCAAGTGACGGGCTCATAAATGCCCAATCCTGAGTAAAAGTAAAATTTTCATCAATAATACCTTTATCAAATAATAACTGTCGTTTATTTATAACAGACTTTGATAAAGATGTTGCTACATTATCAGCAACTTTAGAACCTTTCAACACTGCAAAACCTTCTGAGATTGGTTTGCCACTCGCCCTGGTTCCAGAACGGTCCTGTAAAATGTAAAGAATTTCTTTCTCATCACTTTTTCTCTTTATAGACGGTTCTAAAATTTTATGTCCCAGTACCCCTAAAATCAACCGCATATTATCAATGAATTCATCCATTTCTGCACGATCCATTTCAGATACTGATGCTTCTGCAGGCACATTACTGTTTACCACCTCATATCTTTTAGATTCTTTCGCCAAAATATAAAGATGATTTCCCAAATATTTTATATGTGCTTTGTTCAAATTATTATCTTTGCTAATAAACACTATGCACTCTGTCCAGAAATCTTTTTCAGAAAGATGTTGTTTAAGCCTGTTAAAAATATTTTCAGCCTCTCCTATATAAACCTGTTCTTCATCTGTTTCATCATTACGCCCAAATAAAAAATACACACCCGTATTTCTCAAATCATCTCTATCCGTACATTAATTAATATATGTACGGGGAATTTTATATGCCTTACCTGTCCAATTAGGAAGTTCACTGGCCCATCTGCCTGTCCATCAATTAAAAATTGTCGTATTGTCTTTCCTCTCATTTTTATCACCTTCTTAATTACACTATCTTGTAATTCATTTTTTAATATCATAACCTGCCTGCTTTTTAAACCCCGCAAATTCGATGGGCTTAACAGTTTTCCACAAAATGTTCAAAAGCTCTGACTATTTTCAATTCTGAATAATTTTTCCTGCTGCGAAAGTTCTATTGCAATATGTGCTTTATCCAGTACAGCCACTGGTAATTTATCTTTTAATATAGAAATTACTAACTGAATATTTTTATTTTGTACAAATTCTGCAACCTTAATTAATTGATTATCATGCATAAGTTCTTTCTTATCATTGAGTAAAAAATGTAAACACGGAAGTTGTTCCTTATCAGCAAACAATAAATATGCCAAATCAAAACATAAAATTTCTCCCTGTTTTTTACCAGAACTCATATTAGCATTAAAGGCATTAAATTTATAAAATTGCTGTTCCTTCTTGTTTGTTTCTTTTTTAAACGTAAGTGCATATTTTTCTCCATATAATTCCTGTGAAATATTAGAAAATATTTTATTAAACTTTTTAACCTGTTCCTTTAACAGAATTTCAAAATCTCCTGAAAAAAGATAATTATCTATATCATCAATTTGCTCATTAAGTGTATTGATATTTTCTTCAACTTCATTTAATTGAGAAATTATGCTTTCATACTCACCTTTAATTCTATATTTCTCATTCAATTCAAAAATAATTTTTTCTAATTTTTCAAAAGAATCTCCTTTGGCAACTTCATCTGTCAATTCTTTTTCTTTCTTTAATAACAGAGATAATTCCTCCTGTGAATCTTTCAGCTTCCGTATTAATTCAGGCAAATCCTTAGAAATATACTTTATCTTTTCTATTACCATATTATTGTGAAAAGCGACTAAATCCTCAAATGTTTTTTGGACACCGGAAATGTTTTTCGTCACTTCTTCATATAACAATCTTAATTGTTGCAAATCAATATTCGAAATACTCTGTTCTAAATCTCTCTGAGATTCTTCTATCAAATTCTTACGGATTTCGAGTTTACTGATTAATGCACTTGTTCTATTAATATTATATTTAACAATATTAAGTTGCTCCAAATCTTCTTCTAATGTTTCATTTAAATTAAAGGATGCCTTTTTTTTATTAAGAATATCAATTTCATCATCAACCAAATCTAATGCTATTTCATAAGTTGTTTTTGTTTGCTTTTTCTCTAAACGTTCTCTAAATGTATTTTCCTGATTGATTTTAGTAACCAGTGCCTGCTTTTTTGCTCCTTCATTAAAAGTACATCCCAGCAAATATAAATATAATGTTTCATATTCTACATCCGAAGTAAATTTATCCAATGTTTTTAAGGTATTATTTATGCTATCATCTTTATAGCGGATATTATGAGATATAATTTGTCTGAAAGTAGGTTTTTCGACATCTTTATCTGGCATTATATTTTTTTCCAGTTCGTCTTCAAAATCTTTATCCGGAACAGTTTTGCCATTAATCTTTCTAACAGCCTTTTTTCGCTGCAAAAAATTCCTCTCAATTACTAATTGTTTTGCCTTTGAATCATTTAAGTTTTCAGTTAAAATAAGTTTAATTTCTATTTTCTTATCAACCAGAAAATTTTTCACAACATCATAAGTCTCTTTCTTATTCTCTGTATCTGTATAAATTATACTTCCTTTCGCCCCCAGGCAAAAATCAACCAATTTTAAGACCGTTGTTTTTCCAACGTTATTTCCCGTTGATTTAGTATCACCAACCGGGGTATCATCAATAATTAAATTTAGTCCGGAGCAAAAGTCTATCTCCCGAATAATCTCAGACGAACTTGAAATGATAAGTTTTTTTATAAACATAATTGAATATACCCCCTTTCATTCATTTTAGCCACTTCAATTAAATATAGCCAATCAAGACATAACATAAAAGTTGGAAAAGACATTTCGTTTTTAACTTTTACATTCTGATACAAATCCATAATTGTCTGATTATCCATTTTCTTCAACTCTTCAAGAACAAATGAGCCATTATAATATATACTCAATTCAGGATGTATATTGTCAGGTAGCAACATGATTATATCCCTCCGGATTCTTAAATATCTTACAACGAATAAATGCATCCACAACTAAAACCGAGACACACATTTCCAATTCTTCATAAGGAATTTCCACATAATTTTTACTATTCATTATCAGCTCAATCAGATTGTCTATAATAGAAAAAAACATCTCATATGGTTCTACATTTTCCCCGGATAATTTAACATACTGTTTTCGAATAACTGCCAGAACAGAAAGACTTTTATTTGCACCTTGTCTGTCAAATTCTTTATACTTTTCGTCTAATCTACTATAATAAATTTTATAATCGTCTATGGTAGGCTGAACAGCCAATAAATCATTAAACTCTATTTTTCTCAATATTTCAAATGAATTTATTTCTGGTGAATCAACTATACCTGACAAATCTTCCTGAGATAATATATTGATAACAGACGCCAGATTAGAATCAACCTTAACTATATCAACAAAACTTCCCAGCTCATCTTTTAAAAAATCATACAATCTTCGTTGCGCACTAATCTGCATATTCAAAACAATATTCAACAATGATTTAATATCATATATATCGTTCAACGGCGAAAAGATGACTTTGTATGGATTCGTAAACGAATGCGCCCGTAATTTATCAGCCTCTCCTGAAATTGCAATAAATTTAAAATTAAATCCAGAATAATCTTTAAAACTCTTTTTAGCTAAAGAGTTTTCAATCTTTTGTTTGGAAGAAGTAGCTGAAACCTGAACAAGAACTTTGTTTTTATTATCAATCAAATCTATTCCCTCTGTATTTTGGCTGATAGCATTAATATTTCTTAACTCATATCCCAACAAGTGGTTCATAAGCTCAGCAAAAAATGTCTCAGAATAAATATTTAAATCCAGTAGATTTATTTTACCTCTACTTTTTATGCGATACGATAATATATTTAGTTTTTCTTCTATGTAGTTAAAATAATTACTACGGTTCATTTCAGCCCCTCCTCCTTTTCTTCATCCTGAATAATTACTCCAAAATGCTTCAAAATACTTCAAAATACTTCAAAATACTTCAACACCTCCTTTATCGCTTCCACTTTCTCCTCTGTCAGATGTTCTCCCAGCTGTTTCAATTCCTCTGCCGCATCAGGAGCATCATACATCGGCATTCTTTAGTCCAGCGGTACATATTCTTCCACCTGAATCTGGGAAAAGGTACTCATTTTCTCATAAATATCCAGTCCCATATCAAGCAGTGGGAACAATGCCACTGCTCCGGTCCCCTCTCCCAGGCACATATCGCATATCAGACTGGGGGATTTCCCAATGGCTTCCAGTATGGCTGCTCCGGCCGGCTCTTTGGAAACATGAGATGCAATCATATAGTCCCCCGCCAGAGCACTGAAACGTGTTGCCAGCAATGCCGCCACTGCGGAAATAAACCCGTCCACAATCACTGGCATTCCAAAGGCAGCTCCGCCCAGATAAATTCCCGTAAGCCCTGCCAGATCCAGTCCGCCCACTTTGGCCAGTACATCCAGTGGATCCTGGGGACTGGGCTTATGCAATGCAATGGCGTTCTGAATCACCTGAATCTTTTTATGCAGGCCTGCTGTGGTAAGGCCTGCGCCCCGTCCGGTCATCTCCTCCACCGGTCTTTCCAGCAGAACGCTGGCCACTGCGCTGCTGGTGGTGGTATTTCCGATTCCCATTTCTCCGGTGGCCATGATATCGTACCCCTTGTCTTTCAGCTCTTTTGCCAGATTAATCCCCACTTCCACGCCCTGAAGTGCTTCTTCCCTGGTCATTGCCGGTTCCACCGCCATATTTCTGGTACCATAGGCAATCTTTCGTTTTTCCACTCTGGGCGTATCCACTACCATTCCTATGTCAATGGGAAAAATGTCTGTTCCGGTATCTTTACACATAATGGCAGCGCAGGATTTTACATCCAGAAAATTCTCCGCCACAATAGCGGTAACTTCCTGCCCGGTCTGAGTCACACCTTCTGCCACTACGCCGTTATCCGCGCACATCACCACCAGAGCCTTTTTTCCAAGATGAATCTGCCCGGTTCGCTGCATTCCTGCAATCTGTATCAGGTTGCTTTCCAGCTTTCCCAGACTTTTTAAAGGTTTCGCAATACTGTCCCACCGCTTTTCACAGGCAAGACATGCTTCCCCATCTAAAGGACGGATTTGTTCCAGACATTCTTCTAATTTCATAGTTCTTCTTTCCTTTCGTACATTACATTCTGTGATACTTCGTCCATTCTACCGGCATACTCTCTGCATTTCTGTAAAAATCTCCGGATAAACCGGGGACTGGAATAATAATAGAGATGAGGAAATCCCGCCGCATACCCTGGGCCTCCCTGAATGCAGTCCCATTCCCGGCTGCCGAAAGGCTTTTTCCCGTGGCAGGCATTTCCGTTTTCTGTACAGTCAAAATAATGGAATTCATGGCCTTTTATAGATTCCCCCGGCTGCAAAAGCAGATGTTCTTCTCTGGCAGTCAGAGTAAGATACCCGAAACGCCCCAGTTTTCCTGTGGGATATGCTTTTCCCGGAAAAACCCCCGCCATGGGCCACAGGTTTCCTTCTGAATCCTCCATGGATTCCTGCAGATACATAAAGCCTCCGCACTCTGCCAGAAAGGGCATACCGGCTTTTAACTGAGCGGAAATCTCAAGGCGCATTTCCTGATTGCCGCTTAACTTTGCCATATGCAGTTCCGGATAGCCTCCGTAAAAAATCATACCCTGCAGATGCTCCGGTAAAGTTCTGTCGTGAAGGGGGGAGAAAAATACCGGTTCTGCTCCCAGTTCTTTCAGCAATTCCAGATTTTCCTCATAGCAGAAGCAAAACGCTTCGTCCCTTGCAATGCCGATACGGAGCCTTATTTCAGAATCCGGACAGGTGTTCTGTATTCCTGAAGATTCCGCACCTGGCTCTGCTTTCTCCGGATTTTTCAGCTCCGAACCGGTCTCCCCGCACAGGCTCTCCGGCTTTGTTGCATCCAGTTCTCCGGCAGTCCGTGCACACGTAAGGATTTTTTCCAAATCCAGGGTTTCCTCCAGCATCCCGGCAAAATATTGCAGTTTTTCCTGAAATCCCTCCACCTCCTCTGGCATGACAAGGCCCAGATGGCGGCTTTCCAGTGTCAGTTCCGGACATTTGGGCACATAGCCGAATACGGAAACCGGCAAAGTCTTTTCAATTTCCTGTCTGAGCAGGGAATAAGAAGATGATGATACCTGATTTAAAATAACTCCGGCTATATTGCTGTCTCGCCGAAATCCCAGAAATCCCTGTATCAGGGAGACCACTGAAAGGCTCATGCCTCTGGCATTCACCACAAGAATCACCGGCGTATCCGTAACTTTTGCCAGTTCATAAGAAGACGCAGTGGTTGTCACGCCTCCCGCTCCGTCGTAAAATCCCATTACCCCTTCCAGCAGGGCCATATCCCGCTGTGCCGCAGCTTTTCCCAGCAGATACCGGGTCATATCTGCTCCGGTAAAAAAGGTATCCAGGTTCCGGGCCGGAATCCCCAGCACTGTCCGGTGGAACATGGGGTCTATGTAATCCGGGCCGCATTTAAAGGAAGTAACCTTAAGGCCCCGGTTCGCAAAGGCCTGCAGCAGCCCGCAGGTAATCAGTGTTTTTCCGCTTCCGCTGGAGGGAGCGGCAATCATAATTCTCGGCAGTTTCATGGTTCCTCCTTCACTGATTTTCCAGTAATGTCTCTGCCAGCCCGCCATATCCATAGCGTTTCATCACACTTTTGATTCCTTCTGCCACTTCCTCTCTGGAAAAGTCATGGTCTTCCAGAAAATCACTGGTCTTCTCGTTGAGATAATCATAAAATGCCAGAGACAGCTTCAGATGTTCCGGTTTTCCCTCTTCTTCCGTCCAGGATTCGCTTTCCAGATATTCATACAGCATATTTTCCGCCCCGTTTATATTTCCCTGGTCTGCCATAAGACACAGCTGCTGATAAAAATCCTGGTCTTTTCCTTCCAGAAACACCAGTTCCTGCTTTTCTTCGTCCACATGGAAAATCAGTTTCAGTATGGCGCGCACCATTTCATGAATGATACGCATAATATAATCTTTTTCTACCATTGATACACTCCTGTTCCTCTGTCCTGTCTGCGCCGGGGATTATGGCACTTTTTCTTTCTGAAACATCATCGCAAAAACTGCCAGAAGAAGCACACTGGAAATCCAGATGGCCTTCTCTGCCAGAAGTTTCGTCAGTATGCCTCCCAGAGCGGCTCCCGCGATAAAGATTCCGATAAATCCGTAATACAGCAGGCTTTTCTGTCTCAGCTCCCGGTTCCCGGTGGAACGGTAGCTGCACCACAGTTCCGTTGCCGCCCGCAGATTCCCGATGCACATGGTAGTGGCGTAGGCGTTTCCATTTAATTTCCGGAAGCTCTGCACCTGCATGGCACACACAAAAGAAACCAGCATATTGGCAAACAGGTTGATTTGCTGAGGGAAAAATCCTGCCGCAAACAGCAGCACAGCCTCCAACAATACCACAATCTGTCTCCAGTGAATGGCTTCCGACCTGCTAAACCGCCTGCGTATTTTCTCAGCTCCGTAAATTCCCACTGCAAAGGCAGCCACCGGCAGCAGATAACGCACGCCCAGGCGCCAGTTCCCCATGGCGAAATTCTGTCCCATCAGCACCATATTCCCTGTCTGGGCATTGGCAAATACCTCATCCCTGCAGTTGTAGGTATAGGCGTCCTGAAATCCCCCGGAAATGCACAGGACTGCCACCACAGCTGCCGATTCTGACATCTGACCTTTTTTCCTCATATATACGCTCACTGTCCCTGCTTTTTCTTATCTGCCTTGCTCTGGAATTTTGTTTCTTCTATTATAAAACGCTCATGGAAGCATTCTCCGATTTTTCCTGATTCATCAAAAGCGGTGATGGAGAATGTCAGCTTCCTGCCATCCACTTCCGTCAGAACACTGTCGCACCATACTTTCATACCCACCGGCGTGGGAGCCTGGTGTTCCAGATTCAGTTTGATTCCCACGGTGCCCATGCCCGCCTCCAGATGTTCTGCCACGCTTTTCCAGGCAGTTTCTTCCATAAGAGCCGCCATACGCGGTGTGGCAAGCACGTTAAGCGTGCCGCTTTTATGCACTTTTGCGGTATCCTCTGCAGTTACGGTCAGTTCCTGATGTCCTTTGATTCCTGTCTCCAACATTCCGATTCTCCTTTTCTGCGCATGTGTTTTCATTTTCTCCTGCTTACCAGTTTACCACAGGAAAGATGATTTTTCTACTGTGGATTTATGGACCGGTTATTTTTCATTTTGGATGATACAATAATTAAGAAAAGATAAAAAGAAAGGGGGACCGGCCCATGGGCCTGTTTTTAAACAGTATTGTACCTTTTGATAAATACAAAACCATAACAAAGCTTCGGGAAAACGGTTATGGCAAATATGATGTGATTTCTCCTGACTGCAGTGAAGTGCCAAAAGACTGCAATAATTATAAAGATTATATTAAAAGAATCGAGCAGAACATGTTACAGGACCTGGTCACGTCTTATCCGGAACTGCAGCCAGACTGCCGCCGGGCTGTCTGGGATTTACTGTCTCTGCTGTTCGAGAAAAAGAACAGAAGTTTATTTTTGTCATTGATGAATGGGACGCTGTCTTCCACATGCCTTTTTCAGATGAGGAAGACCTGAAAACCTGGCTCCTGTTTTTGAAAGCTCTGTTAAAAGGAAAAAGCTACGTTGCCTTTGCTTATATGACAGGCATCCTTCCCATTGCAAAGTATTCGGAAGGCTCTGAACTGAACATGTTCCTGGAATACGATATGGCCACAAAAATCCGATTTGGGGAATATTTCGGCTTTTCTGAATCAGAAGTCGACATGTGGAAACCCTGCTATAATCTGCTTTTTTCTCCGACAAACAGCAGATGGTTTGTCATACCGAGCAGCTCCGGCTTTTCACAGATATAGAAATGATAACGGAGATACTGTGCGTAGTCCTCATCGCTCATTTCGTTGATTCTTTCCGCCAGAAGCTCGCTTGCACCATCGGATGCAACCCTGTGCAATACGTTTATGCCGCCGTCAGCAAGTAGTTTTTCTGCAGCATCCACCGTGTGGAATACAAACGGAAAGTCATTGAGTTTGAATGTTTCTCTGTCATAATCGCCGCCTGAAAAATAATTTACATCGTATGCAAGCTCGGTAAGGAAAACAAAGTCATTGGAAATAAAGGCAAAGAATATTTTACCGTCGTCTTTGCAAACTCGCCTGGCTTCGCTGATGCACTTCTGTTTGTCCCCATCATGTTTCAAATGATAAAGGGGGCCGAACAGAAGCACGACGTCAAAGGACTTATCTGCATAGCGGGAGAGATCAAGGGCGTTGCCCTGAACAAGATCTATGTTGTCTTCGCTGGTGAGCTTCTTTCTGAAAGCCGCAATGTTGGCGTCGGCAAGCTCAAGAGCCGACACTTCATAACCCTTATGTGCAAAGTAAAGACTGTATTCGCCTGCACCTGCACCGATGTCAAGTATCCTGTCGCCCGCTTTCAGATATTTTTCCAGGTAATGAACGGTAGTCAGAAATTCAACCCTTGCGGCCTTTGAATGATTGAGTCTGCTGTCCTCGTTGAATATATCATACGTTCTGTTTACACGTTCACTTTCGTTTTCTATTTTTGCAAGTTGTTCAAAATCCATAATATTCCTCCACAATACGTCTTACCGAAGACAGATAGCCCCGGCCAAACAGATTCAGATGATTCAGCAAATGATAAAGGTTATAAAAATCCTTCCGCTTTTCATATCCTGGCTGCAGAGGCGCAGCTTCCCGGTACTCTTCATAAAATCTCCGGGAAAATCCTCCAAAAAGCTCCGTCATGGCCAGGTCTGCTTCCCGGTGTCCCACATAAGCCGCCGGATCTGTCAGCCACGCCAGACCGTCGCTCCCTGTCATTACATTTCCGGCCCACAAATCTCCATGGACAAGAGACGGGTACTCCGGCTCCACCAGAATGTCTTCTGCCCGCTCCAGCAGCTTTGTTATCTTTTTCCGCTCTTCTTCCTGAAAATAGCCGGAAGCCTGACGAAACTGAGGTTTCAGCCGGCAATCCCGAAAAAACTCCACCCAGCTTTTGCACGGTGTATTCACCTGCGGATTTGCACCGATATAATTATCCTGAACAAACCCATAAGTTCCTCCGGTAACAAAATCCTCCGTCCCGGCCTGGTGCATTCGAGCCAGCTGACGTGCCAGGATTTCCTGAGAATCTCTCCTGGGACGTCCCCTTTCCACAAATTCCAGCAGTAGAAAAGCTCCTTCACCTGCTTCTTCTCCGCAGCCGAGTACCTGCGGTGTGGAAATGACGCCCGTCTTTGCAATGGCCGCAAGGCCCTCCGCTTCCCGCAGGAAAAACGATACGTTTTTTCCAGGGTTGGATTTCATAAAAATGTGCGTTCCGTCACTGAGGGTCAGTTTCGTTGCCTCGTTGATGTCGCCTCCCGTTACCCGCTCTCTGGCTGTGATTTTCATGCTGTTACCGGACAGCATATGCAATGCCTGCTCCAGGGAGGAAAACTGTTGTATGGTATCTGTCATCTGAGATGTCCTTTCTTCTGAAAAATTCCTTTTAAATAACTTTCTATGAAAAATCGTTACGCCTGCATTTCCCGAAAATCAATGTAACACACGGGATAACTTTCTTCCGGCATCTTTCTTCTGATAAGTCTGAATACCCGTTCCTCATGGGTGGAAATAATAAGCTGCCGGTCTGTATTTTCCAGAATATTTCGCAGCAAATCTACAAACCCAACAATATTCATCTCATCAAAATGACCAATTGGATCATCAATAAAAATGCTCTTCAGAGGTGCGTTTCCTTTTTGCAACGCCTTTCCAAGAAAAATGGCAAATGCCGCAACATTAAGCTGCGCTGTACTCAAAAACCACGCAGGTGGATATGGTTTCCCCTCCTCCCCAATTACAGCAAAGGAAAGTCCTGGCTGTTCTTTCTCATCAAAGGAAAATCTTGCAACCAGATGCTTTAGCTTCTCATGAGGTTCCAGCTTTTCATAAATTTCTCCCATCTGGTATCTTTGCAAAAATTCCTCCATTTCCTGCTCTATTTTCTGTTTCTGCTGCTGATATTTTTCTTCTGTTTCCTCTACCCATTTCTTTCCTGTGGCTGCTTCTTTTTCCGCCTTTTTCAAACTCTCAGATACTTCTTTCCACTGCAGAAAATAATTCTCGGCTTCCCTGTTGTATTTTAATTTCCGCAAACATTCCGTACATGCTTCAATATGCTCCTTTTCTTTCAAAAGTATTTTTCTTTTCTCTTTTACCACATCTTCAAGATTGGCAACAGGTATTTCCGCTTCATTGGAAATCTCCATTTTCAGCATATCAGACAGCCGATTTCTTACAGATAGCAATTCTTTCCCTGTGCTCTCTATCTGCCGCTGTATTTGCAGATATTGCTTTTCAAAATCCGTCTCCTGAAAAAGGGATATATCCTGCAGCTCATCCAGTTGTTCGCTGCATACAGCAAATTTTCTGTTCAGCTCTTCATATACTGTCTTCTGATTCACAATCCATTCTTCAAGGGTTACATATGGGTTAAACCAGATAGGGATAAAAAATAGATATGTATCGGCAGGAGCATAGATTTTCTCCTGCCACGCCTGTATTTAGGCGGTTTGACGTTTGGTACG
>CATLIX010000033.1 GCA_949959185.1 uncultured Eubacterium sp. | reverse complement strand
GCGGATGCCATATTTGGCAGCTGCTTTCCGGTAAGCTTCGCTGGTGTACTGCGTTCCACGGTCAGAGTGGATAATGGCTCCCCTGAGCGCCGGATACGAGTGGACGGCATTGTCAAGGGTTCGTTTACATAATACCGCTTTCATATTCGTATCCATCGCCAGCCCGAGGACTGCAGCATCATAGCAGTCAAATATGGCAGATACATAAAGTTTTCCGTCTTTTGCCTTGATTTCGGTTATGTCCGTGACGCATTTTTTCAGTGGCTCTGCAGATTTGAAATCCCGTTTCAGCAGGTCATCCGATTTGCGTGCTTCACGGTCAGCTTTGGTAATTCCGTTCGGTTTGCGTTTCGGGCGGTGGCTGAGTCCGGTTTCCTTTATGATGCGGTAAACGGTTCTTTCGCCGGGAATGCGGACTCCTTCCGGCTGTTTCAGAAGAAGCGCCTGATACATACGGATTCTTCCGCAGGCATCGTTGCATTCATCCTCTGATACGATTGCCCGCATGGCATCAGCTAAAGCCTGATATTTCCACGGGCGGTCTTTGTTTGCCAGATATTTATAAAACCCCTGCCGTGTTACTTTTAACATCCGGCAGTAAAAAGAAATCTTCCCCTTGATAACGCCGTCCTCGGTTTTTATAGCAATGAACATCATTCTCTGCCTTTTACAGACTTCCGACGGCTGGCGGCGAAAAAAGCGCTTGCTTCCTCAAGAAATTCATTTTCCTCTTTCAGACGGCGGATTTCTTTTTCCTGATCCCTGACCTGTCTGCGTAGAACTGTCAGTTCCTCTGCGAGACTCATGGCTGTCTGGGGCGTATGGGAACCAGGGCCGGCATCCAGCCGTCCTTCCCTGGCTGCTTTTGTCCATGCGTACATGGTATTTTCGGGAATTCCTAATTCAGCAGCCGCTTTTGCACCGCCGATTTCTTTTGCCAGTTTCACGGCCTGGATTTTAAAATCCAGGCCGTATTTCCTTTGTTTTTTTGCCATTGTAGTTGCCTCCTTATTTCTCTTTGATTATACATCAAATCCTTGAGTATAAGATGTCAACTAAAATGATACAACATCAAACCTGGAACTGTATCAGCTTCTTCTTGATATTGCCAATAAATCAGGAAAAATTGAGTGCGAGATACTGGAAGATGAAAACGTGATGTATATGGCAAACTGGACAGACGGATAGAGGACAACCATCACTCCCAATCGTTTAAGTGGCAGCAGAATCAGAAAAAAATAAAACCAGGAAAATAAACAGAAAACTAAAAGAACTGAACGTGCCTTAGAAGAGTTCATAAGGTGCGTTCAGTTTTTTATCATTTATTGTTGAATTATATCGTCAATATGATATAATTTTACATGCAGGCTATAAAAAATGAAGAAGGAAGGAAAAGTTTATGAAGAAAAAGAAATTTGCGGCTCGTATCTGTGCATGTTTACTGGCGGCAAGTCTCAGTGTTGCAGACACATTGCCGTCATTTGCGGCCTCCGTATGGAAAGAGTCGGCTGGGGATAAGCAGCAGACTGAGGAAGCAGCCGATGAAAACATCCGTTTTGCAGAAGATATGGAGACGGCCGCAGAACCGGAAGAAATTCAGCCGGAATCTGAAGGGGGAATATCTGACATTCCGGAGGCGGATTTGAAACAGACGAATGAAACCGGAACTGAAATCAGCTCAGAACCGGAAACTGCTTCAGAACCGGGAACAGAAGCAGGACAGGAAACAGCATCCGGTCTGCAGGTGAGCAGCGACGGACAGGTTTATCTGGACGGCGTACTTTATAACGGTTATTATCTGGACAGTGCCGGAATTCTGTATCTGGCAGCCAATGGAGTACCGGCGGTAAAAACCGGAACCGTAAGCGCAGGAACTGCATATTACAGTATGCCGGAGAACGGAGTGAAGACATTTGCAGCTCAGACGGTATTTGTGGGAGGAAAGATTTATACCGGTTACTATCTGGATGTGGATGGAATTCTGTACACAGTGACCGGCGGAGCAGCAGAAGTGAAGACCGGAACGGTAGACGCCAGAAGTACATATTACAGTATGCCGGAGAACGGGATGATAACCCTGCCTGCCCGGACAGTGTACGTTGCAGGAAAGGTGTATACCGGATATTATCTGGACGCCGACGGAATTCTGTACACAGTAACAGGCGGAGTTCCGGAGCCGGAAACCAGAATTATGAGTGCGGGAACCGCATATTACAGCATTCCGGACAATGGAATGGCCACGCTTCCGAAAGAGACTGTATATGTGGATGGAAACGTGTATACGGGGAATTATCTGAACAGCAAACAGAAGATGTACAGTGTGAAGAAAGGAACCCCCACCCTGAAAACCGGAATCCTGAAAAAAGGAAGTAAATATTACAGTTATAAGGATAAGAAGAAACAGAAGCTGTCGAAAGAGACCTTATATGTCAAAGGTAAAGCCTATACAGGGAATTATCTGAACAGCAAACAGAAGATGTACAGTGTGAAAAAGGGAACCCGTACTCTGAAAACCGGAATCCTGAAAAAAGGAAGTAAATATTACAGTTACAGTGCGGGAAAAACCAGAAAGCTGTCAAAAGAAACCTTATATGTCAAAGGAAAAACTTACACCGGGTACTACCTGAACAGTAAAAACAGGATGTACACTGCGAAAAAGGGAACATGTACCCTGGAAACCGGAATCCTGAAGGCCGGAACCCAATATTATGGGTATAAAGCAGGAAAAAATCAGAAGCTGTCAAAAGATACTCTGTATGTGGATGGAAAAGTGTACACAGGATATTATCAGGACAGCGGAAATCTTATGTACAGTGTAAATAAAGGAACCTGCTCACCGGTTACTGCAACACTGAATGCCGGCACCGGTTATTACAGCCAGAATGCAAAAAAAATACAGACACTTTCCGCAACCACCGTGTATATAAATGGAAAAGCAATGGAAGGAATGAGTCCGGAATCCCTGGAAACGCTGCTGAGAGCGCAGGCGGTTGTGGCAGGTATCACAAATGACAGCATGACGAAAGAACAAAAACTGAGAGTCTGCTTTGACTACGTGAAAGAGGCTTACCTGGAAATCAAGCCGAGAATCCCTCATTATCTTGGTATGGACTGGCCGGTGATTTATGCAAATGATATGTTTGTAAACGGAGCCGGCAACTGCTGCAGTTACGCGGCGGCATTTGCATATATGGCAAAGGCCATTGGATACGACGAAGTATACTGCTGCAACAGCGGCGGTCACGGATGGGCTGAAATTGACGGACTGATTTATGACCCGGAATGGAGCAAATGGCATCATGTCTATAACTACTTTGCCCTCAGCTATGATACCCCTACGGACCAGGGCTACAAAGGAGCCATCGGAGCCGGAAAACCCTGGATGCGCGTGAAAATCTGATGAGATAATGTGAGATAGTTTCGGAACAGAGGAGAAAAAATGGTTTTCAGTTCATTGGTGTTTTTATGCATATTTTTTCCGATTGTATTTTGTCTGCACAGTGTGCTCCCTTCCGTGAAGCTGAGGAATGCCCTTTTAATTCTGGCCAGCCTGATATTTTATGCTTTTGGCGAGCCGGTTTACGTGGTTGTAATGGTGATAAGTGCATTCCTCAACTACCTGTGCGCAGTACTTATGGAAAAAATAAACCGGAAGGCGGTGCTGACCGGGGCAGTTGTGCTTAATATCGGGATGTTAAGCGTATTTAAGTATACCGGATTTTTTATCACAACCATAAACAGCCTGCTGCATGTACATATAAAAGTTCCTCAGATAACACTGCCCATCGGGATTTCCTTTTTCACGTTTCAGGCATTATCCTATGTGATTGACGTATACCGGGGGCAGGTGGAAGTACAGAGGAAATTCAGCAAAGTACTGCTGTATATATCGTTCTTCCCTCAGCTGATTGCCGGACCCATTGTAAAATACAGGGACATTGCCCTGGAAATTGACAGCCGCAAAGTGGAATTGCCGGAAGCTGCCGCGGGGCTGAGACGCTTTATCTGCGGCCTGGCAAAAAAAGTATTAATTGCCAATACCATGGCCCTGACTGCGGACCGGGTATTTGCACAGGACATGGCTTCCCTGAATATTCTGGGGGCATGGCTTGGGGCAGTTGCCTATACCATGCAGATTTATTTTGATTTCAGCGGCTACAGCGATATGGCCATCGGTCTGGGACGGATGTTCGGTTTTCATTTCAGAGAGAACTTTGAATATCCTTACGGCTCCCTTACCATTCGGGAATTCTGGCGCCGCTGGCATATCTCCCTGTCCTCATGGTTTAAGGAATATGTATATATTCCTCTTGGGGGCAACCGGAAAGGAAAAGTGCGGACAGGACTCAATAAGATGACGGTATTCTTTCTGACCGGACTCTGGCATGGGGCCAACTGGACCTTTGTGGTATGGGGGCTGTTCCATGGGGCTTTCAGCTTTCTGGAAGAATTCGTACCATCCCTGAGGAAAGTGCCCCGTGTGCTGCTCCATGTGTATACCATGCTGGTGGTCACCGTGGGATTTGTAATCTTTCGGGCAGACACCTTAAGTCTGGCCTTTTGTTTCATTGGAAAAATGTTTACGGGCTTCACATGTTCAGCAGCTTCCATGTCCTTTGTATGTCAGCAGATAACGCCTTTTTTCCTTGCCATGCTGCTGGCGGCTGTACTTGGATGTGCTCCGGTCCGTCCCCTTACCCTGCGGTTAAGAGACATTTCCGGAAAGGAGGAAGCGACTGCAGTGACTGCAAAAGAAAAGGCGGTGCAGGCAATGCTGTACCTGGCTGCGTTTGTACTGCTTCTGTGGTGTATCATCAGACTGTCAGGAGGTTCCTATAATCCCTTTATTTATTTCAGATTTTAGGAAAGTCGGCAGGTGAATGTCTGCGCGGAGAGGAGAATGTATATGAAGAAAAATTTGATATTCATCCTGGCCTGCATGGGAGTCTGTCTGCTGCCGCTGGCAGGGATGACCGTACATCCCACAACGGTGAGTACGGAGAACAGAACAATGTCGGAGTTCCCGGATTTGAAAAAGAAGGATGGCTCCTGGAATTGGGATTTTTTCCGGGAATTCGAGGAATACTTCAATGAGCATTTCGCATTCCGCAATGAACTGGTCTATGCGGATGCGGTAATTCAGACTTCCCTGTTCCAGGTTTCCAGTGTGGATACCGTAACGTATGGAACAGACGGATGGCTGTATTATACGTCCACGCTGGATGATTATCTGGGAACCGGCAGGATGTCAGACCGGAAGATATACAGCCTTGCCCATAATCTTTCTCTGGTTCATCAGTATGTGGAAGAAGCCGGAAGCGATTTTCTTCTGGCAGTTCCGCCCAATAAAAATACATTGTACGGGGAACATATGCCCTGGTATGATTCCTGGATTGTAGATTCGGTGCACAATGTGGATTTGCTGGCGCCAAAGCTGCGGGAACTTAAGATTCCCTGTGCGGATTTGCCGGAACTGTTTCGGAAGGAAGACGAGGTTCTGTATTTAAAACGGGATTCCCACTGGAACGGGAAAGGAGCTGTCCTGGCATACAACTGCATGATGGATGAGCTGGGATACGTCCATGAAGATTATGGAGACACTCCTGTGAGACGGGCAAAAGATGAAGACGGAGATCTGAACCGAATGCTCTATACCCTGTACGGTGAGAAAGAACTCAATTACAGATACGATACAAAGCAGAAATATACCTGTACCAACGGGGCGGAAAGCGTGGAAGCCCCATGGATTGAAACGGCGGGCGGAGCCGGAAACGGCACACTGCTTATGTTCCGTGATTCTTTTGGAAATACGCTGCTTCCTCTGTTTGCAGACCAGTTTGAAAAAGCCTGGTTTACGAAAGAGGTTCCCTATGGACTGGAGAGCCTGATGGAACAGTATCATCCGGATACGGTGATATTTGAGAAAGTGGAGCGCAACCTTTCCGAATACATTGATATGCCGCCGATTATTTCCGGAATGGAGACGGAGATTTCACAGATTGAGGAAACTCTGAAATCCGGCGCCACGGTTTCCCTGGAGTCACTGGATTATGATTTTAACTATTATAAAATCAGCGGAAAGGTGGAAAAAGAGCTTCTGGGAGATGAGACAGACATTGTGGTACGGATTAATGACACGTATTACAGGCCCTATTATACCGGAGAAAATAGTTATGAACTCTATATGAAGAAAGAAGAAATACGGATTTGGCCAGCGGAGCTTGAGATACTGACAGAGGAGCAGGGAATTTACAGGTCAGTGCAGAGAAAGAACATAGAAGAAGGAGAATTACTGCCATGAAAATAATAAAAAAAATACTGACGTCCGGTCTGGTCGTCTTTTTTCTGATGGGGCTGTGCGCCTGCGGAAAGGTGACCGTTCAGATTAATGATGGAGGCGTTGTGACAGAGCTGGAGGTTTCCTCCTCAAAAACGGTGGAACAGGCTCTGGAGGAAGGAGAAATTGCATTAAATGAAGGGGATGAGGTAAGCCCTGCCTCAGACACAAAGGTTTCTGAGGCGCAGGAGATTGTGATTTCCAGAAAAAATACCGTCAGCCTTTCTATGGACGGGAAGACCAGAGAAGTGGAGATGGTTGGAGGAACCGTCGGCGATCTGCTGGAGCAGGAGAAAATCACCCTGGGAGAAAAGCAGCACGTGAATTATGCGCTGGACGAGTATCTGACAGATGGAATGGAAATTAAAGTTTCGTATTCTTTCAGTATTGAGGTTCAGTGCGACGGGAAGACTTACAGCCAGGACATGGAGGCGGAAACCGTCGGCGACGTGCTGAAAGAACTGAATATTACACCGGGGAAAGACGACCGGGTTACTCCGGCAGTCACCGAAGCAGTGACAGAAGGCATGAAAATTGTGGTAAACCGGGTGACCTTTGACACAGTTGTGGAAACAGAGGAAACAGAGTACGAAACGGTATATGAAGACGACAGTTCCATGGCAAAAGGGCAGGAAGAAGTCAGCGTCAAAGGGGAGAACGGCGAAAAGGAAGTGACTTATAAAGTCACCTATGTGGACGGAGTTGAGGAATCCAGAGAAGTGGTAAGTGAAACTGTCACAAAAGAACCGATTAATAAAGTTGTGAAAGTGGGAACAAAAGAATCATCTTCCTCTGGTGGTTCCGGAAGAGAGATTGTATCGAAAAAGGCATTTTATGACTGCGACGGTTCCGGACACGGGTATTATGAAATCACATATTCGGACGGAAGCGTGGAATATGAAGAATTCTGAGAGACTTCCCGATATAATGATAAAATGAGATGAGGGCAGAACAGCGAGGGGCATTGCATCCGGAAAAGCTGCTGCACCGGCGGTTGAGAAGCCGACGGTGCAGCAGTTTTTTGTCTTATGGGAAATACCGTGCCGCGGTCTTTTTTGCCTGTTTCCGGGTCCGGACTGTTTCGATATGCAGCAGCAGACCCACTACGTCCACACAGCCAAGGGATGGAAGGACAGATTCCCCTTCTGACCGTTCCAGATCATACATTCGGCCGTTTTTACCCTTACGGATAGCAAAATATCCATGTTCGTCGAAATCAGGTATATCGGAAGAAAATGTCTGTCCAATCACATGGTATACGGGTGTTCCGGTGTCGGACGGGAGTTTTCTGGCCGCAAGATAGCAGCCTCTGCATTGGTGCTCCGGGCCATGCTGCCGGCAGTCTGCGGCTGCATAATAGAAATCTGCATTCCGGGACAGCCTGTCCAGAATGTTGCATGTGCCGGAATGCAGGATGGAATCGGCGGATTCTGTTGTTTTATCGGGGTCTGCAGGAATTTCGCAGGAAACGAAGCCTGAATGTTTCAGACAATGCTGTAAGAGATATGTCCGGATGGCTCCGGCCATACTGCGATATGGATGAATCTGTACCGTTTCCAGCATATTCCGGATTTCCTCCGGAAGGATATTCCCCTCAAAAGAAACAGAATACAGCATTTCATCACTGGCAAAATCAAACCGGTATTTCCATGCACTTATGGATTTCAGAATTGTGTCTGGCATAATAAACCAACCTCCTTTTAAATTGTAGGAAAATCATAACATTTTTGGCGGGCTGCTTATTTTGCAGACAATTACGGACAGGTTTCCAAATAAAGTATATCATACTGTTGTAACTTGTCAACAATACAGGATTACAAACAAGGCACATTGTTGATATAATTTAACATCAAAAGGAAAGGTGGAGAGAATAATGGATGTAGAACTGTGCCTGAAGGAAATGGGGAGAAGAATTATGGAGAGGAGGAAGGGCATGGGACTGACCCAGGAAGCCCTTGCTGAGAAAAGTGATCTGACGACCCAGTTTGTTTCTTATGCAGAGAGCGGAAAGAGAGGCATGAGACCTGAGAATCTGATGAAGATGGCAGAGGCATTGGGCGTCAGCACAGATTACCTTCTTACCGGTGACATTATTGACAAGGATAAGCTGCTGTTGTCACACAAACTGGACAGGCTTACACCCCGGCAGGTCAGACTGGTGGAAAGTATTGTAGATGAGTGTATCCTTCTTTATGGAGGGGAGAATTTATAATTATGGTTAAAACCCTTACGGTGTTGAAAGTGAAATTTTGTCGACAGTATTTTACAAATGCAGATAAGAGAGGTATGTCATATTATTGGTAATTCCTGGATTTATCAGAAAAAAATGACGAGGTAAGGTATGAAAAGCAATATTATTGAATTTCAGAACTACCAGAGAAAATGCCCTGCGGGCGTAAAATATACGAAAAGAGAGAAACGGAAGGATATTTCCAGAGCAGACAAAAAGAAAATAGAAGCTGCTGTACGTGAACTTTTACAGGAAAAAGGTGTGGAAGCGGCCGGAGGCGTGGACATCGTTTCCATTGCGAAACGGGAAGGGTTTCTGGTACAGAAGGTGTATCTTCCCCCGGAAACGGTGGGATTTCTGGCGGTCAACGAGGAAGAGTTTATTGAAGGAACCGAGAGCCACAAATGGATTGTAATCAACAGAGGATTTGTAAATGCGGAAAACGAGGCGGGGCTGGAACTGAAAAAGAGCCGGTTTATCGCAGCCCACGAATACGGCCACTATATGCTGCACCGGGGAAATTTAAAGAAATTTGCCCATAAAGATACGGGAGAAAGCAGCAGCCGGGAGGATTTGGAGGCAGATTATTTTGCCAGAAGTATGTTAATGCCGCTGGATATTTTTCAGATGGTGTGCAGAATGCTGGCGGGAAGTATTTCCAGGTCTGAGGAGGAAGAAAACTATGACCGGAAAGTGGAATATCTGTCTGATATTTTCAAGGTGACGCAGGAGTGTGTCAGAAGGAGGCTGGAAGATTTGCTGGAGTTGTCCAATTAATCGGGAATGCTTGCCAGAATCCGGTATTTTTATTATACTGTATGATAGTGAAAACAGTTTCAGAACAGCTTGTAAAGAGCCGGAAAGGAAAGGTGAGTCGATTGCAGACAAAAGCAGTGCGCATTTATGGAGTAAAAGATTTAAGACTGGAGGAATTTGAACTTCCGGTTATGGGAGAAGATGAAATACAGGCCCGTATCATAACAGACAGTCTCTGCATGTCCACGTACAAAGTGGCGAATCAGGGAGCCCGGCATAAAAAACTGCCGGATAACCTGGCGGAGAATCCGGTCATTATGGGCCATGAATTCTGCGGTGTGATTGAGGCTGTGGGAAAGAAATGGCAGCATCTTTACAAACCGGGAGATAAATTTGTGGCCCAGCCCAATCTGGGACGGGCAGATACCTTTTCTCTTGGATATTCTTTCCCTTATGTGGGCGGTGAAGCCACAAAAGTTATTATTATGAATGAGGCCATGGAAAAGGGCTGTCTCCTTCCCTACCAGGGAGAGAGCTTTTTTGAGGGTGCCCTGGTGGAGCCCCTTTCCTGTGTGATTGCAGGATTTAAAGCCAATTTCCATCTGAGGGACCGGAACGAATATGACCATACCATGGGAATCCGGGAGGGAGGCGCCATGGCCATTCTGGGGGGAACAGGCCCCATGGGTTCTCTGGCAGTGGATTACGCCGTTCACGGGGAAAAGAAGCCTTCGGTGCTGGTGGTGACCGGAAGCACGAAAGAGAAGCTGGAACGGAGCCGGAAGCTGTATCCTCCGGAGGAAGCAGAGAAACACGGCGTCTCCCTTCATTATGTATTAACGCCCAGAGAGAGCGATTTTGTGGAAGAATTAAAATCTCTGACGCCTGGAAATCAGGGATTTGACGATATTTTCCTGATGGTGGCGCAGGAATCCATGGTGACAAAAGCAGAAGCTCTGCTGGCGCCGGACGGCTGCCTGAACTTCTTTGCAGGTCCCGCAGATTCCGGATTTTCCGCCCGGATGAATTTTTATAACCTGCATTATAATGCCACCCATTTTGTGGGCACCAGCGGAAGCAATACCCAGGATATGAAAGACGCCATTGCCTGTATTGAGAAGAAAACGGTCAATCTGGCCAAAATTGCCACCCATGTGATGGGGCTCAATGATGTGTGTGAATCTATTCTGAAAATTCCGGAACTGCCCGGCGGGAAGAAGATTGTCTACTCTCAGAAAAATTATCCCATTACAGACGTGGAGGCATTTTCAGAGCAGGATGAGCTGGGAGCGGCTTTGAAAGCCCTGGTGGAGAAACATGACGGTCTGTGGAATGCAGAAGCGGAAGCATATTTTCTGGAGCATTGCCCCAATATTCAGGAAAATGCCGATTAAACGTTTCCCGTATTTATCCGATATAAGTAGTGACATGGAGTACAGATTTATTTCAGGGAGGAAACAGATATGAACACTAACGGAATCGGAAATGCGTACGCGCAGGCTGCAGCCGCAGCGAAACCCAGGGAAACTGCCAGAACAGGAAGAACCGGACAGAAGGAAATCGGCAATCCTCAGTTAAGTGAGAAAGCGCAGAAATATTACGACCAGTTACAGAAGAAATTTTCCAATATGGATTTTATTCTGGTCAGCAAAGATAAGAAAGAAGAAGTGCAGGCAAATGCCGCTCAGTACGGCGGAAACAGCAATAAGAGCCTGACAGTGCTGATTGATGAAGAGAAAATTGAGAAAATGGCTGAAGACCCGGCGTATCGTGAAAAATATGAGAAGATACTGCGGGGCGCAACCACTCAGTTTGCCCAGATGAAGAGTGATTTGGGAAGCAATGCAGATATGGTGAAATCCTTCGGCATGAAAGTGAATGATGACGGAACAGCTTCTTTCTTCGCGGTAGTTGACAAATCTCTGGCAGCACAGAAGAAACGGATTGAGGACAAAGCAGAGCAGAGGAGAGAAGACAGGAAGAAAACGGACGCAAAAGAGCAAAAGGAACGGGCGGAGGAGAAACGTGCAGACGCTTTGAAAGATAAAGATGATACTGTGACGGTGACAGCTTCCTCCTGGGACGAACTTCTGCGGAAAATCAATGATACGGTGTCCGCTTATGGGGATGATGTAAGAACCAGAGAAGAGACCTGGGTGGGCGGCCGGTTTGATTACAGTATTTGATTTTTATTCTGTCGGAACTGAATATGGATGGCGTACACGGAAGTGCAGAAAAAGGCAGGTAAATCTGACGAACGGAAAGGAGACTGGAGGATGGAGGCAACGGAACAGATGAACGAAAACGAGCAGAAGAAAGTAGCAATTGACAAGTACATGAATCTTTTAAGAATCGAGAAATACGGGAAAGAAGAATTTAATTTCCAGAAAAGAGCTGCAAAGGTGGAACTTCAAATCCTCGGAATCCCAACAGAAGAACTGGAAGCTGAAGCAGGTGAGCAGACGGAATAAAGAAGGGAAAAGGCAGAGGGTGTCCGGATACATGGCACCCCCTGCATACAGACTTATTTATTTTGTCTGTTCCCGCTCCTTTTTATTGCTCAGCATGTCGATTTCCACTTCATTCGGGTGGGCAAAGGCACACTGGGGAAGGAAGTTGTAAACATCCAGATAGGAATCCAGTTCCGCGCTGGTCTGCGGCGGCCTCGGCACTGCGCCGGTACAGTCCATGACAGAACTTGCTTTTAAATAATCATAATTTTCATCATGCAGGTCAGGCACCGGATGGGTGTCTTTTTTTCTGTCCATTTCACTCATAAAATCCCTCCTTACAGTAACAGTATGACGAAAAAAGGAATTTTTATGCGGCAGGCAGTTTGACTTTTACGGGATAAATCCTTATAATATAAAAAAATTATAAGGATTCAGAGGCATAAAATATGAAAATTTCAGAATTATTAAAAACAAAAGAAGTAACCATCAGCTGCGAATTGTTTCCCCCGAAAAAAGGTTCCGAACTGGCCAAAGCCCATGAGGTAGTCCGGGAAATGGCCAGGGTAAGGCCGGCGTTTATGAGCGTAACCTACGGGGCCAGCGGCGGCATCAGCGAGCATACGGTGGATTTGGCAAATGAAGTGCAGAATGTAAACGGTGTGCTGGCTCTGGCACATCTGACCTGTGCTTCTTCCGGGCGGGACAAGATTCAGGAAGTTCTGGGAGAATTACAGGAGAGGAAAATTGAAAATATTCTGGCGCTGCGGGGGGATATCCCGGCGGATCTTGATTTTCCGCTGCCCAATCAGTATCACCATGCCAGCGAGCTGATAGAGGAAATCAAAGCATTCGGAGATTTCTGCATTGGAGGAGCCTGTTATCCCGAAGGCCATCCGGAAGCAGATTCCATTGAGGCGGACATCGGATATCTGAAACAGAAGGTGGAAGCAGGCTGCGAATTTCTCACCACTCAGATGTTCTTTGATAACAATATCCTCTATAATTTCCTGTACAGAGCTTTGAAAAAGGGGATTGAGGTGCCGGTGATTGCAGGTATTATGCCGGTAACCAATGTGAACCAGATTAAGCGGATTACTTCTCTGTCGGGAACCACGCTGCCTGCCCGGTTCCGGGCCATTGTGGAACGGTTTGCCGATAAACCGGCGGCTTTAAAGCAGGCAGGCATTGCCTATGCCACAGACCAGATCATTGATTTGATTGCAAATGGAGTCAGCAACATACACATTTATACCATGAACAAGCCGGATGTGGCAGGAGCGATTTTCCGAAATCTTTCTGAAATCTACAGTTCGGAACAGGATGAGGAAGACGGAAGGAATCAGAATATATGAGAGCGGACAGAGCGGAAACGTTACGTTACCTGGGATACCGGGGCCAGGAAATTGACAGCCGGACACAGGAACTTCTGGATAAAATAAGCGCGGAACTGGAGCAAAACAGTTCCCCCGGAAGTATATACCGGGAATATGACTGCAGGGTCACGGACGACACCGTTTCCTTTGGAGGGCTTACCATTACCAGCAGGAATCTGGCCAGGAATCTGAGGGGATGTGAAAAGGTGGTGCTGCTGGCAGCCACCATTGGCCGGACTGCAGATTTGATGATTCGGCAGTATTCGGTGACAAATCTGGCAGGCGCCGTGATTGTACAGGCAGCAGGAGCAGCCTGCATGGAAAGCTATGTGGACGAGGTGGAAGATTCCATACGCCGGGAAGCGGAAAAGCGCGGACTGTATCTGAGGCCCAGATTCAGTCCGGGGTACGGAGATTTTGCCCTGGAATATCAGAAAGACATTTTTAACATGCTGGAATGCAGCAGGAGGGTGGGTATTACGCTGACGCAGGGGAATTTGATGCTGCCTTCCAAATCGGTCACCGCAATTATCGGGCTGACTACCCAGGAACGGGAATCCTGTCACAGAACAGACTGCAGCCAGTGTGGAAAAACAGACTGTGAATTCCGGCGGACGCAGGAGCAGTGATACGGAAAAAAACGGTATGGGGTCAGGTGATTGCCCAATAACCTGAAAACAGACAAATTGAAAGGGGAACAGCATGAATTTTACAGAACGGTTGAAAACGGAACTGTTATTTTTTGACGGTGCCATGGGAACCATGCTGCAGGATCAGGGCCTGCAGCCCGGAGAACTGCCGGAAATCTGGAATGTAACCAGAGAAGATGTGATATTAAAGATTCATAAAAGCTATCTGAGAGCCGGCTGCAACATCATAAAAACCAATACCTTTGGGATTAATCCATTTAAAATGAAAGACAGCGGGTATACCTGTGAAGAACTGACGGAAAAGGGAGTCCGTCTGGCCAGGAAGGCCATTACGGAGACCAGAACAAATGCGTATGCGGCACTGGATATCGGTTCCCTTGGAAGGCTGCTGAAACCTCTGGGGGATCTGCCCTTTGAGGAGGCATATAAAGCATTTCGGCCGGTGTGCCTGGCAGGAGAACAGGCAGGAGCTGATCTGTGCCTGATTGAGACTATGAACGACACCTATGAGATGAAAGCAGCAGTACTGGCGGCCAAAGAAAATACCAGTCTGCCGGTGGTAGTCACCATGGTGTTTGACGAAAACGGAAAACTGCTGACAGGAGCGGATATGGAGGCCGCAGTAGCCATGCTGGAGGGACTGGGGGTGGACGCACTGGGGCTGAACTGCGGTTTCGGCCCGGATGTGATGAAAAAATTCCTTCCGAAGCTGCGGGAAATATGTTCTGTTCCTATCGTGGTAAATCCCAACGCAGGGCTTCCGGTGGTGGTGGACGGCAAAACTTCCTATCATGTGGGACCTGAAGAATTTGCCTCCGTTATGAAAGAAATTGCCCAGGAAGGAGTTTCCGCCCTGGGAGGCTGCTGCGGCACCACACCGGAACATATCCGGGAGCTGGTAAGGGCCTGCAAAGGAATGGAACCTCTGAAAATCACAGATAAAAACCGTTCGGTGGTTTCCTCCTACAGCCATGCGGTGGTGTTCGGAGATCATCCGAAAATCATTGGGGAACGTATCAATCCCACGGGGAAATCCCGCTTCAAACAGGCACTGCGGGAACGGGACCTGGAATACATTTACAAAGAGGCTTTGAGCCAGCAGGACAGAGGGGCCCATATTCTGGACGTGAATGTGGGACTTCCGGAAATCAACGAAGTGGAGATGATGAGGAAAGTGGTACCCGGACTCCAGGCAATCACAGACCTGCCTCTGCAGATTGATACCTCTGACCCCAAAGCCATGGAAACAGCACTGCGCCTTTACAATGGCAGGCCTCTTCTGAATTCTGTCAACGGGAAACGGGAGTCCATGGATACGATATTTCCGCTGGCAGCCAGATATGGCTGTATGGTGGTATGTCTGACGCTGGATGAATCCGGTATACCGGATACGGTGCAGGGCAGAATTGAAATTGCTGAAAGAATCATCCGGGAAGCGGCGAAATACGGGCTTCGGAAAAAGGATTTGCTGATGGACACACTGACTATGACCATCAGCACCGGACAGAGCAATGCAAAGATTACACTGGAAGCCCTGCGTCATGTACGTTATGTGCTGGGCGTCCATACCACACTGGGAGTTTCCAATGTTTCTTTCGGCCTGCCTCAGCGGGAAAAAGTCAATACAGCCTTTTTTACCATGGCATTGTCCCAGGGGCTCAGCGCCGGAATTATCAATCCAGGCAGCGACGTTATGATGTCAGCCTATGACGCTTTCTGCGCCCTGAACGGCAGCGACAGCCAGTGCAGGACTTATATCAGCCGCTATTCCGGCCAGACGCCCCAGCCCGGATTGCAGTCTTCCAAAAACAGGGAGCTTACCTTGTTTGACGCTGTGGTGAAAGGACTTGCAGAAAGCGCCGGACAGGCAGCCCGCAAAGAGCTGGAAACCAGAGGGCCGCTGGAAGTGATAGACCAGGAACTGATTCCTGCCCTGGACGCGGTGGGGCAGGGATTTGAGAAAAAAACGGTGTTTCTGCCCCAGCTTCTGATGAGTGCGGAGGCAGCGAAGGCAGGATTTGACGCTGTAAAAGAACATCTGAAGTCCCAGGGCGGCAGCTCAGAATCCAAAGGCACGATTGTGCTTGCAACCGTAAAAGGAGATATTCACGATATCGGAAAAAATATTGTGAAGGTACTTCTGGAAAATTATGGTTTCCAGGTTCTGGATCTTGGAAAAGACGTTTCGCCGGAACTGGTGCTGGAAACAGCCAGAGAGCATAAGGTCAGGCTGGTGGGCCTGAGTGCTCTGATGACCACCACAGTGGCAAATATGGAGCTGACTATCCGGATGCTGAAAAAAAAGCTGCCGGACTGCCGAATCATGGTGGGAGGCGCAGTACTGACCCAGACCTATGCGGACATGATTGGTGCAGATTTTTATTCCGGAGACGCCATGGGCTCCGTAAGATATGCCAACGAGCTGTTTGAAACAGAGGCCGGGAAAAAATAATCAAAAGAACTCTCCAAACCTTTCTGACATATATTAGAAAAAAAGAAAGGATTTGGAGAGTTTTGAATATTAATTGGATTATTTTTGGTATTATCACAGCCGTTTTGCTGCTGTTATGCCTGTGGATATGGTACAGATACCGGTGCTGCCAGAAGGCAAAACGCCTGGTATGTACCAGGAGCGACTATGAAAAACTCACGGAACTTAATCAGGCACTGGCGCCTTTTGGTTTTGTATATGACCAGCAGAAAGATATTTTTTATTCCAGGAAAGACGCCTGGCAGCGCAAATTTGGATATGGGAAAATATATGATGAAATGGCTCCTGTTATGAATATGATTATCGACTGTGAGCCCATTTATTTTGAATATGACAACAAACGATGGATGATTGAATGCTGGAAAGGCCAGTACGGAATTACTACCGGAGCGGAAATCGGGCTCTATGTGGAACGGGAACGGGGCAGCCAGCAGAATCCGGAAGATGTATTTTATGAATGCGTGTCAGAGGAAGAAGAACTTCCGATGGAAATGGTTCTTTACAAAAACGGCAGACAGGTGTTCCGGAGACAGGAAAATCACTGGTGGCTGACGGGCTTTGAACTGGGAGAATTTTCCTGGCCGGGAGAACTGATGATGAAAGTTGCCGTTACATTCCGGAATCATGAAATGCTGGAAGCATTTCTGAAAGGCTGTTATCAGGCAGGCTATCAGCCGGAGGATATTCATGTCTGGGCCCAGCGGGCGGCATTTTCCATGTATCAGCCTGAAAGTTCCCGGAATTCTCATTACGGAAGGCTGTTTCGGAGACTGATTCAGTGGCAGAATCATCATAACTGCAACACGTATCACAGAGTAACCAGGGATTTCACCAAAACCCTGGATAAACTGAATTATCTGATGCTGGCATATCCCCGAATATTTGCCATGATTACAAACACCGGAAGAATTGCCTGGGAGAAAAAAGGCTTATGAAGCGTACCGCCAGAAGGCTGGATAAAGCCTATGGGGAGGCTTTATGCGTTCCAGTCCATATGGGAAGCCGTATTGTGCTTATGAGTGACTGCCATCGAGGCGTGGGGAACTGGGGAGATAATTTTCAGGCCAACCAGAACCTGTATTTTGCGGCGCTGCAGTATTATAACCGCAGAAAATTTATATATATTGAACTGGGAGACGGTGATGAGCTGTGGGAAAACCGTAATTTACAGGAGATTGTGCGGATACACAGCAATCAGTTCTGGATGATGGGGAAATTTTACCAGGAAAACCGCATGTATATGCTGTATGGCAATCATGACCGGAAGAAAGAGAAAGAAAAGTATTTTAAAAACAAATGCAATTCCTACTATTGTGAAGCTGAAAATGAGGAGGTGGCGCTGTTTCCCGGCATGAAGGTGCATGAAGCCATCCGTTTGCAGGACGCCTGCAGCGGAATGGAGTTATTTCTGGTTCACGGCCATCAGGGAGACTTGTGGAACGATACCCTCTGGAAGCTCACACGCTTTCTGGTGCGGTATCTCTGGCGCCCTCTGGAGCTGGCCGGAGGCAATGATCCCACCAGCGCGGCCAAAAACTATCAGAAAATGGAGAGAATCGAAACGCGGCTGGCAGCCTGGGCACAGAAGCATGAGACCCTGCTGGTGGCCGGACATACCCACAGGCCGGTATTTCCAAAACCCGGAGAAGGGTATTATTTTAATGACGGAAGCTGTGTACATCCCCGTTGTATTACCGCGCTGGAGCTGGAGCGCGGAGCTCTTTCCCTGGTAAAGTGGAGTATGAAAGTGCGGGAAGATAATATGGTCTATATTGGCCGGGACGTACTGGAAGGGCCGGAAACTCTGGCAGATTACAGCAAAGCAAAGGCCGGGCTGCCAGGGTTCTGACCGGCCGGAAGATAAAAAAGGAGCAGTTTCGTTCAGAATGAATGGAACTGCTTCCTTTGGCGGGCCGGACAGGCTGCAGCTTTTTCATTTGATGATATCAATACAGAACAGGTTACATATGCAGCCGGTATATTTATAAAAAAGTTTAAAAATGCTTGAAGGATTCAGGAACAGATGATATAAACGAAAAGGACGCAAAGGAGAGGGACAGGAAGATTGATGTAATGATTGAAGAAATTCAGCAGGATTTGGAGGACTGAGGAACAGCAGAGAGCGGAACTTGCCACCGTTCTCTTTTTTATTCTACAGGAAAGACTTTTTCACGCTAAATCGTCAAAGTATCTTCCTATAAGATAAAAAATAATATGCGCACTCGCACAGGGGGAAAATTCCAAAAATCATTTAAGAAAAACTTAAGAATTAGAGAAAGAATTAATGAAAATAATTGTGATAGAATTAAAACATAAGAAACAGAATCCTTCCATGGCAGAAAGGCAGGTGTTTTTATGAGGATAGGAAAAGATAACTTTATCGCACAGCTACAGCTTCATAATGAAAAAGCATTGGAATTTCTGGTTCTGGAACATGGAGAACGCCTGATATCCATTATTCGGAAACATTTGTTCACGCTTCCTCACCTGCAGCAGGAATGTCTGACAGATACTTTTGTTTCTGTCTGGAATCATATAGACAGCTTTGATTCGGAAAATGAATTTGAAAACTGGATTGGCTCTGTGGCCCGGTACCGCTGTCTGGAATATCTGGCCGCTCATCAGAAAGAAGCTACCATTGCATGGCTGATAGAAAAAGAAATTCTCGAAGAAAAAGAGATGATGCTGAGCTGCCTGAATGAACAGGAACAGGAACTGTTTTATCGGTTCTATGTGGGAGAAGAACCGGAGTGTACAGGAAAGAGAAACCGGAATATCCCCTGCCGCAATATGTATGAGCTGCTGAACCGTATTGATACAGACATTTTCGAGTATGAAAAAGAGTGTATTACCATAGAAGAAAAGGAACAGATTGTCCATCAGTTACAGGAATTGCTGAGAGAAAAGAAACGCAGATTTTCTTTTCGGCGATATCTGAACAGCTCTTTTCGGAAAACAGCCCCTCTGAACTGCTGAATCTCCGGAATCAAATACCCCACTGCAAGCAACGGGGTATTTGACCCTCCATGCCAGCATGATTCGCACAGAATACAGGCTATGGCTGAACTGTTATAAAAAATTATACACAACATCTTGACGAATCCGCATATTAGTGATACTATATATACATAGCTACGATATATCAGCACTCTTTCCCCTCAGTTGATATATCAGCTTGCTCCCGATACCATTGGTATTGGGAGCCTCTTTTTGTCTGAAATCAGAATTTAAATGTTACTATTTTACCATTTCTGATTATTTTATCAGAATATGTCATGAAAGGATATTCTGGATTGTTATTATAATATATGATAGAATAGATTCAGAAACAGATAAACTACCATCATACATTTAAGGAGGGGAAAAATGGCTGATATGGACAAGCTCTTAAAACAGGCATTTGATGAAATTGCAAAAGAAGAATTTGAAAATCGTCCGGAGGTAATACCGGAACATAAGTTTTCTCTGAAATTTCGGTGGAAGATGCACCGGATTTTACGGAAAATGAAAACAGGGAAAGATAGTTCCGGAGACGAAAAAGGCCATTCTCTTATGGGTCTGTATCGCTCCATTCATTCCAGAAAGCGGAGAACAGCAATTATTCTGCTGATTATCATGGTACTTGGCGGAACTGCATTTGCCACGGAACCAGTGATACGATGGCTGTGCAATTACTATGTGGACCAGTATGACGACCATGTAAAGATTCAGAGAGATAACCCGGAGGAAGCAGAGGACGGGGAAAGAGGTACATTTCGGAAGTATCAGTTGACGGAGATTCCGGAAGGGTATTCATTAGATATGGAAGAATTTGATGAAAAATTGCAAAGATATCATATATTTTATAGTAGTGATGAAGAAGATGTATTATTCTTCCAACAAACTTGGCAAGGAGATGAAATACCAGAAAATATTACATCTGACACAGAACCATTGAAAGATGTGGAGGTAGGTGGATTTACCGGTTACTATGCAGAAGATGGAGAAAATGGTTCATTGATACTTTCTAATGGCGTTTATACTTTGGTGTTGTCCGGGCCTTTTTCAAAACAGGAATTGATAGAAATTGCAGGCAAACTGGAACTTGCAGATGAATCATAAATGGAAAAGATGAATTGTTTTGCATAGATTTATGCAGGAAAAATAAATATAAAAAAGTGGGCAAAAAGTGTCATATTTTTCCATACTCGGTTGTTATATTAAATGTAGCAGTATGCCTGTTACCAGATTATACAAAAGAGAAATGGAAGGAGAGATGTTATGAAGCGAAAAGTATCAATGATGTTGGCAGTGCTGTGTTTACTGCTGAATCTGTCCACGGTCAGCTATGCCGCAGGGGCTGCAGGTGTACAGCCCACAGCCGCAGGGGGAGGCGGAATCGCACAGCCTTATTATGTAAATACCTCAAAAATCAGCGCCGGGTTAAAAATTGAGGGAAATACAGCCTATTGTAATGCAGAAGTTGCGGCAAAAAAAGTATGCTTTATCAATGTGGTTATGCGTCTGCAGCGGAAGGAAGGCAGTTCCTGGCATACGGTATCTTCCTGGGTGGAATCAGCGAATGCCGGGGGGAAAATTATGAATAAAACTTTTACGTTAAGTACCAGAGGAACCTATCGCGTATATGCTATCTTCACCGTAGGCGGAGAAGAAGTATCCTGCAGCAGCGTTTCTAAAACATATTAAGGGGGAAGAATGATGAAGGGGGAAATCGAAGAGACCGTAAAAGACCTGTTAAAAGGGATGGGAATCATACTGATTAACTTTTTCGGAATTATACTTTTGAATTATCTGGCAATATTGCTGGATGGAAAAGTTTTCTGATTATTTCAGAACAGGATAAGGTAATTTTACAGAACAGAATGAAATAGTGAGCCTGCCGGGAGGGGTTCCTGTTTCATTCTGTTTTTGTCTGTGAATGGAGGGAATTCTGAATCCGGCCGGGAAATTGAAATTGAAAATGAAAATAATTCATGATAATATTGTTATAGGAAAAGGACTGTACGGGAGTTGAAATGATTGGAAGGGAAAGAAGAAAAGATGAATGAGAAAGTGTCGAAATACACGATAAAGGACAGTGTATTTACATCTCTGTTCAGGGAAAAGAAATACCTGATACAGTTATACAGAGCAATTCATCCGGAGGATGCGGAGGCCACAGAAGATGATCTGAAGGATGTTACGGTCAGCAATGTACTGGTAAATGATATCTATAATGATGTGGGGTTCAGAGTAGGAAGAAGGTTATTAATTCTGATAGAATGCCAGTCCACATGGACGCCCAATATTATATTCAGGGCTTTGATGTATCTGGTACAGACATACCGGGAATATTTCAGGGAAACCAGACAGGACATATATAAAAGCAGAAAACTGGAAATCCCCCGGCCGGAATTATATGTGATTTATACAGGAGAGAGGAAGAAAAGGCCGGAAGAGATTAGTTTTTCAGAGGAATTTTTTGGAGGAGAGGAGATTTGTCTGGATGTAAAAGTCAGGATGATATACGATGGCCGGGATGGAGATATAATAAATCAGTATGTGTCGTTTACCAGAGTGTGCAGGGAACAGGTGGAGATTTATGGAAGGACAGGGAAAGCCATAAAAGAAACCATCCGGATTTGCAAGGACAGAGATGTACTGAAAGATTATCTGGAAAGCAGAGAACAGGAGGTGCTGGATATGTTGATGGAACTGTATGACCAGGAAGAAGTAATCAAATCATATGTGGAAAGTGAGAAATATGAAGCCGAAAATGCAATAAAAATGGAAACAGCAAAGAGGATGCTGGAAGATGGAACATTTTCAATGGATAAAATAGCTAAATTTTCCGACCTTCCAATAGAAGTTGTCCGGGAACTGGCAGGTTTGCAGTCTGTATAGAGAAAAATCCGACAATACTGCCGGATGGAAAAGATTTCTGATTATTAGAATAGTAATATTGTTATAGGAAAAGGACTGTACGGGAGCTGAAATGATTGGAAGGGAAAGAAGAAAAACCTGATACAGTTATACAGAGCAATTCATCCGGAGGATATGGAAGTCACAGAAGATGATCTGAAAGATGTTACGGTTTTATATTCAGGGCTTTGATGTATCTGGTACAGACATACCGGGAATATTTCAGGGAAACCAGACAGGACATATATAAAAGCAGAAAACTGGAAATCCCCCGGCCGGAATTATATGTGATTTATACAGGAGAGAGGGAGAAAAGGCCGGAAGAGATTAGTTTTTTAGAGGAGTTTTCTGGAGGAGATTTAGTCTGGATGTAAAAGTCAGGATGATATACGATGGCCGGGATGGAGATATAATAAATCAGTATGTGTCATTTACCAGAGTATGCGAGGAACAGGTGGAAATATATGTTGATGGAACTGTATGACCAGGAAGAAGTAATCAAATCATATGTGGAAAGTGAAAGATATGAGGCGGCAGAAGAGGCTGAAAATGCAGCAAAAGTGGAAACAGCAAAGAGACTTCTGAAAATGGGAAAGCTCACTGTTGAAGATATAGCTGTTGGTTCCGGTCTTACTGTTGAGGAAGTAGAGGAACTGGCAGGTTTTCAGTCTGTATAGAAAAAATTGGATTTATTGTAGCAATATCTGCAAAAGGAGAACGACATGACAAATTATAAAATTTATCATGGAAGCAATGTAATCGTGAGCAGACCTGAAATTATGATAAATGGGCATTATAAAGATTTTGGATACGGGTTTTATTGTACGAATCTGGAGAAACAGGCAAAACGATGGGCATTGACAAGACATGGAGAATCTATTGTAAACCATTACTCCTATACAAAAAATGACAGGTTAAAAATATGCATTTTCCAGCAGATGACAGAAGAATGGCTGCAGTTTGTTGTCAATTGCAGGAGAGGAATAGAACATCAGTATGATATTGTGGAGGGGCCGATGGCCGATGATCAGATATGGGATTATGTAGAGGAGTTTATGGAAAACAATATTTCAAAAGCAGCATTCTGGGAATTGGTAAAGTTTAAATACCCCACTCATCAAATTGTGTTCTGTACAGAATCTGCACTGAATACTCTGACCTTTGAAGGGAGCATAAAATTATGAAAAACCGCTATTTCGCAGATGAAGAGATAGAGAGTAATGATTTATATTTTATATGCTATATGATTGAGCGTGTTGCAAGGAAATTGCATCAGAAAAATAAGTATGTGGTAAATAAAATTGGTAAAGATGAAATGTATCATTTAATCAGCGTTGCAAATGTACTTCATGCAGAAAATCCGTTATCTGTGGAAGATGAGTGGATTGCGTCCTATCATCTTCAGGACGGAGAGTTTGACGTGTTAAGGGTTGAAAAAGAACTGGTATCCCATGTGCCCACTGCCACACAGATGGGAAGGGTCTACAAGAGGTTGATCAGAGATACATCCCAGCAGGATGAGGATTACGTGGAAGGAATTTTCCGAGTTTATAATCATGAAATCTGTGACGTGCTGGATAACTATAACTGCAGTGCATATTTTGAGCCGTCTTATGTGATAGCAAGAGCGTATTTTGCAGGAGGGTTCTGAATCTGGCCATAATTTTTACAGGTGCTGAAGTCAGATACCCCGCAGGCGTCTGTTGGTTCATTGTCCGCGGGAATAAAAGCAGGATTCACAGAGATGTGTTGTCCTGCTTTTTACATACCCCTTAACGACCATTACCTCATCAGACATTCCGCCAGCCTGTCATTCATATCCCGGCTCATGAAGCAGAACCGGATATAACGGTTATCCAGAAAGGGGAAAGTGGAGCAGTCCCGAATCATCATTTTCTCCCGGATAGCCCGGTCGAACAGTTCCCCGGAAGTCATGGAATCCGACAGCAGGCGCACCAGCATGAAGTTGCCGCTGGGAGGATAGGTTTTGAACCGGGGATCCTCGGAAAAGATTCGGTGAATCCGGGCTCGCTCAGCAGAAATCAGGCTTCTGGTCTTCTGAATATAATCGGTATCACGGAACATAAGTTCTCCGGCAATTACAGCCAGAGAATTGATGGTCCAGGGATTCTTCCGGGTGTTGACCGCTTTGATAAAGTCACGGTTTCCGGTTACCGCATAGCCCAGCCGGAGACCGGGAGCTGCAAAAAATTTGGAAGTTCCCCGCAGAATCACAATGTTATTGTAGAAAGCGGTGAGGGGAACAGAGGTGATTTCCTCATAGTTGTCGGCGAATTCCACATAAGTTTCGTCCACCATCACAAAAATATCGTTTTGCTTGCATACGTCCAGAATCCAGCGCATGGTTTTGCGGGAAATGGCGCCGGAAGTTGGATTATTTGGATTACAGATAACCAGAAAATCAATGCTTTCGTTGAGCTGAGAAGTAAAATGTTCCACATCCAGTTTAAAGTCCAGTTCCTCCTTCAGGGGATAATAAAGGCATGTGCCGCCCCCCAGTGCAATTTCCCTCTCGTATTCTGAATAGGTGGGGCCGATAATCAGAGCTTTTTTCGGGTGTTCAATCTGAATAAACAGAGAAATCAGCTCCGTGGAACCATTTCCCATGAGAATGGATTCATAATCCGTATCCAGATATGCTCCGATACATTTACGCAGGGAGAGATATTCCCGGTCCGGATAGGTGCTGATGGCGTCAATATGGCTGGCCAGAGTTTCCCGCAGCAGGGGCGAAATCCCCAGAGGGTTCACATTGGCGCTGAAGCTGGTAATTTCTTCCTTGCGGATACCGTAAATCTGTTCAATTTTTTCCAAATCACTTCCGTGAAAATGATCCTTATGCTGTAACATAAATTTCCTCCAAAAATATTTACACAAATGTTTGAATGGTTTATAATTAATACAATTGATATTATAACGAATACACACAAAAAAGCAACCACAAAGCAGGTGACGATTTGCAGAAGAAATTAGAGGAACTGGCAGCCGGGAACTGCGGCAGCAATGCTTCCATCCTTCAGTTTTCCGCGGAGAAGCTGGAATTTGAAGTGGTGGAGGGAACCGATTATACAGGTGAATTTTCCATGGAAAGCACCAGCGAGATGCCGGTAAACGGTATTATCTATTCCTCCAGTCCAAGGATGGAGTGTCATAATCCAAAGTTTCAGGGAGTAAAAATTACGCAGACATTTGAATTTCACAGCGAGGGCCTCACAGAAGGGGATGTGCAGAAGGGCAGTTTTCATATTGTCAGCAATCAGGGGGAATACGACCTTCCTTTTACTGTGTCTGTTTCCGGCAATTATGCGGACAGCTCCATGGGAAAAATAAAGAGCCTGTTTGAATTTGCCAATCTGGCCGGGAATTCTTATGAGGAAGCAGTGAAGGTTTTCAGCCAGCCGGAATTTATCCATGTTTTTAAGCCCCAGGAGACGGAAGAACGGCTGATTTACCGGATACTCAGGCGCAGGCCCTGTACTATGGGACAGGTGGAAGAATTTTTAATAGCCGTCCGGAAAAAGAACCGGGTCACTTTCCGGATTGAGGAAGCCCAACGGGAATTTTCAGGAATCCACGAGCCGGTAAAGCAGCATATCACGCTGAAAAAAGAAGAATGGGGCCATATTGCCATTGAGGTAATCAGTGATGCGACCTGGCTGCTGCCGGTAAAACATATGATTACTTCCGCAGACTTTGTGGGCGGCCATGGGCTGGCAGAATATATGATTGAGCCGGAATATCTTCATGCAGGTAAGAATTTCGGCAGAATTACCCTGCAGACGCCATTTCTGACCAGGAAGGTGGAGCTTGTGGTGGACCAGGGAAGCGGAGATCGGGAATCTTCCCGTCAGATAATCCGCAGGAAACAGGCGGAACTGGTCAGTCTTTATATAGATATGGGGATAAAGAAAATCGTAACAGGGGAATGGGCGAAGCAGACGGTAAAGCGGGCGGAAGAACTTATGGCTCTGGAGCCTGACAACCTCTGGTACCTGCTGGCAAAGGCTCAGGCATTTCTGGTCAACCGGCAGCGGCAGGAAGGGGAATGGGCTCTGGATGCATTTCCCAAACATAAGGTGGACAAAGAATCGCCCCTGTATGCCTGGTATATGTATCTGTGCACACTGCGGGAGCCGGAGCCGGTATATGTGAATAAATTAACGGGAAAAATCCGCAGGATATACCACAGACATCAGGAAAATAATTTATTGCTGTGGATACTTCTGTTTCTGGACGAAGAATTAAATTACAGCAAAGGCAGAAAGCTGGAAGTAATTGCCAGGCAGATTGCAACAGGCGGGGAAAGCCCCATACTGTATCTGGAAGCCTGGCGGATTCTGGCCAGGGAGCCCTTTCTGATGTACCGGGCCGATGAATTTGAGCGGAAGGTACTGAACTGGTCTGTGAAGCATGAAGTCCTGACCAGAGGAATGGCGGAACAGGTCTGTCAGATTGCACCGGAGATTCCGTCATATCATCCCATCTGGTATCAGATTCTGTGTGAATGCTACAGGGTATTTCCGGAAAAGGAAATGCTCCACGCCATCTGCAGCTGCTGTATGAAATGGAACTGTTACGGGAAATCTTACTGGAGATGGTATCATCAGGGAGTGATTGAAGAGCTGCGCATAGCCGGGATTTATGAAGCCTGGATTCTGTCAGCGGGGAAGCAGCAGTTAAAGAGGATTCCCAAATCTGCCGTGCTCTATTTCCAGTATCACAATGAACTGGCATATCATCCCCGTACCATACTTTTCCGGACAATCATTGAGAATAAAACGTCCTGGAAGAATCAGTATCCTCATTATCTGAAAATGATGGAAGAGTTCGCAAAAAAGCAGATTTCTGCGGGCAGAATAGATAAGGATATGGCAGTGATTTATCAGGAAGTCCTGACGCCGGAGATGATAACCGAGGATTTAGTGGAACCGCTGGCCAGAATCCTGTTTGTGCATAAAGTCAGGTGTAAGGATGCGGGGGCGCTGCGTCTGGTGGTGCGCCAGCATCCGCTGAAGGCAGAGCAGACGGTTTCGCTGAATCACGGAATGGGTTACGTGAATCTGTACAGCAGTTCATACCAGATTTTGCTGGAAGATTCCAGAGGCGGGCGGTTTCTTCCGAAAGAAGAGATTTCTGTGACCCCGCTTCTGGACTGTGAAAAATTTCTGGAAAAGGGAATGAACTGTGCGGAGGAAAAGCTGCCCTGGCTTCTGAAATATTTTGACGGAAAGAAAATATGGCAGACCTTTGAAAAAAAAGACCTGCCATATCTTCAGATACTTATGGATTCTGAAGCAATCAGTGATGAATACCGGGAGGAGCTGCGGCCTCAGATGATTTCCTGGTATTACTATAATTATACCGGAGCTGAGCTGGATGAGTTTCTGCTGTCTCTGTCCTTTGAAGGAATGCAGAAGCGGGCAAGAGAGAAAATCATGGAGCTGCTGGTGGCCAGGCGCCATTATCAGCGGGCCTATGACCTGCTGTTATCCTATGGATGTGAGAATCTTTCGGCTGCCAAACTGGTGCATGTTGTCTGCCACCAGATGGAACATCTGGAATCGGAAGATGAATCGGATGAATTTTTACTTGGCCTGTGCCGGAGTGTTTTTCTGCGGGGCAAATATAATGAGCGGATCCTGAATTACATGTGCAGATTCTTTCATGGGACGCTGGATGAGATGATACAGCTATGGCAGGCTTCCTGTGATTTTGAACTGGATACTTACAGGCTGGAGGAACGCTGTATCGTACAGTTTCTGTATACGGAAGATTTTTCTCTGAGCGTGGAGAAAATATTTGAAAGCTATGGGGAAAATCTGGGCCGGGAGACGGTGGTGCAGGCATATCTTTCCTGGATGGCGCATCAGTTTGTCACAAAGGACGCGGTGGTGGCGGATTATGTATTTCAGAAAATTTTCCGCCTGCTGCAGGAAGGGCGGGAACTGAATCCGGTGTGCAGAATCGGATTTCTGAAATGGTGCGCTTCCGGCAGGGAGTTATCTCCGGAAGAAAAGCAGCAGGCAGAGATTATACTGGCGGAATGCAGTGCCAGAGAGTGCTGTTTTGCCTTTTTCCAGACACTTCCGCCGGAATTTGCCGGAAAATACCTGTATCACGACAGGGTATTTCTGGAATACCGCACCAGTCCGGGCAGCAGAGTTATGCTTTATTATCTTCCGGTGGGAAGCGAGGACTATGTGGAACTGCAGATGAAGGAAATGTATGACGGAATTTTTGTAAAAGAATTTCTGGTGTTTTACGGGGAGAAGATTCCCTATTATATAAAAGAGGAAAAAGAGGATACCTGGATGGTAACGGAAAGCGGACAGGTACAGACGCAGGAACTTTGCGTAAATGCAGAGGGAAGCCGCTATGACATTTTAAATGATATGATGGTGAGCTGGCAGATAAAGGATGAGGCAACTCTTCTGGAACGGCTGGATGCCTATGGAAGGCTGGATGGAATGATAAGGGAACAGTTCGGTATTTTATGAAAGGCAGGTGCAGGAAATGAAGCCGGCAGCAGGAGAATGGTACATAGGAATAGACGCAGGAAGCAGATGGACACAGATAAGCTGTTACCATGGGAACCTGACGGAGCCGGAAACCCGGAGCACCGTGGCGGGAACAGAACTGTACCGGATTCCCACAGCCATCTGTAAACGCAGAATCAGCGGAAAATGGTGTTTTGGCGAGGAGGCCAGCCGGATGGCAGAGACCGGAGAAGGGATTTATGTGGACGATTTATTAAATCGTGCTTTAAAAAAAGAAACAATTCTTCTGGATAAAGAGTATCAGGCGGAGGACTTATTGTTGGTGTTTTTCCGGAAAGTGCTTCGGATTGCCCTTCCGGCCAAAGGCGTGGAGGCAGTTACCAGGTGCGTGTTTTCCATAAAAGAGGTGACGGACGAACTGGTGGCCCTGCTGAAGCATATGGGAAGAGAGCTTGGACTCACCGGGCAGCAGCTGGTGGTTCAGGATCATCGGGAAAGTTTTTATGCCTATGCAGTCTGCCAGGAACCGGAATTATGGCAGTATGACGTGGTGCTGTTTTCCTGCAGCGGCGAGGAAATCTGGATGAAACATCTGGTCTGCAATAAGAAAACCCGGCCTGAAATTGCAGAAGTGGAAGAAGTGTGCCTGGGCAGGCTGCCGGAAGACGTGCGGGAATGGGATATTACCTTTGCCCATATGGTACAGAATGCCATGTCCGGCAGAATTGTATCTTCGGTATATCTGATTGGAAGCGGATTTGAAGGAAACTGGATGAAGGAATCTCTGCAGGTCATCTGCCGGGGCAAACGGGCTTTTCAGGGGAAAAACCTGTATACCAAAGGGGCCTGTTATGCCGGTATGCTGGAAGTACATCAGGAAGAAGCAGATACAGTCTATTTCTGTGAATACAAGATTCAGGAGCATATATTTCTGAAAGTGACAAGAGGAGACGATACGGGTTTTTATCCCCTGCTGGAGGCAGGCTGCAACCGCCATCAGATTGAGAAGAAACTGCGGATTCTTCTGGAAGGAGAGGGAACGCTGGATTTGTGGATGCAGAAACCCGGAAGCCGGGAAGCCAAAATTGAGAGCCTGGAACTGCCGGAGCTTTTGTCCTCAGACATGGAACGATATCGTCTGTCACTGTCTCTTTATTCCGGCGAAGAAGGAAAAATCCTCTTAAATATAAGAGATATGGGCTGGGGAGAACTTTTGCCCGGAACCGGCCGGGAATGGGAATATGAGATAGGAGAATGTTATGAGCAGAGTTTGGTTATGTGAGGAACTGACAGCAGAGCATCCGTTTTTCCTGGAAGAAGAAAAGGTGAACCTGTACTCTTTTGAAGAATTGTGCTATTATCTGTATCGGAACACCGGTGTGCTGGAAGAAAGTTTCTTTAATGAGAGACTCTGTTTCTGGCTGGCGCAGGATGTGGGCCAGCCGGAGCTTTCCGACCGGCTCAGGAGAGGTATTGAGCAGGAACGGAGCGGCTGCTGGTGTATGGAACAGATTTTAAAAGCCGGAGGGTTTTACAGTTCTGAGGAACTGAAGCAGGTGCTTAAAACTGCGGAGCGGATGGAGCAGAAGACCCCTCTGGAGCGGGCAAAGCTCCGGGGAGACCGGCTGCTGAGGGCGGAGAAGTACCGGGATGCTGTTTCGGAATACCGCAGAATCCTTGGACAGGCAGATCAGGACAATGACCCGGTGCTGGGACTGATATGGCATAATATGGGTACCGCCTATGTTCGTCAGATGTTGTTTGCTCCGGCAGCAGAATGTTATGAGACTGCTTATGCAATAAGTAAAAGAGAAGAAAGCAGAGAATCTTATCTTATGGCCCTGGCCTGCAGGGACGGAAAAGAAATGACCGGTGAGGCGGACAGCCTGACGGAAGCCAGGCAGAAGCTGACGGAACAGAAACAGGCGGGGAACCGGGCCGGGTATGAGAAGATGATAGAGCGGCTGCTGGAGAATTTTAGATTAGAATACAGGAAAAGTGAGTAAAAATGGGATTATTCAGAAAAAAGAAAAAACCGGAATATGTAGAGGAAATACTGGAATTTGAAGGGGAGGTTCCGGCCAGACCGAAGCAGGAGACCAGGAAGAAGCAGAAGGAATCAAAAGGGCCGAAGCCGAAAGAGCCGAAAAAAAATCTTGCCTCGGAATATTGCGAGCAGATTAAGGATGCGGCGAAAAACCTGGAAGAAACAAAGCGGGAATATAAAATTGTCACGGATTATCTTACCGACATTCAGATGATTGAGAATCTTCCGGAGCCTGAGTTTGCAAAGATTCAGGAAACGGCCCAGAACGTTGTGAATCTGAATGAGGCCAGAGACGCGTATCTGAATAAGGCCAAAACCATTTCCGACAGCCAGTTTGCCCAGATGGAGCAGCTGGAAGGGGAAATGCCGGAAATCATCCGCCGCCTTCAGGAAAATGAATCTTATCAGACTGTGGTGAAACGGGATATGCAGTACCTGGAGGGAGAACGGGAAGAATGGCGCTATTACCAGGAATCTCTGGAGCAGGAAGAAAAAATTCTGCGCAGACTGCTGTTTGGACTGCTGGGATTATTCGTTGTGGCAGCTACAGTGATTGTCATACTGGGAACCGTGATGAAATTTGACATTATCATGCCGTTTTTTATAGCTGCTCTGGTTGCGGGGGCCGCCGGCGGCCTTATGGTCTGGCGCCTTCAGAATGACGGAATGGAGAAGAAGAAATCCCAGGCCAATATCAACCGCGCCATTGTGCTGATGAACAAGGTAAAGTTCAAATATGTGAATGTAACAAATGCGGTGGATTATGCCTGTGAGAAATACCATGTAAAAAATGCCTATGAACTGGGCTATATCTGGGACCAGTATCTGGAAGCGGTAAAAGAACGGGAGAAATACCAGCGTACCAATGACGACCTGGAGTATTTTAACGACAAATTAATCCGCCAGCTCAAACAGTATAAGCTGTATGACGCCAAAATCTGGATTCATCAGGCCAGGGCGCTGCTGGAGCCGAAGGAAATGGTGGAAGTGAAGCATGAGCTTCTGGTACGCCGCCAGAAGCTGCGGGGCGGAATCGAACATCAGGTGGAAGATATGCGCAATGTGCGGAAAGAAATTGAAAATCTGGTAAAAAGCCGTCCGGGAGGCAGCAGAGAAATCAAAGAAGTTCTGGATTCTCTGGATGAGCTGTGCGGGATTGGCTGAGCATAGTCAGGAAAAGGTGCGAACTGTCTCATGAATCCGTTACGCCGGGCTTGTAAAATGCGTTACTCTGTTGACTTCATTACATGAAATGGATATAACATGGATAGAATATTACTATGTTTGATTTGAGGAGGTGCCGCTATGAATATTCGTCCGTCAGCGGCAATCAGACAGAATTACAATAAGATTGCCGAGCAGTGCAGAAAGACTGCAGAGCCGGTTTTCCTTACCAAAAATGGCGAGGGGATTTGGGTGTTATGGATATTGGGACGTATAACCGCAGGGAAAAGATGCTGAGGCTCCGAGAAGAACTTTTAGCAGCCCAGGAGGACAGAATGCGTGGCAGTAAAGGTTATTCCGTTGATGAAGCAGCTGCAATGATGCGTAATGCAGTCAGAGAGGCGGCAGGTCATGGAACAGCGGAATAGATACCATGTCATTGTGTCAGAACGGGCAACGCAGATGCTGGTTTCCCATGCTGGATTTTTGGCGCAGGTGAACCCGGAAGCTGCGGAACAGCTGACCGCAGAATTTGAAAAAGCCGCAAATTCACAGGAAATTATGCCGCAGAGATGTTCGTGGCTCACACACAGGGGAATATATACCCGGAAACGCTTATCGGTTTATCATGTTTGAAAAACGGTATATGATAATCTTCCAGGTTGTGGATGATATTGTTTATGCAGATTATGTAGTGGATTGCAGGCAGGATTATGGATGGCTGGTACGGTAACAATGAAATAATCAGAAAAGGAATCGTCACTTGTTGCAGAGTGGCGGTTTTTTATCCTATAGGAACCACTGTGTTACTGTGAAGTACTAAGTATATAGATTTTCTATAAGATAAAGCCCTCCGGGCGGGATGCGCAGGCGCATTCTTTCTGTAAAGTGCGTGGATTTCCCATATGATATAGGGCATTGATTGAGGAAACAAACCCTGCCGCCTCTCTTTTTTGTGCAGAGATAGAGAGGATAAATTTAAGAATAAGAATTATAATGATAAAGACAAATATATGTCCACAAAGTACTGTATGTGCGGATAAGGAGGTATTTCATGGAATGGGTCGAAAAATTAAACCAGAGCATGAATTATATTGAGGAACATTTGACAGATGAAATTGATTATGAACAGCTTGGGCGGATTGCCTGCTGTTTCGCTTATCACTATCAGAGGATGTTTACTTACATGGCCGGTATTCCTCTGGCAGAGTATATCCGAAGAAGAAAAATGTCTTTAGCGGCGGTGGACCTGCAGGGTGGGGAGGAACGGATTATTGATATTGCAGAGAAGTACGGCTATCAGTCCCCCGACTGCATTTAACAGGGCGTTTCAGGCTTTTCACGGGATAGCCCCGTCATCCGTTAAGACTGCGGGCGTATCTGCGCCGCTTGATAAGGAAATCGAAACTAATTTTATGGTTGTGCCAAAAATGTAGCAGGATTTGTCTGCAAATGGAACCATACAGAAACTGGCAGGAATGATGGATACGCCGCCAATGGGACTTTTAGGCGTGAGTGCCTGCAATGATGAGGAACAGTGGAAATATTTTATCGCCGTTTCCAGTACAAAAACAGGCGGGGAGTTTGAAGAATATACTGTGCCTGCGTCGACCTGGGCAATTTTTTCCGGAACGGGTACAAATCAGCCCATACAGGAGCTGGAGCAGCGGATTATAACGGAGTGACTTCCCACCTCCGGATATGAATATGCCAACGCCCCTGATTCAGAAGAACAGGGGGCTGTCAGAAATTTTCTGACAGTCCTCTGTTGCTGTAAATGCGTTTTTATGCGGATGCTGTTATCTGCAGTCAAAGGCGGGATTTGCCGCATAGAAGTTTTTGGAGTCCAGGTTATCCTGCACAATCCGCAGGCCTTCGCCAAACCGCTGGAAATGAACGATTTCACGGGCGCGCAGGAACCGGATAGGATCTGCAACTTCCTGGTCTTTTACCAGACGCAGGATATTGTCGTAGGTGCTGCGGGCTTTCTGTTCTGCCGCCAGGTCTTCAGTCAAATCGGTAATGGGGTCGCCTTTGGACTGGAACTCACAGGCATTGAAGGGGATTCCGCCTGCTGCCTGGGGCCACAGTGCCAGTGTATGGTCCACATAATATTTGTCAAAACCGGATGCTTTGATTTCTTCCGGTGACAGGTCTTTGGTAAGCTGATAGACGATAGTGCAAATCATTTCCATGTGAGCCAGTTCTTCTGTACCCAGAGAAGCAGCGGTAATGTTCCACTTACTGTATTTTGGGACGGGCATGATACGGTGGGATTTCCGATACATAGCTTTTCGACGTTTGAGAGGATAAAGAAGTATGATGAAAATGAAGATGCGGGGAATGTCGGGAAGCCTTATTCTATCGAAGTTAGAGATACGGAAAGAACGATAACTATATATGGCATTGCTTCAACGAGATTTGATATAGCAGGTTAAATTGTGTCAGACCTATTTGTTTTATTGTGGACAAGTAGGTCTGATTTTATGTAGTAAAGCACACAAGTATAAGATTTGAAGTTGTTCGATTTGATTCGCTTGATTTTTTTGCGTTGAATAGATATAATGTAGTAAAGCACACAAGCGATAAAAAATTTATGCGTATTTTAGTGCAGAGGTGAAAGTTTGGAAGTAAACTTCCAAATCTACCTGAATGACGCAGTAAATGCGTCAGAAGGAGGAAATAATGCTAACACAAAATGATATAAGAATACTAAGCAAAATATTTTCTGATTATGGCTACGTAATGACAACAGCACAGCTTACAAATGAAAAATTGTTTTATAGAGATATTCAACGTATGCTGGAACAAGGATTGATTGAAAGAATAAAAAGGGGCTGTTACCATTGGGTGGATGACTATGGTACGAGTGAGGTGGTTATTGTCAACCGCCTGTTCCCTGATGCAGTTCTTTGTATGGAAACAGCCCTTTTCTATTATAGATACAGTGACAGGAATCCCGCTGAATGGAATATTACCATTGACAAAAATACTTCCAGAAAGCGTACAAATATAGATTATCCTTTTATTAAGGCTTATCGGGTTGAGCCAGAGCTGCTTTCCATTGGAAAAACAAAAGGGGAAATTGACTTCCAAGAAGTTCATATTTATGACCGTGACCGTACCATTTGCGATGTGCTGAGGAATATGAATAAGATGGATAAAGAGATTTTTAATAAGGCAATACAGGGCTATGTAAAAGACCAGAAGAAAAATATTCCGAACCTTATGCAGTACGCAAAGACTTTGCGGGTGCAAAAGCGTGTAAAGGATTTGATTGGAGTGTGGTTGTAATGGCAGATAAGGCAGCGTCCGTTCTTGCGAAATTGAAAAACAAAGCTAAGATTTCTGGAATCAGCTATCAACAGTGTTTGCAGTTGTTTATGCAGGAGGAATTTTTGCGGAAACTTTCAAAATCTGGTTATGAAGACAATCTTATTCTGAAAGGCGGATTGTTCATCTATACGCTTACTAATTTTGAAAGCCGCGCAACGATAGATGTTGATTTCCTGCTTCGTGGATTTTCCAATTCCATAGAAGATGTAAAAAGTATGATTGGTAAGATTATTGAGACATCAACAGGAAATGACTTTGTTTCCATGACAGCAAAGGGATTTGAAGAAATTTCCCCACAGAGGAAATACCACGGCATCAGCACTCAAATTATCGGTCAGATAAAAAATGTCCGTGTGCCGTTTAATGTGGATATTGGTGTGGGAGATATTATTGTGCCAAAAGCGGAGGAAAGAAGAATCAATACACAGCTTCCAGATTTTGAAAAGCCAGTGATAAAAACGTATTCTTTGGAAAGTACGATAGCAGAGAAATTTGACGCTATTTTGCAACGATTTGAATTGACTGGCAGGATGAAAGACTTTTACGATATATATTATCTGGCAAGAACATTCGATTTTGAGGGAGCGAAGCTACGGGCGGCAATTTTTGAAACATTGAAGAAAAGAGAAACGCCTTATGACAGAGATAGCTTTAAGCGTATTCTGGCACTTTCCGAAGATGAAGATATGCAGAAGCGGTGGAGATATTTTTTGAAAAATATGAAAGATGTTACGCTTGAATTTGAGGTAATAATTGCGGAGATTCAGACTTTCATTGAGCCTGTGTTTGATGCGATAGTGGATGAAGAAGAGTGGAAGAAGAATTGGACTTTCAAACAGAAATGGAACAGATGAACAAAGGGGGGATACAGAATGGGTAAAGTTCTTGAATTGGAACAGAGGGAACAGGCAGGTTCTGGTTCATATAATCGTTTTGAGTATCAAGTTCACTGGATTGTGTGTCATATTATAGGTCAACTTGAAAATAACGCAGAATGTATTGTGTTTTGTGAGTTTCATGACGATATGGCAGAATTTATACCAGAGAAAGAAGAGTACCAATTTTATCAAATTAAGACGAAAGAAGATTCTTCAGATTGGACGGTTGCGGAGTTATCAAAACGAGAAAAAAAGAAAAGTGGAGGATATAAAAAATCCTTTTTAGGGTTTATATATTACAATTTTTTGAATTTTGGAGTAGAATGTTCACATTGCTATTTCATTTCAAATAACGATTATGATAAAGATGTTCGTCTTTGGCAGTCATATATTGAAGATGGAAAAATAGTTGCGGTCGAAAATAATGAACTCTATCAAAGGATTAAAGGAAGAATTAAGGACGAATATGTAGATTCATTACCATCTAATTTTGATAGTGTATTTGATATATTTATTCAAAATACTTTTGTACATAAATCTAAATTACAATTATCAACATATACGACGCAAACATCAGGTATGTTTTTTGACCAGTTAGCAAATAAAAATATACCAACAGATACGGCGCATCTTATTTTTCAACAGCTGGTAAATGACGTGAGAAAAAAGAGTACAGAACAAATAAAAACGCCTATTAGCTTCAAAAGTTTAGTGGATAAGAAAGGAATAGAAATTTCAAAAATAAATGATAAAATCAATTCAACAATTAGCAAAAAGGGAAATTATACAGATTTTTATAAGTATTTATCAACGCAAGGATTAACGGATAAGGAATTGCATTGTATTGAATCTGCAAAAACATTACATGATTCAAGGTGGCTTAATGTGAATGATTTTAAGTACCAAGAAATTGTCATTACATTACGAAAGGTTATTTCTACATATATTGAATGTATGGGGGATTTTTATGATGCAAGTGTTTTAGAGAAAGAATGTATGCATGAGTTGTTAAAACAAGGGCTTTCGTCGCAATCATTAGATAGAACATTAATAGAGGTGTTGTATTATGAGCAAAGATTCAGCAAAGAAATTTGAGATAGAACAAAAATATCGACTTTTAATAAGAAATATGCGAAAAAGAGAGGAGGAAAAGAATAATGAAAAGGCTGATAATAAAAAAACTGGTTGTAATCAGTCAGAGTGAGTCACGTTCATTAGAAGTTCCTTTTTCAAAAGGATTGAATATTATTTTAGGTGGGAATAAGACTGGAAAATCTTCAATCATCAAAAGCATTTTTTATACTTTTGGGTGTGAACTTAAAAGAATAGAAAAGGATTGGAAAGAGCTTATATCTTCATATTTAATCTTTTTTCAATATGGGAAAAATCAATATGTCATAATACGGCAAGGTAAAAAATTTCAAATTTTTGAGCAGTCGAAAGGCGAATATTTATGTATAATTGAATCAGATGAATTTCATAAATATAGCAATTCCTTAATGGATATTTTTGGAGTTAAAATGCCGTGTATTTCAAAAGAGGGGAAAGAGTTTAATATAACACCCCCTTTACTTTTTAGGTTCCAATATATCGACCAGGATGAAGGGTGGAACAAAATAGCTGACGCTTTTGATAAAGTGGGATATATTAAAGATTGGAAAAAGAATACAAATAAATATGTTTGTGGTTATCTTGATGATAAGTATTATTCTCTTCAAACCCAAAAAGCGCAACATATAATGGAGAGAGAGGAAAAGAAAAAGGAATTAAATCACAATCAGAACTTTGTTGAACAGATTTCTAATTCTTTGTCACAATTGGATAATTCAAAGTCTATTGAGGAAGCAACTAGAGAAATTGAGAATCTAGTACAGCGTTTTTTTGATGCTCATATACTATCAAGGCTGTTTTTAACCAGCATATTTCCAGTTAAATGCTT
>CATLIX010000032.1 GCA_949959185.1 uncultured Eubacterium sp. | reverse complement strand
TAAATCACCTGCTGTTATAGCAAGGCATCTATCAAAACCTCATGTCAGGCTTTGCAGGTTTTCGGACAGTCTGCCCCACTTGCTTTGCAAGTGCCATTCAGCAAAGGGGCCCACAGGCTCATTGGCTTTTTTGTGTCCGGCTGGGCTGGAAAAACAGATTGCCGGATAACTTTAGTGCTATAATCTGACTTGGGAACATTCGTGTTACAAGGTGGTGCAGATGGAAAATACATATGAAATTTTAAGCCTGCTATTTTTGGGCGATAACTTCCTGATTGCATTGCTTGCCTATTTGGATAACAGGAACAACAGGCGAAAATCATGAGGGATCTGGACGATTTGCTGCGCCATTTGTGGTGCGTCAGAGCATACGCAGTATGCTGAACGTATCGCGTTTAAGCACAATTGCGAAACAATATTTTCCTCCTGTGCGAGTACCCTCGCTTCGCTGGGTTGCCAGGTGCCAGTGGCACCTGAGTGGCAACGACCGAAACGGAGTGTAGAAGACCCTACGCATATTATTTTTTATCTCATAGGAAGATACTTTTACGCGTTAGCGTGACACAGTATTTTCTATAAGATAAAAAAAGAACCGGCGGTTATACCGGCTCCCTCTTTTCCTTATATTAATTAATGTTTATTATTTCCGTCCGTCCCTAATCCGGACTTCAAATCTTCGGTTACGGAATTATCCGCATTTTCAAGGATGGCGGAAAGATACTCATTTGATTCTTCTTTCGTAAATACGCCTAAATCCCGCATATTCAGCACGCCGAGCGTAAGGGACATCCGTTCCGGGTTCTTCTTCGCCCACAGCTCCAGGAGGGCTTCGTCCGCAGTCACGGGGCTGACAGTGACAATGAACCGCCCACCGTCTACCGTATTCACAAAAATCGTGTCCGTTTCATCATCCAGAGATATGTCTGCAAACATCCCATTATACTTATTCATAATATCAAACAGAAAGTTTTTCAGTCCGTCCTTATTCGTTATGGCGCCGTCTTCCTTTTTCAGCAGAAGCTCCTTCAATTTGCCCGCATTCTCCTCCACCCGTGCCTTATATTCTCTGCGCTGTTCCTCCGTAATTATCTCAATGTCGGCCATTATTATTAAAGCGATTTCAATATACACGGACAATGGATTTTCATGGTACCACTCCAACAGTTCAATTTCGTCATGATTTAGCTCCTCATACAACAGTTTCCGGGTTTTGTTTTTTTTCCATAATATATACCTCATTTCTAAATTAGATGAACAATACTACTTTATACTACTTAAAGCGATAAGTCAATATGAAATGATATGAAATGATATATTGTAAAAAAGGAGTGATAACATGAAACCTCTTAAAATAAAAGTAAGCATTACGCTTGATGAGGAAATTATAAATGAGATTAAAAAGTTAGCAGAACAGGACGACAGGTCGCTTTCACAATACATTAATCTTGTCTTGAAAGAGTTTTTAAGAGATAAGAATAATAAACAGGAATAAATTATCAACAATACTACTTAACACTACTTTAGGCGATGAAACAATATAAAAAGCTATAGGGTGATATATTATATTAAAAAGGAGTAGTAATATGAAACCTCTTAAAATAAAAGTAAGTATCACACTTGATGAGGAAATTATAAATGAGATTAAAAAGTTAGCGGAACAGGACGACAGGTCATTTTCACAATACGTTAATCTTGTATTAAAGGAATATTTAAAAGAAAAAAATAGTAATCAAGGGATGTTCCAATAAAATGCATTTGGAACATCCCTTTTTCCATTCTTGGGATTCCCGGCATATGAACTCCATCCAGTAAACCCCCGGTTTCCCCGCAACCGTCATCGGGTAAAGGGGTTGACAGGATTCCCTGACACAATTTCTGACACCTTTTTCCGTAAATTTACAGTTTTTGACGGAGAGTGTTGAAAGGGGAAAATACCGGAATTGCCCATAAACAGAGACTTACAGAGATTATCGGATATAGACAAAAGCCATGCCATAATAACTATTGGTGGCTTTGCTTTTGGAAACTGCAGTAAGAACCTTGTCATCTATGGCATAAGCGGTTCCGCTGCTGAAACCTATGCAAATGAAAATAATATTACCTTCCGCCTGATTGGCAGCGAACCTTCCCAGGGCGATGATAACACCCCAACAGAACTCTCCACAGCCACCGTAACTCTGGAACAGGACAGCTACGTTTATGACGGAACTCCAAAAACCCCGGCAGTCACAGTCACATCCGGAGAGACCATACTGACACCTGGTACCGATTATACCGTCTCCTACAGCAACCATATCAATGTAGGAACCGCTGCGGTAACGGTGACAGCCGCTGAAGGCCAGAACCGGTACACTGGCAGCAAAACCGTCTATTTTACCATTACCAGCCCACCGGATTCCTCCAGTACAGGCGGACAGCCTGGCTCAAATGAGCAGCCTGGTGCAGACGACCAGCCCAATACCAACGACCAGTCTGCTCCCACCATTACCTGTACAAAGACTCTGTACAAGGTTGTGTATGGTGCAAAGCCTTTCAAAATCAACGCCACATCTAACAGCAGTCTGACCTTTACAAGCTCCAAACCGAAGATTGCCGCGGTAGACAGAAACACCGGAAAGGTAACCATCAAAAATACCGGAACTGCCTCCATAACCATCCAGGCAGGAACCATATCCAAAAAAGTGACGGTTAAGGTAAGCCCGAAGAAGCAGTCCGTGAAATCAGCAAAGGCAGCGGCAGGCAGAAAACTAACCGTAAAATGGACAAAGGATAAAATGGCCTCCGGATATCAGGTACAGGTTGCCACGGACAAAAAATTCAAAAAGAATATGAAATCCAAAACCCTGTCCAAAACCTCCTATACTTTCACAAAGCTGAAAACAGGCAAAAAATATTATGTAAGGCTCCGCAGCTATAGGAAATCCGGCAAAGAAACCCTGTATGGCCCGTGGAGCAATGTAAAATCCACTGGAAAAATCAGGAAGTAAACGGATTCGGCCGACAAAACCTTTACAGGGATTCCCTGTAAAATACAAACCCTCCTTTTTCGATATTCCCGTTACTATAATATTCAAATTCAGAGGGGTAGATAATACAGCAAAACAACTGCTGAAAGGAAATGTCGATTTACATTGATAAGCATTTTATGATATGGTAAAATTATGTCAGGTGCTACCAGGATGGTAGGCGGTTAGCCCTCTGCAGAGGGACTGTGACCCTCTGATTACATAGAAACCTGAAAGGGAATTCGGAAAAGGAGGGCTAAGTGGATGTTGACGATTGAAGGATTGATTTCTGTACTTGGATTATGCGTGGCTTGCTTCAGTCTCGGATACGCCATCGGAAGCAAAGATAACCATAAAACACAAAAATAACCGCCCCAGTCTGACAAACTAAGCGGTTATTTTGCTACATGTCGGGCTAACCGTCTATCGGTAGCATCTCTTATGTTTATAATATAACATACCATCACAAATTATTCAAGAATTTCCCAAAAAAATCTGATACCTTATAAATGAAATGAAACAACGACTATTAAACCGGTTCGGCTGACAGAACATTTAAAGAGCTTTCCTGTCAATAAGGCGTTCACCCCTGTAAACCGGGGCAAACGCCTTATTATTTTATATCAGGTGCAACCTGAAAAATTCAGATTCCTGTTCATTTTACCCCGAAATGCTCAAACAGCATCTCTTCCGCTTCTTTTGACCAGAGCCCCTTATTTCTCTTACAGCATTCATCCAGTTCTTTGAAGAAGGGGTCTTTTTCTCCCAGTTTTCCGAAATCCTCAATGGCTGTCATGGGCATGTCAAACTGGGTATAGGCCAGTTTTTTTCCGCCGGGGATAGCGGGCAGATTCTTCGTTGTCTCCGCAATGGAATCCATGCCGCCTACATGTGTGACCATAACTGCTGAATTAATCAGGCCTTTGGCTGATTTTTCAATGGCCTCCTTCATGTCATTGGTATTGCCCCCTGTGGAACCCATAATCTTGGTTCTGGCATAATGGCAGTCATAGAGATTCATACTTGCGGAAAACTGTGTGTCCGTAGGCCCTGCAAAGAAATTCATGCAGCCATCCACAGACAGCAGACGGTTACCCATCTCTGCGATACTCTGTACCGGAGCATAGACGAATACATCGCTGTATCCCACGCCTTCTGTGATGGCGCGAAGCTCTGCAACAGGATCTTCCATATTTGCAGTATTGATGTAATGGAGTTCCACGCCCTTTTCTCTGGCTTCTGCTTCCGGAACCACTTCTTTTGCTCTGGCAATTTTCTCATCATTGATATCTGTCACCACAATACGCTTCGGCTTGTTTTCAAAGGTAAGGCCATAGCTCACTGCTCCCAGTCCCATGGGGCCGCAGCCGCCCAGAATCAGGATGTTTCCTCCGGCCAGGGTACCCATTTTATGTTCATAGGAAAGATGTTCATTGTGGTAGTTGCTGTGATATCCGCCGATACAGCAGCTCATGGGTTCTGCAAGGGAAGCCTCAAAGTAGCTGTCTCCGTCGTATTCCCAGATACATCCCTTTTCGATTACATCGTTGGGAAAAATGCAGTAGGTTGTGGCGCCACCGAAAAATTCATAGGAGTATCCCGGTGATTCCATCTGTCCGGGAATGGCCGGCTGCTGGGCAAATTTTTTCCCTTCGTGAAACTGATTTTTCCATTTCTCGCCTACTTTTACAATATCTCCGGTAAATTCATGGCCGATAATAACCGGATGTTCCGCCACATTCTCCGGCACCCGTTTGTGTTCCTTTCCTGCCTGCACCATTTTCCAGGTGGACATGCAGATACTGTCGCTTACTACTTTTACCAGAATTTCATCTTCTTTTATTTCGGGAAGTTCAAATTCTTCCAGTCTGATATCATTTGCTCCGTAAAGTCTGACGCCTCTTGCTTTCATTTTATTTCCTCCTGATTTTAATTTAATTTTTCCAATACCCAGTCAATCTGATTCGTTGTCTTAAATTCTTCCAGAACTGCTTCATCTTCCAGCATTCCGCAGATTTTTCCCAGCAGTTCCAGATGCTCGTCGCCTACACCTGCGATACCGAATACAAGCTGTGCTTTCTCTTCTCCGAACACAACGCCCTCCGGATACTGCAGAACCACGATACCCGTCTTTTTCACAGTCCCTTTGGCCTGAGAAGTTCCATGGGGAATAGCCACGCCAAGGCCCATATAGGTGGTCACTATTTTCTCCCTCTCCTGCATGGCATCAATGTAAGAAGAATCCACATACCCCAGCTTCACCAGAAGTTCTCCTGCCGCCTGAATGGCCTCTTCTTTGGAAACAGATTTCAGGTTCAGCCTGATTCCGTCCCTGACCAGAATTCCTGTTCCAGATGACGCCGGAGTGTTTTCTTCCTTCGGCTGTTCAGGTGCGCTATCTTCCTGTTTTGTTCCACCTTCCGCTGTCAGCTGTGCATACAGAGTGTCCAGCGCCGGGTCAGCCAGGAAATTGTTGATGGTCACCATCTGGGCGTTGGGCACGGATTTCCTTGCCCGTTCCACCAGCGTAATCTGCACCACTGCAATGTCGCAGTCCGGCGGAATGGTATCCACAGACGTATTGATTACCGTCAGATCCGGCCGCTGGGCCTTAATACGATTTCGGAACTTCGTTGCCCCCATAGCGGAAGAACCCATACCTGCGTCGCAGGCAAATACTACTTTTTTCACACCTTCTGCTGTAATGGACGCCGGAGTCTGAGCGGTTCCTTTTGCTTCCGCTTTCCGGCTGGCCAGTTCTTCCTGTGCCTCCTCCAGGCTTTTGCCTTTGGACATGCGGATGATGGCAGAAGAAACCAGGAAAGAAATCACAGTGGCAATCAGTACGCCTACAATCACCTGAACCATTCTGTTTCCAGGCGTCATCATCAGGTATGCGATAATGGAACCTGGAGAAGCGGGCCCCACCAGTCCGCAGTCTGTCAGATTGAACCAGAAAATCGCCGCCATATTGCCCAGAATGGGCCCCACAATCACCAGGGGGTTCATCAGAATATAGGGGAAATAAATTTCATGGATACCGCCTAACAGATGGATAATCACCGCACCGGGGGCAGACTGCCTGGTTTCCTTATCTTTACAGAAAAACATGTAAGCCAGCAGTACGCCAAGGCCGGGGCCGGGATTTGCTTCCAGCATGTACATAATGGATTTTCCGGTCTCTGCCGCCTGAGCAGTGGCAATGGGTGTGAAAATTCCATGATTCAGTGCATTGTTCAGAAACAGTACCTTCGCCGGCTCGATAAAAACCGCAATCAGCGGAAGAACACTGTGTTCCACCAGGAATGTCACTCCTGCGGACAAAATCCCAAGAATTACATTCATAAAAGGCCCTACTGCAAGAAATCCGAACATGGCCAGCAGCATTCCCAGAATTCCAACGGAAAAGTTGTTAATCAGCATTTCAAAGCCTGCCGGCATACGCCCTTCCATGGCTTTGTCAAATTTTTTGATGCAGAATCCTGCCAGAGGCCCCATAATCATGGCCGCCATCAGCATTGTGGTGTCCGGATCGCTCATTATGGCTCCCACCACCGCGATTGCAGCCACTACGCTGCCCCGTTCGCCTCCAATAAGTTTTCCACCTGTGGAAGCGATTAAGATTGGAATTAAATAAACTAAAATAGCTGAAAAAATGGTGGCAAATCCCTCATGCGGTATCCAGCCTTTGTCGTTAAAAAACGCCGCCAGAAAACCAAACGCAATCAACGCGCCTATATTGGGCATAATCATTGCTGAGAGAAATTTACCAAAACGCTGAACTCCGTTTTTCATAAATTATCTCCTTTGACCTTGATTTGCTCCTGACTGCAAAATAACTGTCCCGTATGTGGATACGGAATCCCGGATAAAAGAATCGCCTTTTGTGCATCAGATGACCGGTATCTTATAATTCCTGCATTCTTTCTGAAATTCTTCTGAAAGGCCGCCGTCGGAAATAATAAGATCCACATCCTCCAGCCCGCAGATGGAATATGTACTTTTCACCTCTGTTTTGGATGAATCCATCAGGATAATTTTCTGTCCGGCCCGGTCCATAACAGTCCTTTTCAGAACTGCTTCTTCGTCCACGCCGCAGGTAAATCCTGTCTGTTCACAGTAGCCGGTTACACCCATAAATACCTGTTCAAAATTGATTCTCTGTATTTCCTGTATCGTATGAATTCCGCATACGCTCATACTGTACCGGTTCATGGTTCCTCCCAGCACATGTACCGCAGGGTTTTTCAGCCGGGAAAGTTCCGCCGCACAGGTCAGGGAACTGGTATATATCAGGTTCGACTGGTCCATCATACAGGACGCCAGCGCTGTGGTGGTACTTCCGGAATCCAGAAAAATTGTGGTATCTTTCCGAATCAGTTCCAGTGCTTTCCCGGCAATCAACTGCTTTGCCTCAATGTTGCGCACCAGCCTCCGGCTTAACATATCGTCTGTTCCCACTACAACGTCTACGGATTTTGCACCTCCGTGCACACGGACAATCCGCTTTGCTTCATCAAGAGCTTTTAAATCTGTGCGCAGTGTCATTTCAGATATCTGCGGAAATCGTTTCTTCAATTGTGCAAAACTGATATTTCCGCTCTGATTTATCAAATCTACAATTGCATTCCTGCGCTGTTCCATTGCATCCATTCTCATACCTCCTGGGAATCCACAGCCGGATGGCAGCCATGGTTCCGTTCTTTCACTTCATAAGCATCTGCTCCTTCCATTATACCATAATTGCTTCGCGATATCATACGTGAATCACTTTCTTTTGTACCAAAAGTTTTTTGTTTCTTCATTGTTGATACGAAAGTTTATATTGTTATAATAACAATCTTTTCTTGGTTTGTCAACTTTTATTTTAAAAGTTTTCAAAATAAATTATTTTGTTTCAAAAGTTATGCAATTTCAAATATCTGTATCGGCTCAGTCTTCATGAAGCAGAAAGGGATGTGACAGGAAATGAATCTGACAGAAGTTGCAAGATTACTTTCAGGATTGCGGACTGCCGGATGGAGCGAAAAGGAAAACAGAGACAGTGAATCAGAACAAAGCGGACAGGTCCGCAGGGCTCCCTGAATCCCTCAATCATGAGGGACCTGGACGGTTTGCTGCGCCGGGCACAATTGCAAAGCAATATTTTCCTCCTGTGCGAGTGCGCATAATGGTTTTATCTTATAGGAAGACACTTTCACACTTTAGCGTGACAAGGTCTTTCCTGTAAGATAAAACTCCCTTCCGGTTATGGATATTCCATAACCGGAAGGGAGTAAAACGAAATTCTTTTTTATGTTCCTGTTACCAGCGAAATATTTTATTTATTATAGCAGACAATTTTACCAAAATCAGCTTTCAGAGAAGCTCCTCCAACCAGTCCGCCGTCAATGTCCGGTTTGGAGAACAGTTCTGCTGCGTTTCCTGCATTTACAGAACCGCCGTACTGAATCCGGATTGCTTCTGCAGTTGCTTCGTCATATACCTCTTTGATACATGCACGGATTGCCGCACACACTTCTTCTGCCTGATCGGAAGTAGCTGTCTCACCGGTTCCGATTGCCCAGATTGGCTCATATGCAATCACTGCGCCTTTTGCCTGCTCTGCAGTTACGTTCTGGAATGCAATCTTAATCTGCATACGAATCCAGTCAATGTAAATGCCCTGTTTTCTCTGGGTTAAGGATTCTCCGCAGCAGATAATCGGAGTAATTCCGTGTTCAAATGCTTTCAGCACTTTTTTATTTACGGTTTCGTCTGTCTCTGCAAAATATTCTCTTCTTTCAGAATGGCCGATAACCACATATTTTACACCGGCGTCTGTCAGCATATTGGGAGCGATTTCTCCGGTATATGCGCCGCTTTCCTCATAGTACATATTCTCAGCGCCAATATTGATATTGGAGCCTTTTGCTGCTTCCATTGCAGGGATAATGTCGATAGCCGGTACGCAGAATACCACGTCCACATCATCATTTGCCACCAGCGGTTTCAGTTCATTTACCAGAGCCACTGCTTCACTCGGAGTTTTATTCATTTTCCAGTTTCCTGCAATAATTTTCTTTCTTGCCATAATCTTATCCTCTTTCTTTTATCTGATACATGATAGAAGTTGCTTTTGGGCCTATTTATTAGTTGCTGCTGCCACGCCGGGAAGCTCTTTGCCTTCCAGGAATTCCAGAGAAGCTCCGCCTCCGGTGGAAATATGGCTCATCTTATCGCCAAATCCCAGCTGGTTTACTGCTGCTGCAGAATCGCCGCCGCCGATGATGGTGGTTGCGTCTGTCTCTGCCAGAGCCTTTGCCACTGCAATAGTACCTTCTGCCAGTGTTGGGTTTTCAAATACGCCCATAGGCCCGTTCCATACAACTGTTTTTGCAGATTTTACCGCGTCTGCAAACATAGCTGATGTCTTCGGTCCGATGTCGCAGCCTTCCCGGTCTGCAGGCATATTTTCCGCATCACACATTACCACATCTACCGGTGCGTCAATGGGATTCGGGAATTCTTCAATGGTTGCGGAGTCAACCGGCAGTAATAATTTTTTGCCAAGTTTTTCTGCTTTGGCAATCATTTCTTTACAGTAGTCTACCTTTGTATCGTCTACCAGAGATTTACCGATTTCATAGCCCTGTGCTTTTAAGAAAGTATAAGCCATTCCGCCGCCGATAATCAGAGTATCGCATTTTTCCAGCAGATTGGAAATAACATTCAGCTTGTCTGCTACTTTTGCGCCGCCCAGAATTGCAACGAACGGTCTTACGGGATTCTCCACTGCATTTCCGAGGAAATCAATTTCCTTCTGCATTAAGTAACCAACTGCTGCTGTCTCAACCAGTTCGGAAACACCTACGTTGGAACAGTGTGCTCTGTGTGCGGTTCCGAATGCATCATTTACAAAAATATCGCAAAGGGAAGCCAGGTCTTTGGAGAATGCTTCTCCGTTTTTGGTCTCCTCTGCACGGTAACGGGTGTTCTCCAGTAAAATAACTTCCCCGTCCTTCATAGCCTCTACGGCTGCTTTTGCATTGGGCCCTACTACTTCAGGATCTGCTGCAAATTTCACTTCCTGTCCCAGTAATTCAGAAAGCCTTTTTGCCACCGGCGCCAGTGAAAGTTCCGGCTTCGGCTCTCCCTTGGGCTTGCCCAGATGAGAGCAGAGAATTACTTTGCCGCCGTCGGCAATCAGTTTCTTAATGGTGGGAAGGGCTGCTACCAGACGGTTCTCGTCCGTAATTTTTCCCTCTTTTAAAGGTACGTTAAAATCGCATCTGCAAAGAACACGTTTGCCCTTTACATTGATATCATCTACGGATACTTTATTTAAAGACATAATCAAATTCCTCCTGATTCGTTATTATCTTATTGCACGAGTGCGCATAATTGTTTTTCTCTTACAGGAAATCCGAAAGAATTTCCTGTAAGAGAAAAAAGGCCCGGTCCTTAAAAGACCGGACCCTTTCTGAGTCTTATCTGCATTCTGCACAGCCTGTCCCTGAAAAAGGCGGCCTGTCCTCTGCAGTAATTATTTCTATTATGCTAATTCACTGAAATATTTGATTGTACGAACCATCTGGCTTGTGTAGCTGTTCTCGTTGTCATACCAGGAAACAACCTGTACTTCAAATAAATCATCAGAAACTTTGGAAACCATGGTCTGTGTAGCGTCAAATAAGGAGCCGAATCTCATTCCTACGATATCGCTGGATACGATTTCATCTTCGTTGTATCCGAAGGACTCGTTTGCTGCTGCTTTCATAGCTGCATTGATTCCGTCTACAGTTACATCATTGCCCTTAACAACTGCTGTCAGGATAGTGGTGGAACCTGTAGGAGTCGGAACACGCTGTGCGGAACCGATTAATTTTCCGTTTAATTCCGGAATAACAAGGCCGATTGCTTTTGCAGCGCCTGTGCTGTTAGGAACGATATTAACTGCAGCTGCACGGGATCTTCTCAGATCGCCTTTTCTCTGCGGTCCGTCCAGAGTCATCTGGTCGCCTGTGTAAGCGTGGATGGTACACATAATACCGGACTGGATTGCTGCATATTTGTTCAGAGCGTCAGCCATCGGTGCCAGACAGTTTGTGGTACAGGATGCTGCGGAAATGATAGTATCTTCTGCTTTTAATGTCTCATGGTTTGTATTGAAAACAATTGTAGGAAGGTCGTTTCCTGCCGGAGCAGAGATAACAACTTTACGAGCGCCTGCGTTGATGTGAGCCTGTGCTTTGTCTTTGGAGGTGTAGAATCCGGAACACTCCAGAACAACGTCTACCTTTAAGTCTCCCCATGGGCAGTTATTTGCATCCGGGAAAGCGTAGATCTTGATTTCTTTTCCATCAACAGTAATGGAATCTTCACCGGCAGTAACCTTGTCTGCCAATGCATATTTGCCCTGAGATGAATCATACTTTAACAGGTGAGCCAACATTTTGGGACTTGTTAAATCGTTGATTGCTACTACTTCGTATCCCTCTGCACCAAACATCTGTCTGAATGCAAGACGGCCGATACGTCCGAAACCATTGATTGCTACTCTTACTGACATGATAATTCCTCCTAATTTTGAATGAATTTGTTTTTGCTTGGATATAATACCCAACTTGCTTATATTTTAACTAATATCCAGGAAAAATTCAAGGGCTTTTTCAACTTTGTTCACCTGTTTTCGCAATAAAATTTTATTTGTACACTTTCTCATTTTCGTCAAAAAAATTCATTTCCATTTTGACAATCCTGAAAATGTAGACTATTATTCTGTTAAAAGATTAACAAACATGGCAAGGAGGTTTTTCATGCTTTGGGATACACACATGCACACACATTTTTCCACTGACAGCCAGGCGGACACTCACGAGATGGTTCGTGCTTCCATGAAGGCCGGCGTGGACGGAATCTGCTTTACGGACCACCTGGATATCGGCTATGACAGTTCTCCTGAACGTTTCATGCTGGACATTCCCGCATATTTTAAGGAAATGCAGGCAGTTCAGGCAGAATTTCTGAATAAATTCCCCGTCTGTACGGGAATCGAAATCGGACTGCAGCCCCATCTTAAGGACGTTCTTCCCGGAATTATTGAGGAACATCCCTTTGATTTTGTCATTGGCTCTTCCCATGTGGTTCACGGCCAGGATCCTTACTATCCGGAATATTACACGGGTAAAACGGAGGATGAGGCCTACCGGGAATATTTTGAATCCATTCTGGAAAATCTGGCTGTATTCGACTGCTTTGACGTATATGGGCACATTGATTACGTGGTACGGTACGGCCCCAATAAAAACCGGTACTACTGCTATGACAAGTTCTCCGATGTGCTGGACGAAATCCTGCGCACTCTGGTTGAAAAAGGCAAAGGAATTGAAATCAACACCGCCGGCTTCCGGTATGGACTCGGCCATCCCAACCCCGCAGAATGCGTGCTGCGGCGTTATCGGGAACTGGGCGGAGAACTTATCACCATCGGTGCGGATGCTCACAAACCTTCGGATGTAGCATACGAATTTTCAAAAGTACCTGAACTGTTAAAACAGGCAGGCTTTGCATATTATACGGTTTTCCGGAACCGGAAGCCTGAATTTTACAAACTTTAACGCTTTATGGTAAAACAAAATGTCCTGTACGGATTCAATTGCCGGAATTATGCGCAGGGTCTTCTGCACGTTCTGCCGGCCGTTGCCAGGTGCCACCGGCACCTGGCAGTCCGGCACGTCAGCGTATACCATCTCACTTTATTCTGTTCACGGAACCAGTTCCGTCACTTTGCTTCCGTCTGTCAGACTGTAACCTTCTATCCTTCCGTTTCCGCACATCAGATAAAAACAGTCTCCGATATAAGTGCCCCTCACCCTCCAGGAGTAAACATCCATGTCGCTGCAGTCAATATTCATAATCTCTTTAAATGCTCCGTTCTCAAAGGAATACAGCAGATAGCTGTTCTTTTCTTCTTCCCGGTAACCTTCTGCCTGGAATCCGAATATGTTTTTCTCTGTGTCAATCAGAACTGCTTTGTATTCGTACAGTGCCTGGGCATAATCATAACCGGACAGATGAAGTCTGGACTGTTCCTTTACATCAGAGGAATTGGAAATATCAAACATGGACAGCTTCAGCCCATCCGTAACTCCTGTATTTTCATCTGCTTCCATACCGATTCCCAGAAGAAGGTTTTCCCCGTAGAAATGCAGGTATTCGGAAAATCCGCTGATTTTCAGTTCACCCAGAATCTTTGGCTGTTTCGGGTCGGACAAATCCACGGAAAACAGAGGGTCCGTCTGCCGGAATGTTACAAAATATCCTGTATCTCCCATAAACCGGGCGGAATAGACCAGTTCATCTTTCGCCAGATTTTCAATTTTCCCGGCAACATTCAGTTTGTCATCCAGCACATAGAGGCTGTTGGTGGTCGCCGCATCCATTCCGTCATATCCCAGCACTTCTCCGGTAATGTCATCCTTTATTTCCTGCACATTCTGAGATTCCACCGTGGTCACCATCCGCAGGTAACCCTGATATTCATTCATGGCCATATCATCCCGCAGCGTTCCTTTTACCGTGCCTTCCGCCTCCTTTTTCATCTTCCCGTCCTGGTAAGAAAAGCGGTAGATTCTGGTACTGTCGCTCTGGGGGCCCTGCTGACCGTACTCCACATACTTCCGGTCTGTTATATAAATGTTGTTCCGGCTCACATAAAATTTATCCGCAGCAGTCACAACGGCGGCCGTATCCGTAAATGCATCCGGCTGTTCCATATTAATGGAAGCCATAACCAGATAAGAGGCGGTATCTGTCTCCTCCGGCAGATAAATTTTATCTGCGGAAAGGGTCTTTCCGTCCACTTCAGGAACGTAGGCTCCGTAATCCTGCTCCAGCCGGGGCCTGTAAGTATTGCATTGAGTGAAAAAATAAAGATATCCGTCTGAAATTCTGGATTCCCGGTAGTTCCCCTTTATGGTAAAAGTATGGTATTCCTCCGGCTTCGTCCGGTCTTTGATATCATATACATGGATTTTACTGTAGGATGTTTCCCGGTATGGTTCCTCTTTCTCTGAGCTGAACAGATTTGCCACCGCCTGTTTCATGGTATCCAGAAAATTGCTGTCAGTGTCTGCCTGGTCCTGCTCTGAAACAGCTTCGCTCACCCATCCGGTTTCAATCACAACCAGACTGTCTTTCCACACATAAATGTTGCTGATTTCATTGTCAAAACTTCCCACTTCCGCGGTTTCTTTCAGTCCGCCCTCCGTGTCTGCAATCTGAACGGAGGATTTTCCATTCCGGGCAATCACCTGATAGAGATATCTTCCGTCATTTTTAATAATATCTGCTTCCTCCACATCCGCTTCCTGCTGATTGGTCTTCCCATACATATTTTCACCGGAATCCTCCTGAGCGCCGGTATCTGCGGCCCCATCTTCCGTCACTTCTTCTTCCGCGGCCGCTTTTCCCTCTGAAAAAACAGCGCTTTCCTCTCCGGCGGTATCCATGGCTCTCTCGTCTGTCACCAGTTCCATGGATTCCTGTTCTTCCCACACTTCTGAAAAAGCCTGATACAGCTCCTGATAAGTGGTACCCTCTGTCAGTTCTCCTTTGTCTGCCGTGACTTTCTCAAAGGTTGTTTCTTTCCCGCTCTTTTCTTCTGTCCGGGGCCTTTCGGAGGCTGTTTCTGAATCAAATTCTCCGTCCAGGTCTATGGAACGCCCTGCTGCAAACAGAACGATTGCCATACAGGCTGCAACTGCTGCTGTGCCGCACCACCATCCGCGGTAACTTTTCTTCCTGCCGCTGTCTTCTTTTCTCTTATTGTCCATAGCTTCCCTCCTGTTCTTTTCTGTATTTTCCTTCAGCCAGGTTTCCATCCGGTCCGGCTTCAGGCTTTCCGGTATCTCCTCTGCCTTCGCAGATTTTCTCAGATATTCCCTTATGGTTTCTTCTGTCCATGTCTCCTTATTCTCCTGTCTGCCCATCCTTACACCTCCAGCTTCTTTCTCATTTTTTGGAGCGCCCTCCGGTACCCGGAGCGGACGGTACTGTGGTTCTTTCCCAGAATGCCCGCAATTTCCTCGCTGGTATATCCGCCAAACACGGATAAAGCCACCACAAACCGTTCCTCCTCTTTCAACTCCCAAAAAACCTGTTTCACTGCAGACGCCGTGGCAAAATCCGGTTCTACGGACAGGGATTTTTCCTGTGCGGAAGAAATATCCTCCATACGTTCCTCCCTGCGAAACCAGGTTTTACTCCTTCTCCTGCAGCGATTTACCAGAATCTGCATAATCCAGGGCCCAAATTTTTCTCTGTCCCTGAGCTGATCATATTTTTCATACGCAGCCAGTACCGCGTCCTGCACTGCGTCTTCTGCTTCCTGCCGGTTCTGCAGATAAAGCCAGGCTGTTCGGTACATCTGCGGATAGACTTTTTCATAACACCGCATAAATTCTTCCATATGGAGCCTCCCTCCTGAAGTGAATCGGATATCCGGATTTATCTAATCTATGTACATATCTCTTTCATTTCTCCATTTATATTATAAGAGTCCTTTTCCTGCCAGAATGTTGCATTTTATTTTCCTGATAAGATAAATCCCCGCTCACATAGTTCCGTGCGAGCGGGGGTCTTTCTTCTGTTCCGGTCCTTTTCCTGCTCCGGCAGGGAATTATAAAATTTCCCGGACTTCTTCTTTTAATTTTCTGATATCAAATTTATGGATATTTTCAATCAGTTCCCCGGATACAGTCTGTATCTGTTCCGTGGATGATTTGCATTTTTCCACGATTTCCTTAAATTCTTCCATGGATTCCAGAGTATCCTGAGCGCTCCTGGTATTGGCTTCCGCCGTCTCTGTCAATGTGGCTGCGCCGTCCTCTATGGTATCTTTGGAAGTTTTCAGTCCCGTTACTTCTGAGGCAATTCCGCCGATGGAGTCTCCTACCTGCTCAATTTCATGGTTCAGCGATGTGAAAATTCCTTTTGTCTCCTGAATTTTCTCCGTCTGTCTCTGAAAGGCTTCGGCAACTTTCTGTGTAATATCCACACTCACATTGGAATTCTGAATCAGTTCATTTACTATATTATTAATCTGTTCTGAAGATTCTCCGGACTGGTCTGCCAGCGTACGGATTTCCTCTGCCACCACCGCAAATCCTCTGCCCTGTTCTCCGGCTCTTGCCGCTTCAATACTGGCATTCAATGCCAGAAGATTGGTCTGACTGGAAATTCCGGCAATAATCTCCGTAACGGTGCGAATCTGCATGGCTGACTGATTCGTCACAGCTGTCTGAGCTCTTACCTCTGAAATGGCCTGACTGCTGGTCTGATTGATAGAAACCAGATCTCCCATAATTTTCTCGGCAGTCTCACTGCAGTTTTTCATGGTATCCGCGCTTCTGGTGAGCATTCCCACATTTTCTGCAATCACGTCAATGGCATGGCTCATCTCCGTAATCTGTATACTGATATCCTGTGTCCGCTCTGCCTGGGAAGCTGTATTTCCTCCGATGGAACCCACTTCTCTGTCCACTATTTCCATAGCGGCAGCCAGATTCCGAAAAGAATCGTTAAAATCTTCCGAAACTTCCGTCAGCGAATCTGTGGCATTATTCACACTGGTAATCAGTTGTGCAAAAGACACCACCAGAGAATTCATGGAGCGTACCATTTCTCCCAGCTCATCTCTCCGCTCTGCCAGCCTGTTATCTTCCAGCGTCAGGCTTCCGTCCGCAATCCTGCCAAGATTCCCCACAATAATATGTATCCTGTCAAACAGCCTCTTTCCCGCCGCCAGTACAATTGCCAGAATAATAATGTCAACAACAACCAGTGCCACCATTCCGTCAAAAACGGACATTTTTCCATTTGAAACAAGCTGAAGAATGCCCACGGAGCTTCCTCCGATAATCAAAATAAGCATGACCGCCACGCCAAGGGCAGCTCCCAGCAGTTTTCTGCTTTTCTCTGTCTTCTGCATTTTTCTTCTCCTCCCAGCTCCGTTGGGTCCCTCCTCAGTTTCTGCACACTCAGGTCTCCTCCCAACTCCGTTGGGTCCCTCCTCAGTGTAAACTATACTACACTTCTTCCGAAATTTCCAGCTTTTTATTCTGCGGCCAGTCCCGGCATTTTCCCTGTGTAGAGCTGATAATATCTGCCCTGCCGGGCAATCAGGTCATCATGGGTACCCCGCTCAATAATCCTGCCCTGCTCCAGCACCATAATACAGTCGCTGTTTCGCACCGTGGAAAGCCTGTGGGCAATGACAAAGGTAGTTCTGCCTTTCATCAGTTTATCCATACCGTCCTGTACCAGACGTTCCGTTCTGGTATCAATGGAGCTGGTAGCTTCATCCAGAATCAGTACCGGCGGGTCCGCCACCGCTGCTCTGGCAATGGCCAGAAGCTGCCGCTGTCCCTGGCTCAGATTGGCTCCGTCTCCGGTAAGCATGGTGTGATATCCTTCCGGCAGCCTGCGTATAAATTTATCCGCATTGGCAAGTTTTGCGGCGGCAATGACTTCCTCGTCCGTGGCGTCCAGCTTCCCATACCGGATATTTTCCATAACCGTGTTGGTAAACAGATGGGTATCCTGCAGTACAATCCCAAGAGAACGCCGCAGGTCTGCTTTTCTGATTTTATTAATGTTGATTCCGTCGTACCGGATTTTTCCGTCCTGAATATCATAGAACCGGTTAATCAGATTGGTAATGGTGGTTTTTCCAGCTCCTGTTGAACCTACAAATGCGATTTTCTGTCCTGCATTTGCAAACATTTTTACGTTGTGGAGGACGATTTTGTCCGGATTATATCCGAAGTCCACATCATCAAACACCACGTCCCCGGTCAGTTCAATATAATCTGTGGTGCCTTCTGCCTGATGGAAATGTTTCCAGGCCCACAGTCCGGTCCGCTGCTCTGACTCTGTCAGAACACCGTTTTCCTTTCTGGCATTGACCAGCGTTACATATCCGTTGTCCGCCTCAGGTTTTTCATCCAGCAGGGCAAATACACGCTCTGCTCCTGCCAGAGCCATCACTACGCTGTTTAACTGCTGGCTCACCTGGTTAATGGGCATGTTAAAGCTCCGGTTAAAGGCCAGAAAACTGGCAAGTCCTCCCAGTGTAAAACCGCCCGTATGGTTCAGAGCAAGAATTCCGCCCACCACAGCGCAGACCACATAACTCATATTTCCAAGCTGCAGATTCACAGGGCCCAGCATATTTGCAAACTTATTCGCACTGTTGGCGCTTGCAAACAGTTCCTCATTCAAATCCTGAAAGCGCTTTTTGCTCTCCTCCTCGTGGCAGAATACTTTTACCACTTTCTGTCCTTCCATCATCTCTTCAATATAGCCGTTGACTTTTCCCAGATCCTTCTGCTGGGCAATGAAATATTTTCCGCTCTTTCCCGCAAATGTTTTGGTGGCAAACAACATGACCGCCACCATCAGAAGGGTAACAACGGTCAGGGGTACATTCAGAATCATCATGCTGGCCAGAACGCTCACCACCATGATAATACTGGATAAAAGCTGAGGCAGGCTCTGGCTGATCATCTGCCGCAGCGTATCAATGTCATTGGTGTATACGGACATGATATCTCCATGGGAATGGGTGTCAAAGTATTTAATCGGCAGGCTTTCCATATGGGTGAACATCTCGTCCCGGAGCCTGCGCAGCGTTCCCTGAGTCACTTTTACCATCACCCGGTTATAGGCCCAGGTGAAAAGGGCCCCCATACCGTAAATCACACCTACCCGGCCGATGGCTGCCGTCAGAGGGCCGAAATCCGGATGCTCTGTGCCCATCAAAGGCAAAACGTAATCATCAATCAATGTCTGCATGAACAGAGTGCCCTGCACATTTGCAAACACCCCCACAAGAATACCCACCGCCACAAAGATAATGTGAAATTTATAGTTGGCAAAAATATACTTCATCAGCCTGGCAAACAGTTTTCCAGGATTCTTAATCTTCGGTTTCGGCCCCCGCGGCCCTTTTCCCCCAGGCCCTTTTGGCTGAGGCCCTGTGCTCCGTACGTTTTCCTGCTTTTTATGCATTTCTGCTTTTCCTGCTTCTGCCATTATTTTTCACCTCCCTGCTGGTCAAAATCTCCGCCGCCTCCCGTCTGAGACTCATACACATCCCGGTAGATTTCACTGGTTTTCAGTAATTCTTCATGGCTGCCAAAATCAGCCACCTTTCCGTTATCCATCACAATAATCCGGTCCGCATTCTGCACACTGGAAACGCGCTGGGCAATAATCAGTTTTGTGGTATCCGGAATTTCCGTGGCAAAGGCCTGCCGGATTTTACTGTCGGTGGCTGTATCCACAGCACTGGTGGAATCATCCAGAATCAGAATTTTCGGCTTTTTCAGCAACGCCCTGGCAATACAGAGCCTTTGCTTCTGGCCGCCGGACACATTGCTTCCGCCCTGTTCAATATAAGTATCATATCCATCCGGAAACTGTTTAATAAATTCATGGGCACATGCCATTTTGCACACCCGGACACAATCTTCTTTTGTGGCATTTTTATCTCCCCACCGGAGATTTTCCAGTATGGTACCGGAAAACAGCACATTTTTCTGGAGCACCACCGACACCTGATTCCGCAATGCTTCCATATCATATGATTTTACGTTAATGCCGCCCACGGACACGCTGCCGGCAGTCACATCATACAGGCGGCTGATCAGGTTCACCAGGCTGGACTTGGCGCTTCCGGTGCCGCCGATAATGCCAATGGTCTCTCCTGCCCGGATTTCCAGATTGATGTCCTTCAATACCGGTTCCTCACTTTTTGCATGATAGGCAAAGTCCACATGCTCAAAGACAATCCTTCCATCCGGCACTTCTGTCACGGGATGTTCCGGCTTGGACAGGCTGCTGGTTTCGTTAATCACTTCTGCGATACGTTCCGCGCTGGCCATACTCATGGTCACCATAACAAAAATCATGGAAAGCATCATCAGGCTCATGAGAATATTCATGCAGTAGGTCAGCAGGCTCATAAGCTGCCCGGTGGTCAGGGCGTCAGTGATAATCATTTTGGCTCCCAGCCAGCTTATGGCCAGAATACAGCCGTAGACGGCCACCTGCATAAGGGGTGCATTCCAGGTCAGAATATTCTCCGCTTTGGTAAACATATTGTAAATATTACCGCTGGCTCCGGTAAATTTCTCATTTTCATAATCTTCCCGCACATAAGCCTTCACCACCCGGATGGCCGATACATTTTCCTGTACACTGGCATTCAGATCATCATATTTTGGAAATATTTCTCTGAAATATCCGGTAGCCTTTCTCATAATCAGAAACAGGCAGCATCCCAGCAGAATTACGGCAATCAGGTAAATACTTGCCAGTCTGGCATTAATCAGAAACGCCATAATCATGGCGGTTATCATACTGATGGGCGCACGCACGCACATCCGCAGTATCATCTGATATGCGTTCTGGATATTGGTAACATCCGTAGTCAGACGGGTTACCAGGCCCGCTGTGGAAAATTTGTCAATATTGGCAAAGGAAAAACTCTGAATATTATCAAACATGGCAGTTCTCAGGTTCTTTGCAAGACCTGTAGACGCACTGGCTCCATATTTTGCCCCCATCATGCCTGCCAGCAGGCCCAGTGCCGCCAGCACCATCATGGCAGCCCCCGTCCTGTAAATATAATTCATATCCCCTTTTTCCACACCGTTGTCAATTATGGCAGCCATTAACAACGGTATGAGCATTTCCATAATCACTTCCAGAATCATACAGACAGGTGTGATAAGGGAATCTTTCTTAAATTCCTTTACCTGTCCCAAAATTGTTTTTACCATTCCTGTCCCTCCTTATCCGTCCTGAAATCATTCTTCTTCTGTTTTTTCCTGGAAACGCAAATCTGTGAATAACTGCGTGCAATATCTTCCTCCAGATTCTGCTTCAGCTTTCCTGCAACCCTCAGAAACAGCTCCATTTCCTCCGGTGTAATATTCCGTTTGCATTGTTCTTCCAGCATATCAATATACCCGATATGCTGCTCATGAATCTCTCTGCCCTTTTCGGTCAGAACCAGTTTCTTTAAGCGGGCGTCCTGCTTTACGGATTCCCGGCAGATATATCCTTTTTTCTCCATCAGCTTGACAATGCTGGTGACCGTGGATCTGGCAATGGAAAATTCCGTTTCTATATCTTTCTGAAAAATCTCCCTGCCGGCATTCTCATACAGAAAGCCCAGAATCCAGCCATGCATAACCGTCACTTCATCAATCCCTTTCTGACTGGTTTCAAATGCAATCATATTCCGAAAAAACAGATTATCCAGCGTTTTTATCAGAAAACCCAGCGTATCCTTTCTGTTCATTTCATGGCGCGCCTCCTGAAAACAAATTTTAATTGTTTTATATGGAACTATTATATGCAGATAAATTATATTGTCAAGAAACATTTTCTAAAATTATTTATTCGAATATAAGTTCTGTTTTTATTGGAAACTCCCTTGACATTCCTCTGCGGATGAACTATAATATCGGCAGATATTATACGCGCCGAAGTGCGCATAGATTACCATATCTTATCACGAAGTGATTATGGTATAATATCGGCAGATATTATAGCTTGTCACGAATTGATTATGGTATTTGTACAGAGTAGCATTTCCGGAGGTATAGATGAAAGTTGAATTTTACGAACAGGCAGAAGACATGTTATTGAAATTTGCGGTTATTGCCGCCAGAGCGGATGGAAAATGGGTATTCTGCAGGCACAGAGAGCGCGCTACCTGGGAATGTCCCGGCGGACGGAGGGAAGGACAGGAAACCATCTTTCAGACCGCCCGGCGGGAACTGTATGAAGAAACAGGCGCAGTTTCTTTCACCCTGCAGCCTGTATGCGCTTATTCCGTAACCGGTAAAACCAGAGTAAATGAGACCGGAGAAATCTCTTTCGGAATGCTGTTTTATGCTGATATTCAAAGTTTCGAGCCCGAACTCCACAGTGAAATAGAAAAAATTATTCTGGTGGACAAACTGCCAGAAGAACAGGAATGGACGTATCCCCTGATACAGCCTCTGCTGCTGGAAGAAGTCCGAAAAAGAATCTTACAAATCCCATAAATTTAACTGTACATTTTACTATGCCAGATATTTTCCAATTACATCCAGAAACTCCTCTGCTTTGTCATACTGCTCTTTTGCGTCTGACTGAGAAACCATAAAAAAATCTGAATAATCTGTGTTATTTCTTATCTGAAATGCCTGACTCAAATATTTGGAATACTTTTTATCGAGCTGTCCTGTTTTGATATATTCTTTCTGAAAATAAGAAATGACTCCGGCATGTTTGGAATAATCAATTCCGTCTTTTGCCAGAAGCGCTCTGACAGCCGTAAACATTGCGTAGTAAGACCTTCCCACAGAATCCTTATAACTTCCGCATTCCAGCAGCACTTTTGCCGATTTCAGACGCTCCCTGGCACTTTCAAGACGGTACTCCATCAGCTCTTTTCTGTTTTCAGGCAACTACCACCACTCCCTCCTGAGCAATATTCTGGTAATAAGGCAGATCCTGCCTGTACTTTTCAAATTCTTCATAGGGAATCACTGTAGGAGAAATTAACATACCATACTCCAATTCCAGTTCACATGACAAATCCCATACTTTTTTTAACTGTTCCTGCAGTACAGTACGCTCCCCATGTACGATGGCAACAATATCCACATCAGATTCTCCACTATAATCTCCTCTTGCATAAGAACCGTACAGAATCACCTGAACAAGCTCTCCGCCATACACGGAACGATATATATGTGCCAGTCTTTGTACCACTGTATTCAGTCCATTTTTCGTACACATTGCTATGTCTCCTTTTCCTCTGATGGCGCTGCTTTCGATTGTCTGTTTCATTTCCTGCCTGTATCATATAATATCTTTTTCTCAAAAGCAAGAAAAAGAATCCTGTAAACGATTTTTTCGCAAACAGGATTCCTTCCGTCACAGTTTTCTTTTCTGTTTTCCCATGTTTCACTGCCAGGTCGGCGTCTTTTACCGCTGCACTCTTCCGGAACCGTCGCCCCCGGCCAGCTTCTCCACCTCTGAAACAGTTACCAGATTATAATCTCCCTCGATGGAATGCTTCAATGCGGAAGCCGCCACTGCAAATTCTACCGCTTCCCGGGTGCTTTTTCCATGCAAAAGCCCGTAAATCAGTCCGCCTCCGAAGCTGTCTCCGCCTCCTACCCTGTCGGTAATATGCAGATGGTATTCTCTGGAGAAACAGTATTGTTCTCCATCATAAAGCATGGCCGCCCAGTCATTATCGCTGGCGGAAATGGAGGTGCGCAGGGTAATAGCCACCTTCTCAAATCCAAACCTGTCCGCTAACTGTTTTGCCACGCTCTTATAGCCTTCCTTATTGATCTTTCCTCCGTAAATATCCGTGTGCTCCGCCTCTATGCCAAACACATCCTTTGCGTCTTCCTCATTGGAAATACACACATCCACATACTGGCAGAGGTCCGTCATGGCTGTCCGGGCTTCCTCTCTGCTCCAGAGCTTCCCCCGATAATTCAAATCGCAGGAAATTTTCACTCCCTGGGCTTTTGCCGCCCGACAGGCTTCCCGGCAGATTTCCACAAGATTTTCTCCAAGGGCCGGAGTAATCCCGGTAAAGTGGAACCACTCTGCTCCCTGGAAAATAGTTTCCCAGTCAAAATCCGAAACCGCTGCCATCTGAAGGGCAGAACGGGCCCTGTCATAAATGCACACGGAACCGCGCTGGGAAGCCCCTTTCTCCAGAAAATAAATGCCTACCCGTTCTCCGCCCCGGACAATCCCGGAGGTATCCACCCCATACCGGCGCAGGCTGTTTACGGCTGCCTGGCCTATGGCATGTTCCGGCAGCTTCGTCACAAATGATGTATCCACTCCGTAATTGGCCAGAGACACGGCCACATTGGCTTCGCCGCCGCCGAAGGTAGCTTCCATACGGTCATTCTGGAAAAAACGATAATACCCCTCCGGGGCAAGACGCAGCATAATTTCTCCAAATGTAATCACTTTTGCCATTTCCGGTGTTTCTCCTTTTCCATTTTCATTTTTCACCGCAGTCTTTACTGTCTGCGGGCTTTCTCCACAATTTCACGGGACTTTTTACATAATTTCGTAATTTCGTCCCAGTTCTGGCTGTCAATCAACTCCTCCGTCACCATATAGGAGCCGCCGCAGGCGGCGATAATGGGGGATTCCATATATTCCTCCAGATTTTTCAGGGAAATACCGCCTGTGGGCATTACCCGGAACATGGGAAAAGGCGCGCTCATGGCCCTGATTTTGGAAAGGCCTCCGGACTGTTCCGCCGGGAAAAACTTAATCAGTTCAAGGCCTGATTTTAAAGCCGCATGATAATCCGTAGGGGTGGTGCAGCCCGGAAATATGGGCAGCTTCTTTTTGGCCGCATAATCTACCAGCTCCTGGTCGTATCCGGGGCTGACAATAAATTCCCCGCCGGCTTCCAGCACATCGTCAATCTGCTCTTTTGTGGTGACCGTTCCGGCTCCCACTGTCATTTCCGGACAGGCTTCCTTCATCAGGCGAATGGCCTTATCTGCCCCTGCCGCACGAAATGTTACCTCCGCAACAGGTACTCCTCCCCCGCAGAGCGCCCTTGCCAGAGGAGCGGCGTCCCGTTCGGGATGGTTCAGCTTAATGACCGGCACAATGCCGATTTCTGATATTTTCCGGTTAAATTCATTCATATTTTTTTCTCCAATCTCATATCTCAGCCTTCTGATTTCTCAGTATTCTGTACCGGGGAACCCGTTTACACGCCGGAATATGCCGAATATCCCGCGTCAATGGGCAGCACCACGCCGGTAATTGCGCTGGCGGCGCAGTCGTCGCAGAGGAAGAACACCGCGCCCAGCAGTTCCTTCTCCTCCACAAACCGTCTCATGGGCGTGCCCGCCAGAATCTTGCTGGTACGGGGCGTGGGAGAACCATCCTCCTGAAACAGCAGTGTCCGGTTCTGGTTTGACACCAGAAATCCCGGCGCAATGGCATTACAGCGGATTCCTGTCCCGGCAAAATGGGTGGCAAGCCACTGGGTAAAATTAGACACTGCTGCTTTTGCTCCGGAATAGGCCGGGATTTTCGTCAGAGGGATATAGGCGTTCATGGAGGAAATATTCAGGATACACCCGGATTCCCGCTCCGCCATATCCCTGGCAAATACCTGGGCGGGCAGCAGAGTCCCCTGAAAATTCAGCTTAAATACAAAGTCTACTCCGCCGGGTTCCAGATCAAAAAATGTTTTCTGCCCTTCTGTTCTCTCATGATGATATTCGTTGTCCGTGGTGGCCTTTGGATTATTTCCGCCTGCCCCATTAATCAGAATGTCACAGGGCCCCAAATCAGAAAGAATCTGTTGATGGACTTTTTCCAGTTCATCCGCCTCCAGTACATTTGCTTTGTATCCCCTTAAAATAAACCCTTCCGCTTCGGATTCTTCCGCCAGCTTCTCCACCGCTTCCTGGTTTAAATCCAGAGCCGCCACCTTCGCTCCTGCCTGTGCAAAGGCTTTTGCCATGGTGCCGCAGAGCACGCCTCCGGCTCCGGTCACCACCACGACTTTATCGGTAAAATCAATATTTAATGGTAATTCCAACATAAGTTCTGTTTCCTTTCTTTCTGCTGCAAAAATGTTCTGTTACCAAAACCCGAAATAATCCAATGTGTTCTGATAACACAGATTCCGGATAAGCCGCTCCAGCTCCTTCCCGTCTGCAGGATACTGGCCGCTTTCCACCCATTCTCCCACCAGTTCGCAGAGCACCCGGCGGAAATATTCATGACGGGTATAGCTCAGAAAAGAGCGGGAATCCGTCAGCATTCCCACAAAGCAGCCCAGTACCCCGTTGGCCGCCAGTTCCGTAAGCTGGCTGCGCATTCCATGACGGTTATCGTTAAACCACCAGGCGCTGCCCTGCTGGATTTTCCCCGGTGTGCCTCCGCCCTGAAAACACGCCATAATGGTGGCAAGGGCTGTATTATCCGCAGGATTCAGGGAATAGAGAATGGTTTTGGGCAGATCCCCGTATTCTTCGAAAGCATTTAACAGGGGCGCCACATGTTCCACGCCGGACTGACTGTTGACTGCGTCATATCCCGTATCCGGGCCGAGACGGTCAAACTGAGCCTTTCTGGTATTTCTCAGGCATCCGAAATGAATCTGCATGACCCAGTTCTTCCGGGCATATTTTACAGCGCATCCAATGGTAACCAGCGTCTTATAGGCGTCTCCCGGCTTCCGCTCCGGGCAGATACCTTCCATGGCCATGGAGAAAGCCCGGTTCGCCTCCATTCTGTCCGGCTTTTCAAACATACAGTAATCCAGTCCATGGTCTGCACACAGACATCCATGGGCCTCAAAGTAATCCATGCGGTCGCCCAGGGCTTCCACCACATCTTCTGCGGTGGCGAGCTTACGTCCTGTCACTGCCGACAGTTTCCGGATATATTCTGCAAATCCCGGTTTGTCAATACTGACCGCCCCATCCGGCCGGAACGCCGGAAGCACTCTGATATCCATGGCGGAATCTGCCTTAATTTTATCGTGATATATCAGGCTGTCCAGTGGGTCGTCCGTGGTACAGATGGCCCGCACATTGAATTTTTTCATCAGGGAACGGGGAGAATACCCCTTCAGGATTTCGTTGCAGCAATCGTAAATATCATCCGCAGATTCCGGGGTCAGCAAATCCGTAATTCCAAATACCCGCCGAAGTTCCAGATGGCTCCAGTGATAAATGGGGTTGCCCATAAGTTTCGGCATAACACCGGCAAAAGCCCGGAATTTTTCCAAATCCGGAGCATCCCCGGTAATTTTATCCTCGGTAATTCCCCCGGCCCGCATCACCCGCCATTTATAGTGGTCGCCGCCCAGCCAGAGCCGGGCGATATTTTCAAATTTCCGATCCTCTGCAATTTCCCTGGGGCTGATATGGCAGTGATAATCAAGGATGGGAAGTTTTTCCGCTGTCTCGTGATAAAGCTGTTCCGCTGTGGAAGTTGACAGCAGAAAATTTTCATCCATAAATGTCCTCATATTGCTTTTCTCCTTTTATATATTCCCGGCTTCCCGCTCCAGCATATCCCAGCAGCCCCACATATACATAATGCCAAGGGCTCTGTCATACAGGCCGTACCCCGGCCGGCACTGCTCGCCCCAGATATGACGGCCATGGTCGGGGCGGATATATCCGTCATATCCGCAGTCGTGGTAGGCCCGCATAATTTCCAGAATTCCCACATCTCCGTCACAGTCCCGGTGGGAAGCCTCAGTAAAATCTCCATTGGGAAAATGCTTCACGTTGCGGATGTGGGCAAAGGCAATCCGGTCACAGTAAGAACGGATAATATCCGGCACATTGTTCTCCTGGTTTGCTCCCAGGGAGCCGGAACACAGGCACAGGCAGTTATGGTCGTCGTCTACCATAGACAGCAGGCGGCCGATGGATTCCTTATCCACCAGCAGCCTGGGAAGGCCGAAAATATCCCAGGGCGGATCGTCCTGATGAATAGCCATCTTAATGCCTGTCTCATGGCAGGTGGGCATAATGGCCTCCAGGAAATATTTCAGATTTTCCCAGAGTTTTTCTTTTGTCACGGGACGATAGGCCTCAAACAGTTCGTCCAGTCTGGCCATACGCTCCGGCTCCCAGCCTGGAAATGTCATTCCATGCAGATTTTTCAGAATATAATCCGCCATCTCTTTATAATCTTCCTGAATTTTGGCTTTTTCATAAAACAATGCGGTGGAACCGTCCTCCATGGGATGGAACAAATCTGTCCTGGTCCAGTCGAAAATCGGCATAAAATTATAGGTCACCACTTTCACACCGAACCGGGAAAGGTTGCGCAGTGTCTGTTTATAATTTTCTATATAATGGTCGCGGGAAGGCAGGCCGATTTTGATATCATCATGGACGTTGACACTTTCCACCACATCCATGTTAAAACCATATCCCTCAATCTGCCGGCGCATGTTCTCGATTTCATCCACTTCCCAGACCTCTCCCGCCGCTTTGCCATGCAATGCCCACACCAGCCCGGTCACACCGGGAATCTGTTTAATCTGCTCCTGGGTAATGCTGTCGTTCCCTTCCCCATACCAGCGAAATGTCATCTGCATAATATCCCTCCTTTCCCTGCTAAATCCGTGTGTCAAAAAGCCCGCAGAAGGAATCCACCGGATCTGTTCCGGTAAATGCTTCTTCCCCTGCCATCAGTTTTGCCACCAGAGCGTCCAGCGTAGGCTCTTTGCTGTCATAGGTATTGATATAGGTTCTGGCCTGGGGGATATCCGCCAGCACAAAGGGGTGCTGTACTCCCACTACCACCACCGGAAGCTCAAATACATACCAGGGAATCTCCCCGCCGCCCTTTGTCATGCCGAATGCAGGACGGGCAACAGGCTGGAAACCTCCGGGAATATCCACCAGAGTAATAATCAGATCCTGACGTTCCCGGAATTCTTTAATGGGGGTTTTCCCCGCAAAATACATGTTGATATCAGGCTTCTCTCCGGCCTGCATTTTTTTCTGCATCTGTTCTATGGGGCTTTCATAGATAAATGCGTCAAATCCCTGGGCACACAGCTTTTCTTTCAGTACCTCCGCGGGAGATTTTTTCGCTGCAAAAAATGCCCCGATTCCCGGCGCGGACAGGCCCTTCACATAGACAATCATAATCCGTTTATAACGCTGGGGGGTAACGGGCAGCACATGTTTGTCCTTATATTTCACCAGCGTAATGGCCTTATCGGAAATTTCTTCCTGCATTTCCTTATGAGCCTTGCAGCCCACGATTTCATGGATCTTTTCTCCGGGCGGCATAAGCTCTGTCTTCGCCCTTATGTGAAGCCCCATATGGGCTTTCAGCGCCAGAATCCGATGCAGGGCGTCATCCAGACGTTCCTCTGTAATTCTCCCGTCCAGATAGCCCTGCTTCATGCTGGCAAAATCTTCTTCCATCTCATTGAAGAACAGGAACATGTCAACACCGGCTGCAATAGCGGCCGGAAGCACATCACTGCGCTTCATACGGCAGGTAAGGCCCACCATATGGGAAGCATCTGTCAGTACCATGCCGTTAAAGCCCAGCTTTTCCCGAAGAAGGCCCTGTATCAGCTCCGGGGATAATGTGGCCGGCATCATCTCATCATCGGTGAGATTCGGATTAAAATGCCTTGCATAGGCCGGCTGCATAATATGTCCCGCCATAATGGCTTCCAGCCCGTTGTCAATCAGATTCTGATACACCATACCAAAGGTCTCGTCCCATTCCTTACAGCTCATGGAGTTCACGCTGTTGGCCACGTGCTGGTCGCGGAAATCCAGCCCGTCTCCCGGAAAATGTTTGGCTGCGCAGCAGAACCCCGGATTCGCATGGGCCCCTTCCATGTAGGCTTCTGTCAGTTCAGCCACCCGTTTCGGGTCATTTCCGTACGTACGCAGACCAATCACCGGATTTTCCCAGTTATACAGAATATCGCTGACCGGCGCAAAGGAAAGGTTGCAGCCCACAGCCGCCGCTTCCCTGTTGGACATATATCCAAGCTGATAAGCATATTCCGCATTTCCGGTAGCGGCAATTTTCGTCTGGCTTCCGATGGTGGTTCCGTCGGTGCAGGCACCGTCTCCGCCGTTTTCCGTATTGCAGGCAATAATCAGGGGAATTTTGCTGTTTTCCTGTAAAATCCGGTTCTGCTCATAAATTTCATCTGACGTTCCCGGATTGTACCGGATTCCGCCGATGTGATAATCCTTCACCGTCATTTTCAGATAATCTTCCTCCCGGCTGGAACCCATATTGAAAAATAACTGGCCGATTTTTTCATCCACCGTCATATCTGCAATGGTATCCTCCACCCACCTGCAGTCCTCCTCTGACAGGTAAAAAGGCTTTGCTTTCATATCTACCATAAGTTTAATCCTCCTTTAATCTCATAAGAAACTGCTCTGTTTTTTCCCTCTGATACGGTCCGCTGTAAGTCTGCTCCAGTAAATGTTTCAGTCCGGTTTCCCGAAATTCCTCCCAGCTCTCCGCCTCCCGGTCTGCCAGAATGGGATAAAAACAGACGCCGTTCTGTTTTGCAGCCTCCAGATCTCCCGGCGCGTCTCCGCACATCAGCACCTTCTCCGGTGCATAACCCCGTTTTAAAAGCCGGCTGATACAGTATGATTTACTGCCGGAATCCTGAGCCAGAACCACGTCCGTGTAATCCAGAAGCCCGTGCGTCTCCCACTCCTTCATCACCGCTTCCGGATTGGCGCTGGACACCACGGCAACATCTGCAATCTGATATGCCTCTTTTAATGCCTCTTTTACCCCCGGAAAAGGCTGTTTTTCAGCTTCATCCAGTTCTTCCACAGACTGATTTACGGAACAGCTCCAGGAAAGGGCTTTTCGGAGACAGACACTGTCCGCCTCCGCAATTTTATTTCTCAGAGCCTCATTGGACAGCTCCGGTGTTTCTTCCACCCACTGCTCCAGGGTTTCCAGTTCTTCAATTTCACAGTATGTTTCCTGTATCTCCCTCAGGGCTTTTGCCAGTCCTTTGAAACGGTTGATTCCCCTGGTCATGGTGTAGAGGTTGATTTCATTCCAACGCTCCAGAATTGCCTCCCGCCATGGTTCCAGTCCCCACTCTGCCACCATGCACGGGCCGAAACACCGGAAATGCTTGATATTCATGGTATCCATGGCGCAGCCGTCGCTGTCCACACAGATGAGGAAATCATTCCGTTTTACATAATCTGAACGTTTATCTGACATGATTCCTCCTTATCCCTTATGACGCCGGGCCAGTTCCGCCACGTTTTCTTCCACCCGTCTCTTATTCAGAGGATAGATAAACCAGAGGCAGAGAGCAACCAGCACAAAACCGATGGCCGGAGCAATACAGGACATTTTGAAAATCCCCTCCGTCACATCCGGGTCAAAGGCTGTGGCCTGAGTATAGCCAATCATGGCAAGAAGCACTCCGGTCAGACCGGAAGAAAGGGCCTGTCCCACTTTTCTTGCAAAGGAGTACACCGCATAAATGGTTCCGTCCTCCCGCACATTATTTTTTACTTCCGCATCGTCAATCACGTCTGTAATCATGGCCCATATAATGGTATTGAAAAATCCCATTCCCACATAAGCTACCGTAAAAAATCCCACATATACGAAAGGATTTGCCGGATGGACAAGGAAGCAGAGGAGAAAAACCGCCGCCGAAACCAGGCAGGAGGCAATGGACAGTTCTTTTTTTCCGAATTGGGTGGACAGTTTTACCGCCAGCGGCGCACAGATTGCCAGCACCGCAATGGAGCCTGCCAGTGTGGACGCCGACTGTGCCTCAGGGCTTCCGTAAAAATTGGGAAATACAAATCCCGCCATTCCCTGCATGGTAAGCTGAGCCAGAAGCAGGGCAATGGCTGCCGCAATAATGCCCAGCAGGGACTGGTTCGTCACCAGACTTTTCAGCAGTTTTCCGATTTCCAGCTTCTGGTTGTTGGCCGGCACGTCCACGCGTTCCCGCACCAGGTTAAAACAGAGCAGGTAACAGAGAATAGCCAGCACACTGAACACCCCTGCAATTATGGTCATACGTGGCCCGGAAAGAACCGTATTTCCATTCACTGTCTCAAAGGCAAACAGCGGCGTACCCACGCCGATTACAAGTCCCGCCAGCGTAGCCCCGATGGTTCTCCAGGTGGACAGCTCTGCCCGGTGTTTGGGATCCGGCGATATGGCGGAAGCCATGGAACCATAAGGGATATTCACAGCGGTGTAAAAGATGGAGCCCCACAGTATGTAGGTGACAGCCATCCAGAACACCTTAAATCCATACGCCATATCTGCAAAAGCCGACTGATAAATCAAAAACGAAGCAATGGCCACCGGACCACATATCCGCTTTATCCAGGGACGGAATTTTCCGTCTTTGGTGGGTCTGGAGCGGTCCACAATCTGCCCCATGGTTACATCGGTAAAAGCGTCGATAAACCGGGCCGCCATCATAAGACCGCCCACAAGACCGGCACTGATCCCCATCACATCCGTATAAAATTTCAGCATAAAGCTGGAAGATAAAATAAATGTGAAATCATTTCCGAAATCACCGAACATATATCCGATTTTGTCCTTCATGCCAAAAGGCCGGACCGAAGATTCAGAATTTGCTCCCATAGCATTCCCTCTCTTTTCTAAAGTTTTAAAATACCTGAACAGTATTTGTTATTTTTCTGTGAATTATGCCTTTTCCCTGTCAATCTGGATTAACTGGGCATTCAGGCTTTCCACAAATCCTTCCGGCATCATGGAACCTGCCATATTTGCCATGTCTTCCGGCTTCATGTTTTTCATCATGTCCCACATGCCCACACCCGGAGCCAGATCAAAGTTTGTTGCCAGCTTGATGGCCCTGGCGGTAATCTCCATGGCTTTCTGTGATCTGGCGATTTCTTCCATGGTACAGCGAACATTATATTTACCCTCCGGAAATTCCATAGGCGCTTTCAAATCCAGATTTCCCGCCAGTTTAAACCAGTTGGCCACTCCTTCTGCCCGCTCATTTACCTCCGGCAGCACGTAGATTTCCGGTTCTTTTTCCACTTTCTCAATGGTCATGCTGTCTTTGCAGTCCCCTGCCGCAGCAAGAATGGAATTGAAACCCTCTTTCAATGCCACGGAAAAGACAAATACTTTTTCTGCAGATTTCACGCTTTCCAGCACTCCGTTTACATACAGAGATACCATGGGCTGATTGGAGTACACCCGGATTTCCGTGGTTTCTCCTGCACGCTGCGCATACCGCCTGCCGCAGAGATGAATCATGGGTTCCCGGCTCCAGTATGCTTTGTAAATATAATAGCTGTCCTTTTTCGTTTTCCGGTCCATGGTCACCAGGCCTTTATTGTTCCTTCCTGCCACGCCGCCCTCATTTCTGGCCGCACATCCGAAATCAAACATATTCCATACATGGCTGGACCAGAGCCAGGGCCGCTCATCCAGTACCTTTGCCATATGCTCGTGATAAAGGGCCTGGTATTCCTCGCTGTAATCCTTGCAGGCCGGTTTGGGCCCATGCCAGTTGATAATTCCCTCGCAGCCGTACTCGGAAACACCGATGGAAATCTCCGGATGTTCTTCGTGAAACCGGTCAAACCAGGGGCCGTTATCCTCCATTTTTCCGCCGTACCAGCCAAAATAATGGTTGTAACTTTCCACATCCGTAATCCCGTGCACCGGGCTGTCTTCAGGCGTCATGGATACATGGGCAATGGTGGTAAGCCGGGTGGAATCCATCCGTTTGCACAATGCATTCAGTTCCTTATGGTTTTCCACAAGCTGTTCTGAAATACCTCCAATCAGAATCTCATTGGAAATGCCCCAGAAACAGATACTGGGATGATTGTAATTCTGAAGTACCAGCTCCTTTAACTGAGAAATACAATTCTGATGGGCCGCCGGGTCTTCATTCATTACGCTGATAAAAGGAATCTCCGCCCACACCACAAATCCAAGCTCGTCACAGGCGTCATAAAAGTCCTGGGAATGCTGGTAATGGGCCAGCCGGATGGTATTTGCGCCCAAATCCTTAATCATGCGGGCGTCGTTGTAATGGTCTTCCCTGGTCAGGGCATTTCCCTTATAGAGCATGTCCTGATGGCGGCTGACCCCCCGCAGAGGAGTGGGAACTCCGTTCAGAATAAATCCTTTGTCCGGATCGCAGTAAAAGCTGCGAACTCCTGCCCGCACCGAAACCTCATCGTATGCCTCATTGCGCCGCTGCAATGTTGCTGTCACCGTGTACAGATACGGATTGTCACAGTCCCATAGCGTCACATCCGGCACATATACCCTTACCTCCGTGCTGTCTGCCGGACGCACTGCGCTGGCAACTTCCGTTCCTTCCGCGTTTTTAATGCTGTACATAACGGTAAAATTCTCATCCGTATGCACCGGCCAGGACTCCAGTTTAAATTCCGCTCCGCCGTTGCCGTCGGGCATCGGAGTTACCATAAATCCAATACTGCCCCAGTGCTCCAGATCAAAATGAGCTTCCGGCACGCTGATTAAATTTACGCCCCGGTAAAGTCCCCCGTAAAAAGTAAAATCCGCAGACTGAGGATAGACGCTGCTTTTGTTTTCATTGCTGCAGGCAATGGCCAGCAGGTTTTCCCCTTCTTCTTTGCAGGCGTCCGTAATATCTGCCCGGAAAGTGGAATATCCTCCTTCATGGTAATATTCCCCTTTTCCGTTCACATATACGGTGGCCTGCTGTCCGGCAGCCAGTATTTCCAGAAATACCCGTCCGCCTTTCAGAGGCTGCCTGGGGGTCTCGAAGGTTCTGACATACCAGTAGCATCCTCTGTCATAACTTCCGTTTCCGTCATGACCGTCCACAGCGTTCCAGGTGTGGGGCAGTTCCACCGGTTCCCAGTCCTGAGGCATTGATTCAGGGAGCTTTTTATTTTCTTTTGAAAATTTCCACTCCCCGTTCAGATTAATCACATTTCTCATATCATTCCTCCTTTTCATTTCCTACAATATTTTTCCAGATAAAGTATTTTTTATACGTCATTTTCCACAATACACGCAATGTTTCTTTGTCATATTTTGTCATTTATGTGCATTTTACATGCTACATTTCTTTACATACTCTGGCGAGATACGATTTTTGGTACTTTTTGCATTATTTTTATTTTGCGTTGATTTCACCTGAAAAATATGCAAAAATATATAAAATTTTTGTAACTGTTCAGAATTGAATCAGAAAAGAGGTTGACTGTCATGGAGCAGATATTGTTGTCGTTTGTACAGGATTTACTGAAAAATAACGCCATTCCGATTCACTGCATCACCCTGCCCTGTGAAGATTATTCCTGGCTGGATTTCGGCCTCCGTTCTGCCATCCTGGAAAATCACGACCATGAGTTTATCCGAAACTATCTGGATAAACTGAAAGAAAATACCATATACTACCTGAAAGACGCCCTGTATTGTACCTATACCATGATGCGTATTCCAAACAGCCGCAGACTGATGATCTGCGGCCCTGTGCTGTTGGAAGAAATGCCTCCTTCCCGGCTGAAAGAGCTGTTTCGGAAAATGAAAATTCCGGAGAACCAGCAGCCTGTTCTGCAGGGATTCTACCTGCGGCTGACCAGCTTTCCGGCTCCCACGGTTTACAGCAATATTTTTCTTACCCTTGGAAATTATCTGTTTGGCGAAAACCAGTACGAACTTGTGTATGATGATTTTAATGACAGGGACAGCTGGTATGAAACCTGTGTCCATTACAGCAATGTGGAAGATTCCCGGATGAATATCCGTATGATAGAAGAACGATATGCCATTGAAAGGCAGATTCTGGACGCGGTGGCCAGCGGCAATGAAACCAGGGCATTGAGCATTATTTCCAGCCTGGCCGGACATAACCTGCCATACCGGCTGCCCTGCAGTCTCAGGGACAGCAAGGACTATGCCATAGCCTTTAATACCCTGCTGCGCAAAACCGTAGAACAGGCCGGCGTGCACCCCATTCATATTGACGCCCATTCCAATCTGAATGTAAAGCTGATTGAGCAGACTTCCAGCAAAGCCCAGTGCAACGCAATCCAGCTGCAGCTTGTGCGCAATTACTGCCGTATGGTGCGCAAACATACTCTCAAAGACTACTCCCTGCTCACCCGGAAAGTCATGACGTATATCAGTACCGACCTGACTTCAAATCTGAGCCTGAATGCCATGGCAGAACTGCTGAACGTGAATGCCAGCTACCTGTCCACCCTGTTTAAACGGGAGGTGGGCGTCCCCCTTACGGATTATGTCAACCGCCAGCGAGTGGAACAGGCCAAAAAACTGCTGGTGGCTACGGATTTCCCCATCAAAAGCATTGCGGAGAAATGCGGTGTTCCGGACGTGTATTATTTCAGCAGAATGTTCAAAAAGCGCACGGGATGCACGCCGAAGGTTTACCGGGAACAGACCGGATGGGAACGGGAAATGTAAATTGATATCAGATATCACTGCTTATTTCCTGTTCCGCTTTACCAGGAGCCAGTAAGCAAAAACAATCAGTGCCACTACACATAGCATACTATATACCCTCCTAAAATTCTTTGTTTTTCATAATGGAAATACTGATTTTTACAGATATCAGCAGAAGAATCACTGCTATAACCATAAGCGCGGCCACTATAGTTCCCATACTTGCCGCAGACAGGATGCCGAGCATATCTTCTATATCAATCCCGAACATCCGGGCTGCTTTCACAGCCGCAATTCCAATCACAGACAGCAGGCCAAACACACCAATCAGAGCAATTCGTCCTTTTTCGCCGCCGAATTTTAACTGAAAAGGTATCATAACTGCCTGAATCACAATCAATGGAGGCAACATCATCGCTGCCATCATCACCGTTTCAGAAAGGGACGCTGTTTCCCGCAATATGACGTCACCCATGGCTAAAAGCACTGACAACACCCAGGCACCGCCGCCCAGCAGAAGTGCGAGGCAATATTTTTCAATGGTGTAACCTGCGCGACTGACAGGCAGCGTAAATAAAAACGCATTCCCGTTGTCAAATTCGTCATAACTTATGGTGCTTAATGTAAATAGCGACAACACAAAAGGAAGAAAGCTCATCATAAATGACAAATCTTCTGAAAAAGCCGCCATGCCGACGGATATGACAACAATGACGAAGAAGAAATTTTTCTGTCCTTTCATCAGTCTGAAATCCTTAATCAATAAACCTTTCATAATTCCTGCCCCCTTATCATCATTGTAATCACTGCGTCAATCGTTCCTTTTTCCACTGCGATTTTCGGATAGTTTTCCATATAATACTGTTTTTGACCGGTCAGACAGCTATACCCCCAGGCTTCCTTTCGGTAACGCAGGATATACTGTTTCTCCATTTCGTTAAACTGTTCTCCCTCTGCCTTCAGCAAACCATAATCGCTCAGCAAAACATCCGTATCTTCATGTAATATTATTTTTCCGTTGTGTATCATATAAACATCGTCACATAAAGTTTCCAGATCACTCGATATATGGGAACTGATAAGAATAGAGCGTCTCTCATCCTGTTCCATAAATTCCCGCAGCATATCCAGCAATTCATCTCTGGCAACCACGTCAAGCCCTGCGGTGGGCTCATCGAGGATTAACAGCCTGGCATTGTGGGAAATTGCCGCAAGCATTTTCAGCTTTGCTTTCATTCCCGTTGAAAATTCTTTCATTTTTTTATCCATGGGCAGCCCGAATCTGCGTACCTGTTCTGTGAAAAAGGGATAATCAAACTCTTTATACAGATTTTTCAGAACAGGGATAATATCGTGAATCGTTAAATATCCGCTGAATCCGGAATCAGAGAGGACCACGCCTAAATGTTCTCTGTCCTCCGGCGTAAATTCCGACAAATTTTTTCCAAAAATGGCAACATTGCCGCCGTCCGCGGAAATCAGTCCCAATGCCCCTTTAAAAGCGGTGCTTTTTCCTGCACCGTTCTGCCCAATCAGGCCGGTCACACAGCCTTCCCGTACTTCCAGAGAACAGTCCAGAGAAAAATTGTCGTATTCTTTTTTGAAATGTTCTAATTTCAGCATATTCATCAGCCCTCCAAAATCAATTCAAATAAACTCTTAATATCTTCGTCGCTGATTCCGCAGCGCCTGCCTTTCCGTATTGCCTGTTCCAGATCAGCTTCCAGTTCTTTTTTCTGCTCTTCCAGCAAAAGCTCAGTGTTGACAGCCGCCACATAGGTTCCTTTTCCATGTACGGTTATGGTAAAGCCCTCGCTTTCCAGAGTGTCATATGCCTTTTTTACTGTTAAAGCGCTGATTTTCAGTTCCTTTGACAGTGTGCGGACAGACGGAAGACTATCGTTTTCCTTTAGTTCTCCATTGCGTATGAGGGTTTTTATCTGGTCTGTAATCTGCTCATATATGGGAACCATTAAGGATGTGTTGATAATAACCTTCATGTTCTTCCTCCTTACGCATAACAGTATATAACAGCATTTATCTGTTGTCAACTGTTATATGGTGTTTATTTCTATTTTTCAGGATAAGAGATTACAAATCCATTTAGACAAAAGAATGAACCCCCAAACCGTATTGCCTTACAGTTTGGGGGTTCTGTAAAATGTATTGTCAATTTACAGTTCCTGATTAATATTACGAATCACCCGGCAGGGATTCCCCACTGCCAGCGAATCCGGAGGCACATCTTTTGTAACCACGCTTCCTGCTCCTATGACGGAGCCCTCTCCTATTCTGCTCATATGCAAGGGTATTGTATTCCTGCAGCAGATCCCTTGCTCTGGTCTTGAATTCCAGAAAAACCCTGTCATGACAGTTATAATATTTCCCTGCCATGCACTTTTCCAGCTCATTCATTCCGCCACTTCCGTTTCCTTTGCAGACATATATAATATACCGTTTTTAAAAATTCTCTTCTGTTTTTCCCTGGTTTCGGGGGCATACCCCTGCCAGTTCACCCAGACGGATTTCTGTTTCCAGTCCTTCCCGGCTGTTCTGCCAAATCTCCTCCTTCACTTCCAGCCGGTCTTTTTCCAGCAGCAGAAGTATGGTGGAGCCGCCGAATTCAAAATATCCCTTTTCTTCCCCCTGAAATACTTTCCCGTCTCTGGGATAATTGTGAATTTTCCCCACCATCATGGCTCCAATTTCCATCTGGATAATGGTTCCGAATTTCGGCGTATAAATCTGTGCATATTCCCTGCTGTTTTCTGCAAATACCGGAAATGCTTCACAGGCTGTGGGGCGTACGCAGTGCAGCTTTCCCGGAATAACCCTGGTTCTTCTTACCGTACCGTCGCTGACATAACAGTAGCGGTGATAATTCTGAGGGGTCAGCCGGAAAATCAGACAGGTTCCTCCCGCAAAGTGTCTGGCCAGTTTCCGGCTTTTCAGCAAATCCTCCAGCCGGTATTCGATATGCTTAATCTGATAAGTCTGTGTTTCGCTGACCGGATATACGCTCAGCCAGCCGTCGCATGGGCTGATCAGATGTTCCGGCGTAATATCTATCTCTTCCATGGAACGTTTCCTGGTAAAAAAAGCGTTAAAAGAGCGGTACTTTTTCTCATAATCACTCATGTCTATATGGTGCTTTCTGATAAACAGGGGCACCAGCCACCGGGACAGCCTGGAATCCAGAAATCTTCCTGCTGCCCTGGATACAAAAGGCCGGGTCAGCACTTTCAGAAACATGCGCCCCGACATTGTCTTATATAAAAATCTTACGGTAAATGATTCTTTTTTCATATGTCACCTGATTCTCTCTAAAAAAGAATTTCGTTTTACGAAATTCTGCGCCGCAAATGCGTCGCCCTGGCGACATATTTCCTTTGCATTTGCGT
>CATLIX010000031.1 GCA_949959185.1 uncultured Eubacterium sp. | reverse complement strand
GCAAGGCTCATTCTCAAACCGCTGTAGATAGCTTCTAATGACAAATCATAGTTCTGTATGCCATCATCTATAATCGGCTCTAATTCTGCTCTGGTAACGCCATATTTGCCATAATTCGCAAGCAGATTATTTATAAGTGTGTCCTTATCTATAATGTGACTACCGTAAGCGCCAAATATTCCTGCGGATTTTCTAATCCGCTGATTCCCTCTATAATTGTAGGCGAAAGATATTTAGACTATTTCACTACAATTATGGAGGATAAGCTATGTCAGCTACTCGCAAAGCCCGTGTTCCGATGGCGGAACAGATCCGGCTTATTAATGAATGCCGCCAAAGCGGCATGACAGATGCTGACTGGTGCCGTGAAAACGGCATTGCAGTAAGCACCTTTTATAACTGGGTAAGCCGTTGTCGAAAAGCGGCTTCGGATCAGATTCCAGCACCAAACTATGGTCATCTTGAGAACCCATCTCCAAAACAGGATGTGGTTCCTGTTGACATTGTTCCGCAGCAGTATACCACATCACAGATACAGCAAATGCACCTTGATAATTCACATACGATTGAAGTGACCATGAAAGATGTTACTGTCCGCATCTGTAATGATGCCGATCCTGTTCTGCTCACCAGGACACTTCGTCTCATCCGGGAGACTTCATGTTAGGCGATATCTCCGGGCTTGAGAAGATTTACATTGTCTGCGGCTATACGGACATGCGCAAATCGATTGATGGTCTCTGCACTATTATTGAAGACCAGCTGAAGATGGATCCTGCCTCCAGCGCACTTTTCCTGTTCTGCGGAAGGAGGCGGGACAGGATTAAAGCCTTATTCCATGAACCGGATGGCTTCGTCCTCATTTATAAAAGGCTGTCTGTTCCAGGAGGTTATCAATGGCCCAGGAAACAGTCGGAAGTCCGGAATCTTTCCTGGCGGGAGTTTGACTGGCTGATGTCGGGGATTGATATTGACCAGCCAAAAGCCCTCAAAACAGAGTGAAACACCTCTGGATTTTGTAAAAAATCCTGCACAGAAAAATGGCGGATTTCCTTATAAATTCAGCGTTTTTCAGCCCTTGTTTTCCTTTAGAAATATCCCGGTTTCTGGTATAATAAAGGGAGTAAATCCAAGGAGAGAACGATGGCTTCCAGTGCAAAAGATATCCGGCTGCGAGAGCTGAAGGACACCATATCACAACTGAAAACAATGGTCTCTGAGCTGACTGAGCTGATCAAATCTCTCCGTCTTGTTATTGATGAAAAATCCAGTCATGAAAAAGCCCTTCAGGAACAGGTGGATTATCTGACCAAAAAGCTTTTCGGCTCCTCCAGCGAAAAAAGATCCAATGACATTCCCGGACAGCAGAATCTTTTCGATGAAGCTGGGGTGGAGCAGGATCTATCCCAGTTGGAAGAAACGGCCGTGATCCGGGAACATACCCGTAAGAAGAAAGCCACCCACGAGGATCTTTATAAAGGACTGAAAGTGGAAAAAGTAGTCATCCCTCTGCCAGAAGAAGATCAGGTCTGTCCGGTCTGCGGTACACAGATGGTTTTGATTGGCGAAGAGTATGTCCGCCGCGAGCTGGAATTTATTCCCGCCACATGCAAAGTGATTGAATACTACAGCCAAAACTATGGCTGTCCATCGTGTAAGGAAGGACTGGGAGATACCGAAAAACCTGTGATCATAAAGTCACAGGTTCCGAAAGCCCTGGTTGGGAAAGGTCCTGCTTCTGCATCCACCGTTGCATGGACCATGTATCAGAAGTATGCCAACAGGCTTCCGCTTTACCGTCAGGAGAAGGACTGGAAACAGTATGGAGCCCAGATCAGCCGTACCACACTTGCCAACTGGATCATCTACTGCTCACAGAATTATTTTCAGCCAATGTATGATTACTTCCGCCGGGAACTGCTAAAGCGCAGCTTTGCAATGGCAGATGCGACCAGGGTCCAGGTGCTGAAAGAAGAAGACCGCCGGGCACAGGCGCAGTCTTTCATGTGGCTGTTCCGCAGTGGTGAAGATGGTCTTCCAACCATTATCCTGTATGGCTATTCACCTACCAGAAGCGGCAGCCATGCAAAGGAGTTCCTGAAAGGGTACCATGGGTATCTGGAAACCGATGGTTATCAGGGCTATAACAGCCTGCCGAATATCAGACGGTGTTCCTGCTGGGCACATATCCGCAAATACTTTATCGATGCCGTTCCCAAGGGGAAACAGTATGATTACAGCCAGCTGTTCAGGGAGTCCAGTACTGTAACCGGTTGTTCGCCATAGAGGATTCTATCAACAAAAAATATCCTGGTGATTATGAAAAAAGGAAGCAGCTGCGTCTCGAGAAGGAAAAACCTGTTCTGGAGGCTTTCTGGTTGTGGCTGGATCAACAGAAACCAGCCCGAAATACCCGTATGGATAAGGCAGTGAATTATGTCCTTAACCGCCGGGATACAGCGGAGACCTATCTGGAAGATGGGCGCTGCAGCTTTACGAATAATCTCAGTGAGAATGCGATTCGCCCATTTGCAGTTGGCCGGAAGAACTGGCTGTTCAGTGATTCTGTTTCCGGAGCAAATGCCAGTGCTGTAGTATATACCATGGTTGAGATAGCAAAAGCACATGATCTGAACATTTACGGATATCTGAAATTTCTTCTGGAGCATCGGCCAGCGAAAGAGATGACAGACGCTCAGCCCGCAAAGCTTGCACCTTGGAGCGAAAAACTCCAATCTATCAAAAATTGCATGTGAATTATAGTAAATTACTCCAACTCGCAAAGGGTTGGGGTGATTTTTATATCTGACCGCATTATTATTTGGCGGTTACCTTGAATATGTCCAGAATATCATTTTAGAACATTTAAAGGATTATTCCTTACTGTCCGGTACAATATTCTAAGCATAAGCAATAACCGTTACATAAAACCGCATTAAAGGGTGTCTGTAAAATGCAGATACCCTTTTTTATCTCAAATATTTGTGTGCTACCCCATGTGTGCTACCTGTGTGTTACTTGTGTGCTACCTGGCAAAATTAAGGGTTTCCGCTGACATCTCACGTCAACAGAAACCCTTTTAAATACACTATTTCTTAGAATTTCCCGGCCTTAGCTGCTTCCTCAATGGAAACTGCAACTGCAACGGTAGCTCCTACCATCGGGTTATTGCCCATTCCGATTAAGCCCATCATCTCAACGTGAGCCGGTACGGAAGAAGAACCTGCGAACTGTGCGTCAGAGTGCATACGTCCCATGGTGTCTGTCATACCGTAGGAAGCCGGTCCTGCTGCCATGTTGTCCGGATGAAGGGTACGTCCGGTACCGCCGCCGGATGCAACAGAGAAGTATTTCTTACCCTGTTCATTGCATTCTTTCTTATATGTACCTGCTACCGGATGCTGGAAACGTGTGGGATTGGTGGAGTTACCGGTAATGGAAACGCCCACATTTTCATGGTGCATAATTGCAACGCCTTCCTGCACATCATCCGCACCGTAGCATTTTACAGTTGCACGGAGACCGTCGGAATACGGTTTTTCATATACAACGTTCAATTTTGCTTCTTTGTAGTCGTATTTTGTCTCTACAAAAGTAAATCCGTTGATACGGGAAATAATCTGCGCTGCGTCTTTTCCAAGACCATTTAAGATAACGCGCAGAGGTTTCTGGCGAACCTTGTTGGCTTTCTCAGCGATACCAATCGCACCTTCTGCTGCCGCAAAGGACTCATGGCCAGCCAGGAAACAGAAACACTCTGTTTCTTCTTCCAGTAACATTTTGCCAAGGTTTCCATGGCCAAGACCTACTTTTCTGTGGTCTGCAACAGAACCGGGAATACAGAATGCCTGAAGGCCTTCTCCGATTGCTGCTGCTGCATCTGCCGCTCTTTTTGCACCTTTTTTGATTGCAATTGCCGCTCCTACGGTATATGCCCAACATGCGTTTTCAAAACAGATGGGCTGAATCTTCTTTACCTGCTCGTAAACGTCAAGCCCAGCATCTTTTGTAATTTTCTCAGCTTCTTCCACGGAGCTGATTCCATAATTATTTAACACAGAATTAATCTGGTCAATTCTTCTTTCATATGATTCAAATAAAGCCATTTGAAATGTCCTCCTATCTTTTTGAACAATGGTACTTAACTCCAGACAAACCGGAAACAGCCTGTCTGTTCCTGACTATTCTGCCCGCGGGTCGATAATCTTAGCTGCATCTGCCACACGGCCATACTGGCCTTTTGCTTTCTCCCATGCGGTATTAGGATCATCACCTTTTTTGATAAAGTCGGTCATTTTACCAAGGCTTACAAACTGATATCCGATTACTTCATTGTCAGCATCCAGAGCAATACCGGTTACATAACCTTCTGCCATTTCAAGATAACGAACACCTTTTTCTTTTGTTGCATACATGGTACCAACCTGGGAACGAAGTCCTTTTCCCAAATCTTCCAGACCAGCGCCTACTGCCAGCCCGTCGTCAGAAAATGCACTCTGGGTACGTCCGTATACAATCTGTAAAAACAGCTCTCTCATGGCTGTGTTAATTGCATCGCATACAAGGTCTGTATTCAATGCTTCCAGAATGGTCTTGCCCTGTAAAATCTCTGCTGCCATAGCTGCGGAGTGGGTCATGCCGGAACATCCGATGGTCTCTACCAGAGCTTCCTCAATCACGCCATTTTTTACATTCAGTGAGAGCTTACATGCACCCTGCTGGGGAGCACACCAGCCGATTCCGTGTGTAAAACCGGAAATATCCTCAATTTTCTTGGAATGCACCCATTTTCCTTCTTCCGGAATTGGAGCTGGTTCATGTTTTGCGCCCTTGGCTACCGGACACATGTTTTCAACTTCCTTCGTGTAAATCATTTTAAGACTCCTTTCAATGTATACATTTATTATATGAAAGCTGCTGCTTCCATAGCTGGATGGCCATGCGCCCCAAAAGCGGGAGAAACATGACGCATACTAACCATGTTAAATCATCTTTATGTATTTCACATTCTTACTCATATTTAATCATATTTTGCGAAAATAGTCCAGCATTTTCCTTACAAATTTTGCACTTACTGGTAACAGTTCAGCCATAGCCTGTAAGACGGGTGAATCATGTTTACATGAATGAACACGTCTTGCAGGCTATGAGCGGAGCGCCCATTTATGATCAAAGTTAGCATTTAACCTGAGGAGGGACCCAACAGAGTTGAGAGGAGCCCTGAAGTTACTCTGCGTTGCCAGTGAAGTTAAGCAGCGAGAAAGCACCAAAGGTGCCTTTGCGAATGGCGCGGGCTGAACTGCTACAAAATGAAACCGCCGCTATGGCCTGCCCCATATACGGCGATTTCTGCTTTATATATTCTTTTCAGATATCAGCATTATTCCAGCACTTCCATTTTTGTAAAGGAAACCGAGGACGCGGCTGCTCCTGCAAAAGTCAGAAGGCCCATCACCACAATCATCACCAGAAATCCTGCTTCCACTGAAATCAGAAGCCCGGCCACAATGGCCGCCACAATTCCAATCCCAATGGCGATTCCCTGGAACAGAATCTTAACCAGAGTACGTCCCGTATTGCCCAGAATATTACCAATCAGGGCGTCCGCCAGCATTCCGTAATAGAGCCGGTTGGCCTGCAGGCAGACATAGAGAAGTATGGTAAGCACAGTCAGTACCGGGCCGATTCCGAACACAACCGCTCCCGGCAGGGTAATCAGTACACCGTCCACGACAGCCCGGATATGCTCAATCTTTGTGGCGTACCACACCTTTTTCAGAGGGGTATCCGGAATCAGATAAGTATAGGGATTCTCCAGTTCCCTGGACCATTTGGTGGCGTATCCGCTGAAAATAAATACGACATAACTGGCCACTCCTGGGATAATAAAGATTTTGGCAGGCCCAAACTGGCTTACTGCATCATTAAAGTATCCTACCGCCCCAATCAGGACTCCAAGACCCAGACACAGCAACGTATTCCATCCGAAAATAAAGGTGGGATTTTTCTTATACTCCAGCATCTGCCGAAAATAAATGGCTTTGGCGCAGGTGCCTTTGTATTCCACGGAAGCCTGCCGGAACTTCCGGTGCTTTTCCAGCCAGGGAACGGAGGCAATGCCCTTCTTCTGCTTCGCACGCCGCTCCTGATACTCGTCTGCAAATTTCATGGCGTCCTCGTAATAATCACCCGTGCACTGCATCCGCCAGGCAGCGGCAAACATCAGCACGGTAGACACCAGAAACAGTACCGTTCCGGTTATATTTACCGCATCCGGCCCCAGAAAAATCAGTCTGGTCACCGCAACATTCCACCCCACCACCGGAATCATCTGAATCATGGGCATGGAAAAAAAGTTCTGCAGCAATCCAAAGGAAGGTTCTCTGGTAATCAGCAGGTAAGACGCCATGCCCACCACAAATCCCATAAAGGTATACATGGCTATCACAAGCACCGAAAAAAATTTCTCCGGCAGTTTTTCATTTCCGTAACAGAAAATAATACAGGAGGCTTCCAGAATACTTTCAAATACCACAAAAAACAGAAAATATAACAGTGCCTGCAGCGGGCTGGCCTCAAACCACAGTGCGCCTGCCACCGCAATGGCCAGACCCACGAGAATATTTACGGAAAAGGATTTTACTCCTGCAAACATCAGCACCATTTTGGGACTGACCGGAGAAGAAAATACAAAATGCACCTCGCTGGGGCGAAACAGCAGCCCCTTCCGTTTTGCATAACTGATCAGATTTCCCGGAATCAGAAAGAAAATAATCATGGACAGAATCGTCACCAGATTCCCGGCAGAATTAAAGTTTCCTTCCTGTATCATCATGTTAAAGCTGTTGTAAATCATAACCACGTAAAGCAGGATAAATACCGTCACAAAATAAGTAACCGGCCGTTTCAGCGCCTTCTTGATTCGATTGATAATGGTTCTTTTATAAAGATAAATCAGACCATTCATTGTGCTTCACCGCCTCCCGTAATCCGGAAGAACAGTTCCTCAATATCCGTATCTCTGGCCTGCTCTCTGGTAAAAGTGCCGACGATTTTCCCTTTTTCCATAATAAACATCACGTCCCACAGTTCTTTCACCATTTCCAGCATGTGGGTACTGATTAAAATGGTGACGCCCTGCTCTTTCAGTTCCAGAAGCACTTCTTTCAGTTCCTTGATGGCTGCAGGGTCCAGACCCACCATGGGCTCATCCAGCAGAATTACCCTTGGCTTAATGGCCAGAGCGCAGCAGATGCTCACTTTCTGCATCATACCTTTGGACAGCTCGTTTCCCAGCTTGTTCTGTTTGTCTTCCAGTTCAAAGCGGACCAGCAGCCGCTCAATTTCTTCATCGGTAATGGAAGAATTGTAAGCTCTGCGCACATATTCAATGTGCTCCCGTACCGTCAGCGCGTCAAACATGGCCGGCAGTTCCGGCACATAGGCAAAAATCCGCCTGGCCTCCAGTGTCCTTGCCGGCATCTGCTCAATTCCGACGCCGCCCTGATAACGCAAAAGCCCGGCAATGCTCTTGATAATCGTAGATTTTCCGGCTCCGTTAGGCCCCAGCAAAATTCCCACTTTTCCGTCGGGAACCGTAAAACTTACATGGTCTACGGCCAGATAATGTCCGTATTTTTTTGTCAGACTCTGAATTTCTAACATAACCCACTCTCCTTTTTGAAATTCCGGACAAAGGTTCTCCCGTAAACCTGAAAATCTCTGTCCGATAAAAATGCCATATGTTCTTTGTATTACTCATTTAATACAATAGTACATATGGCGCTTTTTGTCAACTATACTTAGTTCTGTTTTTCCACAATATCATTTTTCTGCTTGTATATGGATTTGGCAGGTATCACGCCCCTTACCATGGAAAGAGGATAGATATTGCTGTTCCTTCCCACTACCGTACCCGGATTCAGAACGCTGTTGCAGCCCACTTCCACTTCATCTCCCAGCATGGCTCCGAATTTCTTTAAGCCTGTGGCTATTTCCTGCTCTTTGTCTTTCACCACCACCAGAGTTTTATCTGATTTCACATTGGAGGTGATGGAACCTGCTCCCATATGGGATTTATAGCCCAGAATGGAATCTCCCACATAATTGTAATGGGGCACCTGTACTTTATTAAACAGAACTACATTTTTCAGCTCCGTGGAATTACCCACAACAGCTCCTTTTCCCACAATGGCATTTCCCCGGATGAAAGCACAATGGCGGATTTCCGCTTCCTCGTCAATGATAACCGGCCCGTTGATACTGGCTGTGGGAGCAACTTTTGCAGTTCTGGCAATCCAGATGTTCTCGCCCCGCTGCTCATATTTCTCCGCATCCAGAGTTTCTCCCAGTTTACAGATAAATGCGCTGATTTTGGGCAGCGCCTCCCAGGGGTAAGTAAGGCCCTGAAATAATTCTGAAGCCAGGGTTTCCGATAAGTTGTAGAGATTACTGATTTTACATGTTTCCATTTTTCTGTTTTCCTCCTTTTGGGGTTGATGGCTTTTTCGATGATTTTTCAGATGATTTATAAAAAGCCGAAGCATACTGAAAATATTCCCGCAGGGCATACTGGTTATTCAGCCCCAGCACGCCGCTGGTACGGCTTCGGATAAAATGCTCCAGTTTTTCCATATATTCCTGAGGCGTAATACTCCCTTCCGCCACATAGGTCAGGCCCTTTTCCCAGCTTGCTGTCAGTTCAGGATTTAACAAAGAACGAATCGAGGCGTTTACCACGTCGTAGATCATTTCTCCCAGCAGGGTAGGCGTAATAATCTGGCTCTTTTTATTCAGGGCAAGATATTTGTTGTTCACCAGCTTTTTGAGGATTTCCGCTCTGGTGGCGCTGGTGCCGATGCCGCTCCCCTTAATCTGAGCCCGGAGCTCCTCGTCCTCGATTAATTGCCCTGCATTTTCCATGGCCAGAATCATGGAGCCGGAATTATAGCGTTTGGGCGGGGAAGTCTCCCCTTCTTTGATATTCAGAGATTTCACCGGAAGCTCCATGCCTTTTTTCAGAGAAGACAAAAGTTCCATAACGGACAGGTCGCAGGCCATATCCTGGGCATTGTCCTCATCCGCTCCTTTCTCTTCCGGCTGCTTTTCTTCTTTCTTTTTCCGGAAAGAATATTCCATGACTTTCAGATATCCCGGTTCTGCCAGCACTTTAAAAGAAGCAAAAAACTTTTCCGCTCCGGCGGGACTTCCTGTTCTCTTTATGGATGTTACCAGATTAATCTTCTGATACACTGCGGGAGGAAAGAAAATCCCCAGAAATCGCCGCACAATGGTTTCGTACACATGCAGGGCTGTTCCGTTCAGGCTGCGGACAGCCGAAAGTCCCTGTCCCGTTGGAATAATAGCATAATGGTCCGTAATCTGTTTGTCATTGACATACCGGCTTTTTCCAATCTTTTTGTAACTTCCCCGTTCCAGGATTTCCTCCGCAAATCCCTTTACGGAGGGAATATTTGTCAGGCCCTCGATATTTTTCCGTATCTCTCTGGCCACAGCAGAAGACAGCACGCGGGCGTCCGTTCTGGGATAGGTGACCAGCTTTTTCTCGTACAGTTCCTGTACCACCTGCAATGTCTGATCCGGACTGATTTTAAAAAGTCTGGAACAGTCGTTCTGCAACTCCGCCAGGTTGTAAAGAAGGGGCGGATATTTATTCTCCTTTTTCTTTTCCAGGGAAAAAACAGAGGCTTTTATCTCTGTTTCCCCCGAATGATGTTCCGGAATCTGCCCTTCTGCTCCGGACAGAGGACTGTTTTCCGAAAGTTGCCCTTCTGCTCCGGACAGAGGACTGTCTTCCGAAGGCTGTCTTTCTTCCCCGGCCAAAACTCCGGAAGAAGAAATAAAATCTGCGATTAACTGTTCTGCGTCTTTTTTCTCTTTCAGCCCATTCTCTTTGTACAGTTTGGGGGACTGGAAATAACAGGAACCTTCCACTGCCCGCCATTCCCCCTCAATTTCAGTTCCCCGGATATCCAGGATACTGACCACCCGGTAAAAAGGCGTTTTCACAAATTCCCGGATTTCCCGCTCCCTGCGCACTACCATGCCCTGCACACAGGTCATAACCCGGCCCACGCTGACTACCGTATATCTGGTTTTCAGAAATCCTGAAATAGCATTGCCGTATTTCAATGTGAGCAGCCGGGAAAAGTTAATGCCCATGAGATAATCTTCTTTTGCCCGCAGATAGGCGGACTCACAGAGATTGTCATATTCTGACAGCTCTTTTGCCTCCCGGATGCCCCGCAGAATCTCTTCCTCTGTCTGGGAATCAATCCAGACTCTGCGCCGGTCCTTCCCCTGCACTCCGGCCTGTCGTTCCACCAGACGGTAAATATATTCTCCTTCCCGCCCGGAGTCCGTACATACATAAATGGTACTCACATCGGGACGGTTTAAAAGATTCGCTACTATCCTGTACTGCTTCTCCACGGCCGGAATCACCTCGTACTTAAATTCCTCCGGCAAAAATGGGAGGGTGGCAAGGCTCCACTTTTTCAGTTTTTCATCGTAAGCCTCTGGATAACTCATAGTCACCAGATGGCCCACGCACCAGGTAACAACCCCTTCCCCCGATTCCATGTAACCGTCATGGTTTTTAAAATCCTGTTTTAATGCTCTGGCAAATTCCCTTGCCACACTTGGTTTCTCCGCTATGTATAAAGCCTTCGCCATAAATTTCTGTCCTGCTTTCTGTTTCCGTTACATTCTGTTCATATCCACCAGCACAATGCGGCTGTCCTGGTCTACCACCCGCAGCAGCTGTTCATCAAAGGATTTGGCTGTAAAGAGATAGTAATAATTTGCGGTAATTCTGGCCTGCTCCATGCTCTGAAATAACTGCTGGCACATTTCAAATGTCATTGCCGGTTCCGACCAGTTACAGAGGCAGATAATGTTTTCCCGGATACTGTTCTGAGCAATAATGTCAATATGGCCTTTTTTCCCAATCCAGGTTCCCATTTTATGAATGTTCAGAGGCAGCCTTCCTACCAGATCCTGCAGTTCCAGATATTCCATGCACACATTCACAAAATATCGTTTCAGATATCCCTCCAGCCCTCCTGCAATATGCTTCTCATAAAAATCCTCCGGCGCCATTAACTGCAAATCGGACAGGTATGGATATACAAATTTAAACCAGAAATTAATAAACGTATCTTTTATCTGATACAGTCCTTTCTGGGCATTCTGCCATCCTCCGGTTTCAAAGGAATACACTTTCTCCACCACATCAAACTCCATCAGATTTTTCAGATATACGCTGATTTTCGCTCTGGAAAATCCTGTGGCCTGATAGATATCGTTCAGCTTATGCTTTCCGGAAGCCAGAACTTCCAGAATAGTATTGTATACGGAAAGCTCTCTTAACTGGGTTCGGATAATCTCCTCCGCCTTTCCGTAAAGGAAACCTGTTTCTGACAACACATGGGTACAGATATTGGTACGGATATCCTTCGTATCATCCCAGCCTTTCATATATTCCGTCACACCGCCGATTACTCCGAATGCTTCCACACTTTCCCTGACACTGTAATCCGGAAAATTACGCACTAAATCCAGAAATTTCAGTTCCTCAAATTTCACGGTTCCGTCCAGCTTCCTGGCAGCATTGCCCAGAACCTGGGGCAACTCCTGTTCCACCCAGAATATGGAAGAACTGCACAGCAGAATCATCACCGGCCCAGGATACAGTTTCTTCCCCTTCAGCTTCAGGATACTTTCCAGAAACTGGCTGTCTTTTTTCATAATATGCTGAACTTCATCCATAACCAGCACCAGTTTGCTGCTGTCTCCGCTTTTTACCCGTTTGAAAAAGGTATCGTAGGAATCTTCGGATAATGTCACCTGATAATGTTCCGCAATTTCCCTTCCCATCCGCTGCCGCTGTGACTGAGGGGAAATCTCCGGTGCACAGTAATAAAAGAATTTTTTGTTTCTGCAAAATTCCTGCACCAGTTTCCTGCCTCCATGCTCTTTTCTTCCGTACAGTACCAGAAGCTGATTTCCGGTCTCATGGTACATCTGCTCCAGATATTGTAATTCTGTTTTTCTCCCTGCCATAGCCAAACTCCCATTCCTGTTCATCCATAAGGTATACTGTGATTCTTCTGTAATATTTCCTTTGTATCATATCATGATTTAATTTCTTTTACAATGATGTTTCTTTCTTTTTGGAAAAACTTCGTAACAGTTCAGCCTGCAACTGCGCACTTGCTGCGCAGTTAGCAGACAGTAAAGCAGACAAAACTTCAACAGGGCCGCCGTATCGAACCATGCGGCAGCCCTGTATCAGCTTATACTTTCCGAGGCATATCCCAGCCCAGATGATCCGTATGTAAAAGTTCATGAGCTTTATGGGAAAGGGGTTTTTCCAGATACTGGCTGTAAAGGGCGCGGACGGAAGGATTCTCATGGGAGAACCGCAGCGGATTTTTCCTGTCCAGCGTATAGAGCCTGCTTCCCCGCTCTCCCGCCATCTCACGTCCTTCCGTGATGGGCTGTCCGCCTCCTCCGGCGCAGCCGCCGGGACAGGCCATCACTTCTACAAAATCGTATTCTGCCTCCCCGGCAGCTACCCGCTCAATCAGCTTTCTGGTATTACCAAGTCCGTGTACCACAGCCGCCCGGATGGGAATCCCGGCAATTTCTGCTGTCACTTCTTTGATATCATCCAGCCCGCGTACCATTTTAAATGCATCCGGTTTGGGATTTTCTTTTTTCAGTGCATAGTAAGCAGTCCGAAGGGCAGCCTCCATCACGCCTCCTGTGGCTCCGAAGATTACGGCTGCGCCGGAACCGGTTCCCAGAGGAGAATCAAATTCTTCTTCCTCCAGATTTGCCGGACAGATCAGCTCAGAACGAAGCAGCCGGTCAAATTCCCTGGTGGTAAGCACCACATCCACATCCCGGTCCGCACCGGAATCGTTGATATTCGGCAGGGCGCACTCTGCCTTTTTGGCCGTACAGGGCATGATGGATACGCAGAAAATATTACTCGGATCCGTATCCAGTACCTTTTCTGCAAAATAAGTCTTTGCCACCGTCCCAAACATCTGCTGAGGCGATTTTGCCGTAGAAAGCTGTTCCGTCATTTCCGGATACTGTGATTTCAAAAACCGAACCCAGCCGGGACAGCAGGAAGTGTACATGGGCCACTGATATTTCTCTCTGTGGGTCATCCGCTCCAGGAATTCATTTGCTTCCTCCATAATCGTTAAATCAGCGCTGAAATTTGTATCAAAGACATAATCCATGCCAAGGGCGCGGGCTGCCGCCGCCATACGTTTCTCTGTGGCCATTTTTTCCGGCAGGCCAAGACCTTCTCCCCAGGCAGACCGGACCGCCGGAGCAATCTGTACCACGACAATTTTATCCGGGTCATTGACGGCGTCCATTACTTTGCGCACATCATCCCGCTCCCGGAGGGCTCCGGTAGGACAATGGGTAATACACTGTCCGCACAGGGCGCAGTCTGCTTCCGTGATGGTACGCATTCTGGAAACGCCCACTCCCGTACGTTTTCCCGTATTTACAATGTCCCATATTCCAAGAGACTGTACCTTGTCGCAAATCTGCACGCAGCGCATACATTTGATACATTTGCTGTCATCCCGAATCAGGGGGAAACTCAAATCCCATTCTTTTCTCTCGTAAGACTGCTCAAAGGGAACGTCATTGATATTCATATCCGCACAGATTTTCTGCAGGGCGCAGCTTCCGTTCCGCTGACAGGCCGCACAGCGGAAATCATGCTGGGACAGAATAATCTGCAGATTCATTCTGCGGGCATAGTGAGCTTTCAGACTGCTGGTATGAATCACCATGCCTTCTTCCGCAATGGTATTGCAGGCCGCCGCAAGAGTGTCTTTGCCTTCTATTTCCACACAGCAGATACGACAGGCTCCGATTTCATTCAAATCCTTCAGAAAGCAGAGTGTGGGAATCTCGATTCCGGCAGTGGCGGCAGCTTTTAAAATTGTCGTACCCTCAGGCACCTGTATCTTCCTGTGATCAATCGTTACATTTACCATTTGTCCTGTCTGCCTCCTCTCAATACACCGCAGCCATGGCGGTCACACCGCAGGCAGCGACTTGCCTCCTGATATGCTTCTTCGTCGCTCATGGTATATTCAATGCCTTCAAAATTATCTTTGCGGGCCCAGGATTCCTTCTCACCCAGATTTACACGTCCGCATGGAACCTTATCATTTAACAGCGGTTCCGGAATCTCCACATCCACGGAAATCTCATGATTGCAGCCCAGAAATTCATCAATATTGGCCGCTGCCACTTTCCCGGCTGCAATGGCCTTGATTACCGTTGCCGGCCCGGATACACAGTCTCCTCCTGCATACATGCCCACACGGTTCAGGGCGCAGGAAGCATCTGCCAGAATTCTTCCGCTTTTCGTGGCAATCCCGGCCTGTGCAAAGGGCTCTGTAATAATATCCTGCCCCACAGCCATAAGGATTACGTCGCATTCCAGCCGTTCTTCCGCCTTGTCTGCTTTTCCCGGAGAAGGGCGGCCGCCTCTTACCTTACCGATAATCTGAGGCTGCACCCACAAAGCCGCCACATTGCCCTTTTCATCTTTCTCCACCCGAAGGGGCGCTTTTAAAGTAAGGAGCTCAATTCCCTCTGCAATAGCCCCTTCCACCTCCGCCGGCAGAGCTGTCATATCTTCCTTGCGCCTGCGGTATACAATACTGACTGTTTTTGCATTGGAACGGATGGCTGTTCTTGCACAGTCCATGGCTACATTTCCACCGCCCACTACAATTACCCGCTGTCCTGTGAAATCCGGATATCTGTCATCTCCGATTTCACGCAGCATTTCCACGGCTGAAATCACATTTCCGCTGTCCTCTCCTTCCAGATTCAGGCGCTTTTCCGCATGAGCGCCAATTGCAATGTATACCGCATCGTATGTATCGTTGATTTCTTTCAGCTCTTCTGTTCCAATTGCCGCATTCAGTTTCAGTTCCACACCTGTGGAAAGGATGGCGTCGATATCTTCCTTAAGCCTTTCCCCTGGGAACCGGTAATTTGGAATTCCATAGCGAAGCATACCTCCAGGCTGTGCTTTTTCTTCATACACAGTGGTCTGATGTCCCATAAGCTGCAGAAAATATGCTGCTGTAAGCCCGGAAGGGCCGGCGCCGATAATTGCCACCTTCCTTCCGGTGGACTCTGCACAGGCAGGAACCGGAACCTTCTTTGCATTGGCTTTATCCATCACATAATGTTTGATTCCACGGATATTGATGGAATCATCTATCATATTCCTGCGGCACCGCTTCTCACAGGGATGTTCACAAATCAGCGCGCACGCCGTCGGGAAGGGGTTGTCCTTCCGAATCAGACGCACCGCATCCTCGCAGCGGCCGGCCCCGGCCAGTGCAATATACCCTGGAATGTCCACATTTGCCGGACAGAGGGTGACGCATGGAATGGGCTGCTCAAAGGTTCCTGTACACTGATGCTCTCTCACATGGGAAATATAATCCTCTTTAAATCCTTCCAGTCCGGCCAGCACCATGCGGGCGGACTCAAACCCAATGGCGCAATCCGCAGAATTTTTGATATTGGTAGCTGTATGTTCAATTAAGTCAAGTGTTTCCATGGTTGCCGTATTATCCAGAACGCTTTCCAGAAGTTCTTCCAGAATGCCCAGTCCGATTCGGCATGGAACACATTTTCCACAGGTCTGGGCATGACATACCTTCAAAAATGCAAGCTGCATGTCAACGGGACAGACCCCTGGCGGATTTGCGATAATACGCTGTGTAAATTCCTTCATCAGTGTTTCTGTGGTAGAATTTACCTTGTCCGTAGAAATTACTGATAATCTGCTCATATTCCTTCTCCCTGTTTATTTTTTATGCAGACTGATAGAATTCCTCCCTGTTCCATCAATCTTACGTTCATTCTAACCGGAAACCTGTGAGAATGCAAGAATCGTTAATTCTTTCACAGCAATGCCGCTTTTTCTGAAATATAATCTCTCCTTTTATCCTTTCATACATTTTAAAAGGTGTACCGCTCTGAAGTTTTCACTTCATTGCGGCACACCCCTGAATACCATCCATCATTTCTCTGTTCCCGGAATATTTTTAATCTGTGTTAAAACATACATTTCCACTTTCTCGTAGAAATACCGGGCGTTTGCTATTTGCTCTTCGACTTCTTTTTTCGATATTACAAAATAATCATTGTAGTCACTGTCACTTCGAATATCAAAGGCTTCTGATATAATATCTGACATTGTTACATCAAATATTCCTGTCTTAATATACTCTTTCCGAAAATAAGCGCCTACCGCGGAATGTTTTGAAAAATCCACAGAACTCAACGCCAGCACGCTTCTCATACAATGAAAAACAGCATAATAGGAACGGTTTGCCGCACCTTTATAATCCGATATCCCAGCCAGAGTTCCTGCAGATATAATACATTGCTTCGCCGTCTCCAGACGATACATGGCCAGATCTGCTCTTCGTTTATCCATAAATACTCATGCCTTCTCTTTCTATATTCTGATAAAACGGCTGGTACTTCATATTATTTTTATATTCATTATAATTACGTGCAAGCAGTGATACCATAATGTCATTCTGCAAACCAATCCGGCTTGCAACCCTGCTCATTGCTTTACGATTTTCTGTTATTTCCTCCTGATTACAATTTAGCAAAACCATAAAGTCAATGTCTGATTCCATCTCAAAATCTCCGCGGGCATAAGAGCCATACAAAACAATACGTTCAATTTTGTCACCAAATAACTTTACCAGTTCCTGGCTTACCTCAAATGTAATATCCTTTATTTTTTTTTCCATTTTTATTACCTCATATTTTATTCAGACATCCGCGGAGATGGATGGAATCTTTCTCTTCCTTACTACTTCGCTGCAATATACCCCTGGGCTTTCAGCAGCTCCGCACAGAGCACCGCGCCTCCTGCCGCGCCCCGCACGGTATTATGAGACAGTCCGATAAACTTCCAGTCATACACCGTATCTTCCCGCAGACGCCCCACGCTGACGCCCATTCCATGTTCGTAATTCACATCTTCCGTTACCTGGGGACGGTTATCTTCCTCCAGATACTGGATAAAATGCTCCGGCGCACTGGGCAGCTTCAGCTCCTGCGGCGCACCGCGGAAGGTTCTCAGTTTCTCAATCAGCTGTTCTCTGGTGGGTTTCTTACGGAATTTTACAAATACTGCCGCCGTATGTCCGTTCAGCACCGGCACACGGATACACTGGCAGGTAATCACAGGGCTCTCTGCCGGCACAATTACGCCGTCTTTGATTTCTCCCCAGATACGGAGGGGTTCCTTTTCTGACTTTTCTTCCTCGCCGCCGATATAGGGAATGATATTTCCTTCCATCTCCGGCCAGTCCTTAAATGTCTTGCCCGCACCGGAAATAGCCTGATAAGTAGTAGCTACCACCTCATAAGGCTCAAACTCTTTCCAGGCAGTAAGCACAGGTGCATAAGACTGAATGGAGCAGTTTGGTTTCACTGCCACAAAGCCCCGCTCCGTGCCCAGACGCTTTTTCTGAAAATCAATGACTTTCATATGCTCCGGATTGATTTCCGGCACCACCATGGGCACATCCGGCGTCCACCGGTGAGCGCTGTTATTGGAAACCACCGGGGTCTCTGTTTTTGCATAGGCTTCCTCAATGGCCTTAATTTCCTCTTTGGACATATCCACGGCGCTGAACACAAAGTCTACCCTGGAAGCCACTGCTTCCACTTCATTTACATTCATAACCACAATATCTTTCACTGCTTCCGGCATGGGGGTATCCATTTTCCAGCGGTTCCCCACTGCTTCTTCATACCGCTTGCCCGCAGAGCGGGGGCTTGCTGCAATGGTAGTCACCTCAAACCAGGGATGATTCTCCAAAAGGGCGATAAAGCGCTGCCCTACCATTCCGGTGCCGCCAAGTATTCCTGCTTTTAATTTCTGACTCATTTCATATCTCCTCACTTTTCCCTGTTTCGGGATTTTTCTGTCCGCATACCGCGAACAACTGTCTTTTCGAAATATACTAATACATTCAGGGGAAAAAAGCAATTCGTATATTATACAAATTTCACAAAATATCATATCCGTATTTATACAAATCCTCTATTTTGCTCCCGCTCTTATTCCGGATTACCGTTTTTACTTCAAAAGCTCCTGCTCCCAGTCCTTAAGCTCTCTCTTCCAGTCGCTGTCCAGGTATTCCCGCTCCAGCTCCAGAACTTTTTTCATGGCTTCCTGTCCCGGAGCACCCAGTGTCAGCCTTTTTTCCACACAGGTTTTCATGGAAACAGCTTCAAAAATATCTGCTTCAAATACGGAGCTGACCGTTTTTAATTCCTCCAGTGTCATGTCGTCGATGGCTTTATTTTTCTCAATGCAGTACAGTACCAGCCGGCCCACAATGCCATGGGCGTCACGGAAAGGTACTCCATGATTTACCAGATAATCCGCAGCATCCGTGGCGTTGGTAAACCCGTTTCTGGCGCTGGCTTCCATCTGCTCTTTCCGGAATTTCATGGTAGAAAGCATTCCTGTAAAAAGGGCCAGGCAGCCTTTTGCCGTATCCATGGCGTCAAAGGTCAGCTCCTTATCCTCCTGCATATCTTTATTGTAAGCCAGCGGAAGCCCTTTCATGGTGGTGAGCAGGGAAATCAGGGCCCCGTAGACCCGGCCTGTTTTTCCCCGGACAAGTTCTGCGATATCCGGATTTTTCTTCTGAGGCATAATACTGCTTCCGGTGCTGTAGGCGTCGTCAATTTCTATAAACTGATATTCATTGCTGTTCCAGATAATCACTTCTTCTGAAAACCGGCTTAAATGCATCATAATGGTACACAGAGCCGACAGAAATTCAATGAGATAATCCCGATCTGATACACCGTCCATGCTGTTTAAGGCAGGCCCTGAAAATCCCATCAGTTCTGACGTATAATACCGGTCCAGATCATAGGTGGTTCCCGCCAGGGCCCCGGAACCCAGAGGACAGTAATTCATTCTCCGGTAAATGTCTTCCATGCGCTGACGGTCCCGCTTAAACATTTCAAAGTAGGCCCCCAGATGATGGGCCAGCGTTACCGGCTGGGCTTTCTGCAAATGGGTGAATCCCGGCATATAAGTATCCAGATTATGCTCCATAATATCGTAAATCACCTGCAGCAGTTCTCTCAGCAGTTCATCCGTTTCCAGCACTTCCTGTCTGGTGAAAAGGCGCATATCCAGAGCCACCTGGTCATTTCTGCTCCTTCCCGTGTGCAGCTTTTTCCCGGTATCCCCCAGACGCTCAATCAGCGTGGCCTCCACAAAGCTGTGAATATCCTCGTAGTCCTGGGAAATTTCCAGCGTACCCTCTTCCACTTCCCATAAAATTTCTTTGATTGCTTTTACGATTTCCTGCGTCTCCGCTTCCGTCAAAATCCCCTGTTTACCCAGCATTTTTACATGGGCAATGCTTCCTTCCATGTCCTGTCTGTAAAATTTCCGGTCAAAAGATATGGATGCATTGAACCGGTAAACCAGCTGATCTGTTTCTTTTGTGAAGCGTCCGCCCCATAACTGTGCCATAAGTATTTCCTTCTTTCTCTTTTTCTTATTATCTGCTATTAAAGTTTTGTTCTTCCATTGCTTTTGGACTGCTGCTTTCCGCTCCTGGTTCCGGTTCTGCCGCTCCCTGTTTCCGGCTCTGGCGTTCCCTCATGGAGAACACGCAGCCGCAGTAGTCCTGCCGGTACATACCGTACATTCCGGAAAGCTCTGTGGAACGCTTAAATCCGTTTTTCTTCTTAAAATCAGAAACCAGATAAGATACGCCGTATTCTTCTGCCAGCCTTTCCCCGATTTCATTTAATTTTTCCGCATTTTTCAGAGGGCTGATGGACAGTGTTGTGGTAAAATAATCCATGCCCAGCTTTTCGGCATGTTGGGCTGCTTCCCGCAGGCGCAGCTCATAACAGCGAAAACACCTCTCCCCTCCCTCCGGAATCTCCTCCAGCCCTTTGACGGTCTGATAAAACCGTTCTTTCTCATAATCCCCTTCCAGAAATGTAATGGGATGGCAGAGCTTTTCCTCATCTGACATATCCTGCCGGAACCTGCGGATAAACTGTTTCTGTTCTTCCGCCCGTTTGCGGTATTCTTCCTCCGGCCAGATATTGGGATTGTAATAAAATACGGTAATCTGAAAATACCGGGATAAATATTCCAGCACATAACTGCTGCAGGGAGCACAGCAGCTATGAAGAAATAAGGTGGGCACCCGGCCCTGCTTTTCCTGTTCTTCCAGAATCCTGTCCAGTTCTTTCTGATAATTTCGTTTCATCACTTCACTCCATATTCCATACGTCAGTCACTGATTTCGTTTTATCACTTCACTCCATGTTCCATACGTCAGTCACTGATTTCGTGTATTTATGTTCAGCATAACAGTCAGCAGAAATGTTCCGTCCCGGACTTCAATATCCATGGCTCCGTAATATTTTTCCGCTACCCTCCGGATATTCTTAAGCCCCAGGCCATGGCACTGCCCGTCCTCTTTAGCCGACAGAGGAAGGCCCTGTCTCTCATCCCATACCAGGGAACCGGTAAATGTATTTCTGATTTCAATCAGGAATACCCGTTTCCTGCTGCGGGAACGCAGGATAATCTTCCGGTTCTCCTGCGGCTCTCCGGTTACAGCCTCCAGCGCATTTTCCAGCCCGTTATTTAAAATGATACTGATATCAAACACATCCAAACCTGCCTGAGCCGGAAAGAAAAATTCTGTTTCAAACCGGACGTTTTCTTCTTTTGCCCGGCTATATTTTTCATTGATGATTACGTCGGTGACAGGATTTCCCGTTTTATGTACATATTCCATCTGCTCCAGGGCCTGTTCCACAGAACCCATATATGTGCGGGCTTCTTCATAATTCTGCTGTTCCATCAGAGATTCCATGACAGCAATATGATTTTTCACATCATGCTTCATACCGCGGATTCCTCCGTAAAGCTGTTCGATTTCCCGGATATGGGACTGCATTTCCCGCATCTGATGTTCCAGCAGTTCCTGGTACTTTTCTTCTTCCTGCTTCTGCTCCAGTTCCTGAAACAGTTTCCACACCACAAAAATGGACGCAAGGCTCACGATATTAACCATAAGAATTGCAAGCCAGATGGAAACATGCTGCCAGGGGCTGAACCAGGAGGCACTCTGTCCCGGAGCCGATTCCACATGAATCCAGTGAATGATAAAATAGCAGAGAGCCCCCAGAATTCCCGGCATCATCAGAAACAGAATTTCTTTTCCGCCGGGCTTCCGTCTCTGAAAAGGCACATTCCGGGCGGCAAACTTTGTTATGACAGCAAAACTCCCCACCAGCAGCAGTAATCCCAACGTCGCGGACAGAACAATACCGACAATGGAAATCTGCCACACGCCAACATAGCGGTTCTCTGTCACTTTATGGAAAAAAATGATTTCCAAATCGAATATGGACATATTAATCTGATTGATAGCTGACATTACGTGGAATCGTATGGAAAAAAAGGTGGTGCAGAGGAAAACTTTTATCCACACGTCAGCCCGGCTTTCCAACAGCAGGGCAAAAAGCACCGCCAGAGCCCCCATAACGTATGCCAGAAAACTGTCCAGCACAACGGGAATTTCTCCCAGAAAGACCATGGTAATGGAGTAAACTGCCATTACGGACCATCTGCGCCTGCCGCTCTCCTCTGTTCCCAGAAGGAGTTCTGCCAGTTTTCCAAAAAAGAATCCACAAATGAGATGACCCAGATTTATTTCCAGAAAGGTCATGATTTCAAAAATCTCATCCTGCGACAAACCTCTCATATGGTTTCTCCTGTCCGCTTCATGTAGTTCAGATACTGCTGCACAAATTCCCGGTATTTCTGCTTTGCCAGCGGCACCACTGTTCCGTCTTCCAGTGTAATATCTGTGGCGCAGTAACCGGAAATATACCGCAGCTGAACCAGGTAGCTCCGGTGAGGACGCACAAAATCTTCTCCCAGTTCCTGCTCCAGATCCGTCAGCTTTGCATAAAATTCCAGGCTTTCACCGGCGATATGCAGCGTTACCTTCCGGTTTCTGACCTCCGCATACATAATATCGCACACCGGAATCTTCCGGGAAAAGGCCCCCGATTTCACAAGAATTGCCCGTTCCTCCTCTGCCTCCCCGGAAACTGCAAGAGATTTTGCCCGGTTTACCGCCGCCTCCAGCACCTGGTAAAACTTCTCTTTTTTCAGAGGCTTTACCAGATAGTGAAAAGCACCCACGTCAAAGGCCTGGAATACATATTCTTCCCAGGCTGTGAGAAATATCAGAACAGCCTGCTGATTCTTTTTCCGGATATGCCGGGCTGTCTCCATACCGTCCATCCCCTCCATCTGTATATCCAGAAAAATAATATCCGGACTTTCCTGGTCAGACAGGAGCTGTTCACCCTTTTCATATTTCACCACCTGACAGGACGGATACAACTGGCAGATTCGTTCCGCAATGGCGTTTCTTATTACTTTTTCATCGTCACATACTGCAATTTTCAAATGTTTCCTCCGTCTTATTCCAACAGGAACCCGCTCAGTACATAATTGCTCACTGCAATCCCTGCTTCTGTCAGAAAAATCCGCCCTTCTTTCTGTTCCAGCAGTCCCTGTCTCTGAAAATTCTGTAATTCCTCCCCGTAAACACCTTCCGGCTCCAGTCCGAACTGCTGCCGGAACCTGGTTCTGGAAATGCCTTCGGTCATCCGCAGTCCCAGAAACATAAATTCTTCCATCTGCTGCTTCTTGCCCAGTACAATCACTTCCTCCGGCAAATCCTGCTGCTTTTCCGGAGGGCTTCCGGGATTTTCTGCCAGGATGCGGGACAAATCTGTGTACTCGCCGTTGAGATATATTTCCAGATTCACAGGGTTGGAAAACCGCCGCTCCTCCAGCAGGGAAGCGCTTCCCAGTCCAAGCCCAAGATAAGGGATTCTCTGCCAGTACCCTGTATTGTGGCGGCATTCCCGGCCGGGCCTGGCATAATTGGAAATCTCGTACCGGCGATAGCCTTTTTCCTCCAGCAGGCTCCTGGTAAGTTCATACATTTCCCGCTCCGTCTCCTCCTCCGGCAGTATCCGGGGATGTTCTCCCCGTTCCCGGCGCAGCTCGTCTTCTCCGTACCGCTCAAAAAAGGGCGTTCCTTCTTCCACAATCAGGCTGTAGGCTGAGATATGTTCCGGCCGCAATATCAACACCCTTTCCAGCGTATTCTTCCAGTCCTTTACGGTCTGCATGGGAAGTCCCGAAATTAAATCCAGATTTATATTTTCAAATCCCATGTTCCGGGCCAGAGCATAATTTTCCAGAAACTGTTCAAAAGTATGGATGCGGCCCAGAAGCTCCAGTTCCCGGTTGTCCGCAGACTGCAGCCCCATGCTCAGACGGTTGATTCCTGCATTTTTACAGAACAGAAGTTTCTGTCTGTCCAGCGTGCCGGGGTTGCATTCCAGCGTAATCTCCGCATCCGAATCCAGACAGAAACAGTTCCCCACTTCTTCCATCAGCTCCGCAATCTGCACCCCCGCCAGAAGGGAAGGGGTTCCTCCCCCGAAAAACACCGTAGAAACCCGGTATTCTCTGCAAAAACGCCCTTTTTCTCTGAGTTCTGCCAGCAGCATGTCCACATACTGTCTGCGGATGTTTTCATCTGCGGCCATGGAGAGGAAATCGCAGTAACTGCATTTTCGCACACAAAAGGGAATATGCAGATACAGCTCCAGATTCTTTCTGTTTTCTGTTTCGCAAAAGCTGTCTGACCTTCTCATACATCTGCTCCGCGCCTATTTGTCATCCAGTTTCAGTACGCTCATAAAGGCTTTCTGAGGAATTTCCACATTTCCTATCTGGCGCATACGTTTCTTTCCCTCTTTCTGCTTCTCCAGCAGCTTCCGTTTTCTGGAAATATCGCCGCCGTAACATTTGGCAAGCACGTCTTTGCGCATGGCCTTCACTGTTTCTCTGGCAATCACCTTGCTTCCGATGGCCGCCTGGATTGGGATTTCAAACAGATGCCTCGGTATCTCTTCTTTTAATTTTTCACACATTTTCCTGCCCCGCTCATAAGCGGTTCCGCTGTGAACAATGAAGGACAGAGCGTCTACTTCTTCTTTATTAATCAGGATATCCAGTTTCACCAGTTCGGAGCGGACATAGCCTTTCATCTCATAGTCAAAGGAAGCATACCCTCTGGAGCGCGACTTGAGGGCGTCAAAAAAATCATAGATTATCTCGTTTAGGGGCAGCTCATATTTCAGCAGGGCTCTGGTTTCCTCCATATATTCCATACTCACATAAACGCCCCGCCGCTCCTGACACAAATCCATAATGGCCCCGATATAATCGCTGGTCACCATAATTTCCGCGCTGACTACCGGTTCTTCCATATATTCAATCTCCGCCGGGTCCGGCAGGTTGGAAGGGTTGGTCAGTTCAATCACTTCCCCGTTGGTCTTATGGACTTTATAAATAACTCCCGGCGCCGTAGTCACCAAATCCAGATTGTACTCCCGCTCCAGACGCTCCTGAATAATTTCAAGGTGCAGAAGTCCCAGAAAACCGCAGCGGAACCCAAAGCCCAGCGCAATGGAGGTCTCCGGCTCAAACTGCAGGGCCGCGTCGTTTAACTGCAGCTTCTCCAGTGCATCCCGCAAATCCGGGTATTTGGCTCCGTCTGCCGGATACATGCCGCAGTAAACCATGGAATTTACCTTTTTATATCCCGGCAGAGGTTCCTGGCAGGGATGGTTCGCGTCCGTAATGGTATCTCCCACCTGGGTGTCTCTGACATTTTTCAGGCTGGCCGTCAGATAACCCACCATTCCGGCGCTGAGTTCCTCACAGGGAATAAACTGCCCGGCACCGAAATAGCCTGCCTCCACCACGTCTGCCATGGCCCCTGTAGCCATCATTTTAATGGTGGTGCCCGGCTTCACCCGGCCTTCCCTGATACGGCAGAACACGATAACCCCTTTATAGGAATCGTACAGGGAATCAAATATCAGCGCCTGCAGGGGATTGTCCCCGCTTCCTCCCGGCGCCGGAATCTTAGCCACAATCTGTTCCAGCACTTCTTCCACATTCTCTCCGGTCTTTGCGGAAATTCTGGGGGCGTCCTGAGCCTCCAGGCCAATCACATCTTCAATTTCCTCAATGACCCGCTCCGGCTGGGCGCTGGGCAGATCTATTTTATTGATGACAGGAAGAATATCCAGGTCATGGTCCAGTGCAAGGTATACGTTTGCCAGCGTCTGGGCCTCGATTCCCTGAGCGGCGTCCACCACCAGAACAGCCCCGTCGCAGGCTGCCAGGCTTCTGGATACCTCATAATTAAAGTCCACATGTCCCGGCGTGTCAATCAGATTGAATATGTATTCTTCTCCGTCTTTCGCCTTATATACAATCCGCACCGTCTGAGCCTTGATGGTAATGCCCCGTTCCCGCTCCAACTCCATATTGTCAAGGACCTGGGCCTGCATTTCCCGGCTGGTGAGAAGCCCGGTTTTCTCGATGATACGGTCAGCCAGCGTGGATTTTCCGTGGTCTATATGTGCAATGATGCAAAAATTCCTGATTTTACTTTGGTCCGTTGCTGCCATGATCTTTTCAAAATCCTCCTGTTATCTCAGTATCGTAACGTTTCAGATTATAGTATATACTCTCGCCTGTATCTTCGCAATATTTTTTTCCTAAAACAGCTTTTTCTTCCGGAAAAACCAGATACACACCAGTACCACCAGTACGCTTAAAACACCCACAAAAGGATAACCGTATTCCCAGCCCAGCTCCGGCATTCCGGTAAAATTCATTCCGTACCAGCCTGCGATCAGAGACAGAGGCATGAACACCGTGGTTACAGTGGTAAATACCTTCATAATCCGGTTCTGCTCGTAGGACAGGGCCGCGTCCAGCGCTTCCCGGATATGCACCAGTTCTTCATACAGAAACTGGGTCTCCTCCGTCAGGCGGCGCAGCTTGTTTTCGTAGACACGAAAATAACAGGCAGATTCCTCACTCAAAATCTGCCCCTGATCTTCCTTCTTTTTCTGCTCCAGTCCGTTAATCCCTTCCACAAGATTCAGAAACTGCACGTAATCGTTTTTCCAGACCGCCAGGGAACGTTTGCATTCAAAAATATTCTGATTGCGGTTCCGGCTGATTTTTCCCTTCACAATTTCCTGTTCCATATCAATCAGGTATTTTTCCATCCGCTCCACCTTCTGCTGGCCACGCTTCAGAACGGTTTCAAAAAGTTCTTCCAGCCCTTCCTCCATGGTGGGATTTTCTGACCGGAGCAGAGTGTCTTTTTCTTCTTTCCGGGTCACCAGAATAAAGTCATGGGCATTCAGCAAAAATGCTGCGCTGACAGCATTCTGTGCCCCCTCATGAAACCGGAAAGCCCCGTACAGGGAATCTTCCGTCAGTTTCACACCGCTCCAGTACTCCGGCTCCAGTTTATATATGGACTGCAGCAACAGTTCTTCCTGTGGATTTCTCTCTTTCCGCTCCAGCTTCTCCCGGTTCATCCACCGGATTCTGCCTGTCTCTTCCATGCTTCTTTCCTCCATTGGCAATCGGCAGCTGATACGGTATCGCCATCATTCAGCAGCTGATATGGTATCGCCATCATTTATTCTGACAATACTTTATGTAAAATTTCTGCCAGAGGCTCCATGGCATTCATGGCTTCCTCCAGCGTATTGGTCTGGGCTCCTACTTCCACCAGCAGGCTTTTGGGGCGGTAATGGAGATTATAGCGGTAGCCCTTCAGATAATTTGACCTGGCAAAACCAGGATAATATTCCTCCGCCGCCAGCTTAAGCTGAAAAGAAAAGGCCAGATTATCCGCCAGATACGGATTTGCCAGATAGGAAATATCCCCGTTGGCAGTGGTTCTGCTCAGTCCGTTGAAAAACATAATCTGAGCAGTCTGTTTTCCGTTTACTTCTGACACCAGACGGGTGGTGTCAGCCACCCCGTCCCGGTGCAGGTCTATCACCACCTCAATACCTGGATTTTCTGCAAGAATCTGTTCCAGGGCCGGGCCTGCATAAGAGTAGGCATTGTCCCTGTCTTTTACATCATATTCCCCGGTGTGGTGCATAACGTTATATCCCTTTTCCCGCAAAAGCGCCGCAAGATATTCCCCCACGCCTGGCACACCGGTACTGGTATCTCCCGGCGTGGAGTCCGCATACCCTTCCTGAGAATGGGTATGATAAATCAGAATCTGTACATTTTCAGCTCCGTTTTCCAGCTTCATGCTTTTTCCCAGGAGAGCGTCCGCATTTAGCTGGCTGCTGTCAACGGTGGTGGTACGGTCAATCTGATAAAAATTCTGTACCAGGTAGTCAAAATCATTTAATTTTTCTCTGGAAATCTCCTGCGCTTTTTCCCCGGTTCCGGCAGCAGTTTCCGTCTGCTTCTGTTTCTTATTTTTCTTATTTTTCTTATTATCTTTTTCTTCCGCTGCGGATTCCTCCGCCTGCTGTTTTTCCCCTGTTTCCTGTTCTCCCTGACCCTCCAAAGCCTGTTCCGCTTCCCGCTCATTTTCAGCCAGAAGGGCTCCGGTCAGATCACTTTCCACTCTGGTATCATATTCCGTCATGGTTTCGCTGAACCGGCAGACCGGATACGTCTGCTCCAGTTTCTCCAGAAACCAGGCCCCCAGTGTGGGTGACTGCTCCTGTTCTTTTTCTGTTATCATAACCATCATGCAGTTTTTCCAGGCCTCCACTGCAATTTCCTCTTTCACCCAGGAAAGTACCTGCTTCAGCGCAGGTACTTTTCCCGTCTCTGACATGGTCTGATAACATACAAATACAAACAGGAGGCTTATGGCCAGCAGAATCCCTCCTGTATAATGTCTGGCTTTCTTTCTTCTCTTTTTCCTGAAAAATTTCCCCATTCTCTGTCTTCCTTATCCGTCATCTGCAAAAGGCAATGATAATCATGTCGAACAGTTAAATATATGCCTGTACGAAAATATTTATGCAAATGCAATGTTTAATCCCTCGGAAAGGGTATAACTCAGACGCCGGACAGATTCGTCAATATCTTTGGGGGTTACGAACATGGTATTTAACTGGGGAGACAGAAGTTCCCGAATCAGCTCGTATTTTTCCATGTCATTCAATGCATTCAGTCCGGTGGTCAGTGTCTCAAGATGGCTGTTCTCCTCCATGGCCTGAATCAGAGTGTGCATGGTATCATTTACAATGGTGGCCGCGTCCACAACCGTAGGCACGCCGATGGCTATCACGGGAATTCCCATGGTTTTTTCCGACAGCCCGTGGCGGTGATTTCCCACGCCGGAGCCTGGATTGATACCGGTATCCGTAATCTGTATGGTGCGGCTCAGCCTTCTGGTGCTTCTGGCCGCCAGTGCGTCAATGGCAATCATCACATCCGGTTTCGTCTCATCCACCACGCCCCGGATAATTTCCTGGCTTTCCATTCCGGTCTGAGCCATTACTCCCGGCACAATTCCGCTGACTGCATTCACCTCCTGTTCTCCGAACGCATATTTTCCAAACTCTTTCAGTACATGGCGGGTTATCAGCATATTGTCCACCACCCTGGGGCCCAGGGCGTCCGGCGTTACTTCCCGGTTCCCCAGGCCCGCCACCAGCACCGACATGGTATCTTTCTTCGGCGGCAGGAGTTTCCGGATAATTTTTGCCAGCTCCAGGGAAATTTCCCGGTGATAATCCTCATCCTGACAGTCCATATTGGCTGCTTCCAGAGTAATATAGGTTCCTTTCGGCTTCCCCATGGCTTTCGCCCCGTTCTCCGTTTCAATTACCATAGTGGTAATTTTAATCTCTGACTTCTCGCGGTATTCCTCTTCTACCCGCACTCCTTTGATTTCCACATTGTCCTCTTCAAATTTCTCACGGGTTTCCAATGCCAAATCCGTACGCACCTGAAACTGCTCCATAACAATCCCTCCAAGAATATTTCCAGTTTTCACTTCATCTTACGCAACAATAACTGTTAGTATTTTTTACAAAAAGTGTTGGAATATGTATTGACAGACTGAAAATTTGGGACTAGAATATATGAGTATGTTTACATTAGAACGTCCGTGTCCGGATTTAATGAAACAACTGTAGAATACAGTACAATCCTGTTTCCGCATAACAGTCAACTGGATTGTCATACTTTTATAAAATTGGAGGTGTACGGATTGGCTAACATCAAATCAGCAAAAAAGAGAATTTTAGTAACTGCAACCAGAACAGCCCGCAACAAATCTATCAGATCTGCTGTTAAAACTTCTATTAAAAAGGTAGAAGCTGCCATTGCAGCAAATGATAAGGAGGCTGCACAGACAGCATTAAACGCTGCTATTTCTCAGATTAGCAGAGCTGCTTCCAAAGGTGTATATCATAAGAACAATGCAGCCAGAAAAGTTTCTCAGCTTACCAAAGCTGTAAATAAAATTGCTTAAGTTTGAAAGAACAAAGTGCGCATAATGAAGAAGCCGATACCGTCAGTCGGCTTCTTTTTATTATTTTATTATTTTATTCTTCGTTGTTAAGATTGCTGAAAAATACAGAAAAGAACATCTCGTAAAACTTCCGCTTAACTTCACGGTTCACCGGCACTCAGCCTCACAATCAGCACTTCCACTGCCATCCGGTCATTCATATTCCCGGTTTTCACATCCTCTTCCGCCTGCACACAGTCTGAAACAGCCTTTTTCAGCTGTTTTGGCGTAAAATGCCCTGACTGGGCAAGATGTTTCCGTGCTGCAAATTCAGGAATTCCCAGTCTGGCAGAAATTGCCCTGGAATCATACCCCTGCGACCGGAGTTCTTTCGCAAGGAGCAGATTCTGAAATTGTCTGGCCACCAGAAACAGAATACGCATGGGAGGCTCCTTCAGCGCAAGCAGGTCGTAATACAGCTCCAGGGCCTGTTTCTGCCTTTGCTCTGCAATGTGGTTCACCATATCAAAAATCCGGCCGTCAGTCTGTCCCACACAGACTGCTTTCACATCTTCTTCTGTAATGACATCCCGCCCCAGGGTATAACAGAACAGCTTTTCCAGTTCTTTGTCAATATTCTCCATATCGGTTCCGGCAGTTTCCAGAAAAAGCTGCATCACCGGCTGTGTAATTTTCTTATTTTCCCGCTTCAGACGGGTGAGAATCCACCGAGTCAGCAAATCTTCCTTCTGTCTTGGAAATTCCACCGCGCGCCCGGCGCCTTTCACAGCCTTGTACATCTTACTGCGCTTATCTACCTCATCTTCCACGAATACAAAGCAGGCAGCCGGTGCAATCTGTTTCATATAATCTGCCAGTTTATCACAGGAGGATTTGAAAAAACCGCTGTTCTCCACCAGAATCAGCCTGTGTTCCGCGAAAAACGGAAGTGTTTCCGCCAAATCAATCAATTCTTCAGGATTGATTTGTTTTCCTTCAAAAATACCAGTATTCATAGTATCTCCCTCAGAAGATAAGGCCTGCTTTAATTTCTTTCCGTACTGCTTTTTCAGATAGTCCTCCTCCCCATACAGCAAATACACCGGCCGAAAACTTCCCTTTTTAATATCTTCGTCTATATTCTTCATAAGCGCCCGCTCCTTTTCCACATCAATCTTCTTCCCGTCTATCTTACCATACTATTTTTATTCTTTCAAATTCAGAAAAGATTTCACCTGAATCCCTCGCTCTTTCGGACAAATGGTAATCTGCCCCCTGTCCATGGTGCACATCACCTGACTTCCGACGCTTTTTATCCGCTCCAGCGCCTCCTGCCCCGGATGTCCGTAGGAATTCCCTGTTCCGCAGGAAATAACAGTTACGGTCGGAGAAATTGTCTCCAGAAACTCCAGACTGTTGGATCCATTGGAGCCATGATGTGCTGCTTTATAAAAGTTCGGATGTTTTCCCTTCGTTTTTCCCATCCACATGTTTAATTCCTGTCGCTGCAGTAACTGCTGTTCCTGTTCTGCGCTGATATCTCCGGTAAACAGCCCGGCAAAGCCCCGATATTCCAGAGAAACCACAAGGGAACTGTCGTTTCGCTCCTCCTTTCCTGTTTTATATCCGTCTGCTTCCGGGTGAAAGACTGTAAATTCCGCATGTTCTGTGCCGAACTTCATACCGGGAGCCACCCAAATCACCTGGCATCCCGCTCCCTCTGCCAGTTCCAGCAATTCTTTTGAGGCTTCGTCCCGCACCATGCCCTGTGCAAGCACCAGATATTCTATTCCGTATCCTTCTTCCAGCAGTTCTTTCAGACCGCTGATATGGTCATTATCTGCATGGGATACAATCCATCCCCGTATGGAGCCGATTCCTCTGGATTTCAAAAAGGGAAGAATCCGGCAGGTTCCCACCTGCTTCACATCGCTGCTGCCTCCGTCCAGAAAAAAATGTTCTCCTTCTTCTGTCTGAATCAAAATCCCGTCTCCCTGTCCCACGTCCAGCACGTCAATCTCAAACCGGGGCCCTTTCCGCAAAAACAGTATCATTCCAAGGGCCGCTGCAATTCCTGCTGCCGCAGCCGTTTTTCCTGTTCTGTGCCCCGGAGACTGTACAGGCCCGGAAACGGAATTATCTGTATGTTCCGAATGACATCCGGACTGGTAATTGCTGAAGCGGTACAGGTACAGTATCACTGCCAGAACCCCATAATAGACAAACACCAGTATGAGTTCCGGCTTTCCTGCCAGAAATACCGCTCCCGGCAGTTTTAAAGCACTGCGGCAGATTTTCTCATTTCCGACAAGGAGCCATCCTGCAGGACGCAGAATCACTTTCCCCGCCATGGGAAACAGGCTTCCTGCTACGGCTCCCAAAAGTCCCAGTCCCAGCAGAATACCAAGAAAAGGCAGTACGCATCCGTTCACCAGAATGCTGTAACAGGAAATTTCATAATAAAAGTACAGGGACAGAGGCAGGGTAGCAAGCTGGATACAAAAACTCATGCATATGGTATCTTTCCACTGCTGTATCAGCAGCTTTCCCGTTTTTCTGAAAAAACCGCCGGCGCTTTTCTCTGACTTTTCTTCCGTATATTCCTCTCCTCTGTCCTTTCTCAGAATCCCGGCAACCACCGTCACTCCCAGAACTGCTCCGTAAGAAAAGAGAAATCCTGCATTATCCGGAAGAAACGGATTTTCCCAGAGCTGAAGGGCACCGGCGACTCCAAGGGATGTCAGGGAATCGTAACTGCAGCCCAGAAACCGTGCAGACAGAGACAGACAGAACATGCAGACTGCCCGAAAGGTGGAAATCTCCATACCGGACAGCAGGCCAAAACTGCATACCAGGCCTGCCGACAGCAGAATCCGCAGGAAAAAGGGACAGGAACATTTCTGCAGCAGCCGGTACAGACCCATACCGAACAGCGACACATGCAGGCCGGAAATGGCCAGAATATGCCCAATACCTGCTGCCTGATACAAATCTTTGCTCTCCTGTTCCAGCAGGGATTTATCTCCCAGCGTCATGTCGGCCATCAGTCCGGCATTTTTTTCAGACATGCACTGCTGATATGTATTTCTGAGCCTTAGGCGTATTTTTTCCAGTATCCGGACAAAGGTTCCGCCTTTTCGCAATATCACCGTTTCCTGTTCTGCATACAGGCGAAATTCCGTTTTTCTGCTCTGATAATATTGTTTTTCGTTGAAATTCCCCTCATTGCGGGCTGTTTGAAATGCATCATACGCTCCGGTTACCTTCACAATATCTCCCCGCTGCATATGATGTTCAGAACTGTATACAAGAATCCCGTTGCCGGGATAAACTCTGCCGTCCGCCAGTATTCTGGTATCGGTCAGAACATAAAGACACTGCTCCTGTTTTTCTTCTTTTCTGAGAACTTCTCCCTGTACGGTAAGGGCGCCGCTTTCTTCCGCCGCTGCTTCCAGCCTGTCCCGCCGGCTCTGCTCTGTCCGTAAATGACACATCCCGCAGGAAAATGCCAGCATACAGGCCGCGCTCCGAATCAGTATCACCCGCCAGGGCTTCTCCTGACAGCGGATGATTGCCTGTCCGGTATACAGAAGAAGGGCCAGCAATCCGCCTGCCGGCCACAGGCTTCCATATTTTTCAAAAAGAATTCCCATAAGAAATGAAAAGGACAGGCAGCAGACTACACGATTAGTCACCGGATTCCCCCTCTTCAATTACCACATTTTCCACACCGTCTTCCTGTTTTGTCTCCTGAGAGCGAACACTCTCGTCCAGATAATCCAGATTCCTCTCATACACGGTGCTCAGTTCCATTTTTTCCCGGTATACTCCCTGGCTGTCTCCATTCACGGAAATCTGCACTTTATTGATATTTGCCAGTTCTGCCAGAGAATTGACAATGGAATAGATTACCACCGGTTCTGCAATCTCATAATTCTGACTGAGAAATCCCTCATTCAGGTTCACAAATCCCACGCCGTCCAGCACAGATACATTTACCAGTTTGGTTCCTTCCGGAATGGCAGAGCGCTTTCCGTTTCCCTTGGGCCCTTTTAACAACTGCTCAATCACCAGTTTTTCCAGGGAAATATTGCTGCTGTAATGGACTTCCTGCACTTCCGGAATCAGCGCCGTTCCTTTGGGATTGGAAAAATACAGGGTGATACTGGCAGTCTGAATGGTATTAATCTGTTCTCCCGGATTCTCTATAAAACTCTCTGCCGTCATCAGGCCAATCAGATTCCCGCCTGCATCCGTCAAAGGCGAATCCATCACATAAAAGGATATACAGTCCACGCCTTCCACCTGAATCAGCGTTCTCACAATAGCAGCCCTGCACAGCACTTCCCTGACATTGTCCATCTCCATATAAGCGCTGTTAAAGTACAGATACAACTGGGAGTTATCCAGCTTCCAGGATTCCAGTTTCACCTGTTCCGGAAGGGCTCTGTGATAATCTGAACGTTTTTTATCCTGTACCAGCTTCCGCAGCAGCTCCCGTATCAGTTCTTTATCCTCCTCTGCCTCCGGTTCATATCCCACTGCAACGGTTTTGGTATTATCTTTGTTGACATAATAAATCTTATATTCTGATGCGTCTTCCCCTCCTCCTTCACAGCCTGCAAGACCTGCGAGGAAGAAGAAAAGAAACAGCAGGCAAAGACCTTCCTTCATTTTTCTCATTCCAGACTCCTACACGATATACATCAACGGGATACGGACGGTAAAGATTGTGCCCTCCCCCTCTTTGCTGTGGGCTTTGATGGCGCCGCGGTGCATGAGAACCGCATTTCTTGTAATGGCAAGTCCCAGACCCGTTCCGCCGATTTCTCTGGAGTGGGATTTGTCCGCCCGGAAAAACCGTTCATAAATATGTTCCAGCGCTTCTTCCGGAATACCGATTCCGGAATCCTCCACCCGAACAAAGAAATATTTGTGGTCTGCATTTAAGGATACATGCACCCACCCTTCCGGTTTATTGTATTTAATGGCGTTTTCCACCAGATTGCTGAGGGCCAGGGACAATTTCACCTCATCCACCTCCGCGCTCACGGGACGGAAACTTTCCAGGACCAGTTCAATATTCTGTTTCTCCGCAATGGGCCGCAGGCGTTTCATAATCATTTCCAGCAAATCATTGATATTGACCGCAGAAACATTCAGAGTTCCCGCTGCCTTATCCATTTTCACCAGAGACAGCAGATCATTGATAATCTTATTCTCCCGTTCAATCTCCTCTGCAATATCCCCCATAAATTCTTTGTACAGTTCCACCGGAGCATCCCCCTGGGCCAGCAGGGAATCCGCCAGCACCTTCATGGAGGTAAGGGGTGTTTTCAGCTCATGGGACACATTTGACACAAACTCCTGTCTGGAATCGTCAATTACCCGCATTCTGCCCCACATCTCGTTAAAGGCATTGGAAATAGCCTCTGTTTCCGTGTAATCGGAAATCATCAGATTTTCCTCATCCTCTGTCTGTACTTCTTCCAGATATTTGGTCAGTTTTCCAAAAGGACGCACCAGACGTGCGGACCAGAACAGAGCAAGTCCCAGAATCACCACCAGATTCGCCAGTTCTATAATCATGGCATTGTCTTTCAGGTAATCAAAGTTAAGCATAATACTGTCTGTGGACACGCTCACCAGCATGACGCCCTGACTTTTTTGAGAATCGGCCTTTTTCAGGGGAATTGCCAGTTCTATATACCGGTTTTTAGAATCATATTTGGTGATTTCCTCTCCCTGGAAACTCTTTACCACTTCCTCGGAAATAATGGTTTTCCCTGTGTCCAGCCCATAGGTATCTTTTACAATCTGAAAACCGCTGTTGATAATCAGAACTCTCCCGTCATAGATATTGGACAGCATTTCAAGCTGCGCATTGATGATTTCCACAGAAGTGTCTTTGATGTAATCGTATGTAATCACCTGATTACTCAGCATTTTGGCCTGGCCCAGCACGTCAATGCTGCGGTTGGACACGGCCCGGTTTTCATAGCTGGCAAGGATTCCTGCCCGCAATACCACATTCGGGATGATACCCATCAATGCCATAAGTAAAAACAGCCGGAATTTCAGGCTGTGCAAAAATTTCAGTTTTTTCATCTCTGTTCCTTATGATTTATACAGCAAAAATTTTACTGCGCTAACCCTGATAATAATATCCCACGCCCCATTTTGTGTGCACATACTTCGGTTCACTGGGATTACTCTCTATTTTCTCCCGCAGCCGCCGCACATGTACATCCACGGTACGCACGTCTCCGGGATAATCGCTGCCCCATACCAGATTCAGCAGCTTTTCCCGGCTGTAAACTTTGTTTGGATTCAGCACCAGAAGTTCCAGCAGATCAAATTCTCTGGCTGTTACGTTGATTTCTTTTCCCAGGATAAACAACCGCCTGCTCTCGCCGTCCAGCTTCAGGTCTCCATGCTCTACCAGCCTGGAATCTTCTTTCCCCGCCTGATTTGGGGAAGTCCGTCTCATAATGGCCTTAATCCTGGCTTTTACCTCCAGGATATTAAAGGGCTTTGTTATGTAGTCATCCGCCCCGTATTCCAGGCCCAGAATCTTATCCATATCGTCCCCTTTGGCCGTAAGCATCACAATGGGCACAGAAGAAAATTCCCGTATGTGCTGGCATACCTCGAATCCGTCCATTTTCGGCAGCATGAGATCCAGTAAAATCATATCATAAGTATTCTCCGTAGCCAGCTTCAATGCATCTTCACCGTCATAGGCACAGTCCACTTCCATGCCATCCTGCTCCAGGCTGAAACGGATTCCTTTTACGATTAATTTTTCATCATCCACTACAAGAACTTTCTTTGCCATATTTTCCACCTCAATCAACTTTGATGCTGTCCTTTATTTTAGAAAATACACCATCTTTGATTCCTTCTATTTTCATCAAATCTTCCGTACACTGAAAACTGCCGTTGGCTTCCCGCCAGCTAAGAATACTCCTGGCCTTTGCCGCGCCAATTCCAGGCAACGTCATCAGCTCTGTTTCCGTAGCAGTATTCAGATTAATCCTGCCATCGTCCTCCTGCTTCGGAAGCAGTTCCTGAGCTGCCGCCTCCTCAGCATCGAGTATATAAACCATCTGGCCGTCTTCCAGAATTTCCGCCTGATTCAGGCTTCTCGTATCCGCTTCTTCTGTGGCTCCTCCTGCCAGCTCCAGGGCCTGAAAGATACGGCTGCCCGCTTCCAGTTCATAGACGCCGGGCTTTGCCACCGCACCGCTTACCTGCACATAAATCACCGGATTTTCCTGTGAATCTGCCCCGGACACTTCTTCTTCGAAAGTATCCTCCTTCCGTTCTTCCTCCTGCCCGGTCAGAAGAAGTTCATTTTCCTGCCCGCTCTGGCAGCCGCCGAAACTGACTGTCAGAATCAGCAGAATTATAATATAAATTATTTTCTGTTTCATACTTTTCTCCGTTCTCTCTGTTTATCATGGTTACAGATGTTTTACCTGCAGCGGACAGTCTGCCGCTGTCAGATATACGCAGAGAAAAGTCTTATTCACGAATCCTTTATATTGTAACGAAAATCAGGAATTATTACAAGAGTATTTCAAAAATATTGAAATTTTTTGTTACAGTTCAGGATTCCCATTTAAACAGAATGATTCCTCCGATACAGACAGCCATTCCAATCACTCTGCGCCAGGAAAAGGGCTGTTTATCCACGCCGAACAGTCCGAACAGTTCGATCAGATATGCTACGGCTAACTGGGCCACCACAATCAGCATAACCGCCTGGGCCGGGCCCAGCGTATCCATGCTTTTTATTACCGTATATGTGATAAATGCTCCGATAACGCCGCCCAGAAGCATATATTTAGGCTGTATCTGCAATATCCCCGCAAAACTTGTCCTGTCTGTAAAAAACCAGCCCACCAGGCAGATAATCAGTGCTGAAAACTGCACCCAGCTATTGCTCACCCACATGCTGGTACTTTTCGTCACTCCTGTATTGAATACTCCCTGAACGCTCATCAATGCTCCTGACAACAGGGCAATAAAAATTCCAATCATGGTTTTTCCTCCTGAATCCACTGTTTCTATGTAGGATATACCATAACTGGAATTTTTATACCGGATTACAGGGAAAAGGTTCCGACCTGTCTCTGTCGTTCAGAGCCCTGACCCTGTATTACCTGTTTTTCTTTCTGAAATAATCATCAATTTCTTTCTTTATCTTCTCAGGCGGCAGGGTTTTCAGCAGATAGCCTGCCGGCTTCAGAGGGATTACTTTATGAACGCTTTCTTTGTCCACTTTGCCTGTTAAAAACATAACCGGTATATCTGCAAATTCTTCCTCGGAACGAATCATTTCCAGAACCTGGCTGCCGTCACAGACCGGCATTTCATAATCCAGAATAACCAGATCCGGCCTGCATAATGTAATACCTCTGATTGCTCCCAGTCCGGAATTACTCTCCGTAATCTCATAATCTTTCCCCAGAAGTTCCTGCAATGTCTTGCGCATAAAATCCGAATCATCCACCACCAGTATTTTTTTCTTTTTGCTCACCTGATTCTGATTCTCATGATTTTTATCCAGGTATTTTTTCACTTCCGTCATTGCATTTTCTGCTTTGAGGGCAGTTTCATTTTTCCCGGATACTTTATTCTGCTCCGTAATCAGATGAGGCGCAATGGCACAAAAGGCAAAATATCCTTCCCCTGTGTCAAACAGCAGACTAAACTGAGGTTTCCGGCCCTCAAATCTTTTCTGGAACTGCTCAAAACTCAGGAGATTTTCCTCTTTTACTTCATAATCATCGGCAGATATAAACTGTTCTCCGATGCGTCCCGCAAATTGCTGAGCCGTATATCTGGCAGCATTCACCATCATAACATTCAGTTCCTCGGACTGATCACCAAGCATACGCCCGATGGTATTCACGAGAAGTTTTTCCTCAAATACCAGAATGATTTCCCATTCTTCCTGCTGACTGGCCCCGTAAACTATACGGTAATAAATTCCTTTTCCAAATTTCTCTCCGCCGTAACACTCGCTGACCACCCGTGTCTTCAACTGGAACATATCTTCCAGAAGCTGAAGAATCATCTGCCCCATGACTGCCTGTTCTTCTTCCGGCAACAGATCTCCCCATCTGCTCACAACTTTTCCTGTAATGGCCCGGTCCTCTGTCAGAGTATGTCCGATAAGCCAGCCGGCGCAGACGCCGAGAAAATGATTTATAGCCTCCGGAGAATAATCTGACTGATTCAGTTCTTTCTCCAGAGCCGGAAGGGTCTTTTTCCGAAAATTGTCATGCACCCGTCTGTGTGTGTCAAATCCCGCATAACTGATGGAAGCCATATAAACTTCTTCTTCAGCAAAATGCTTCATGGCATGTTCCTTAAAGTACTTGATTCCCTCCTGGCAGACCCACTTACTTTTCTCATCGTTCTTTTTGTCAGTGAGGAGTTTACTCAAAATACTGAACAGTTTCCGGTGTTCCCTGTCAATTACTTCTACTCCTATATTAAATCGATCCTGCCATACTAATTGATTCCCCATAAATGTCCTCCTTTTGTACAACAATATCTTATGGTCTTATTCTCAATGGAAACCATACGTTTATATTATACAAAATGTTTGTTCCTCTGTCACTACCTTTTTGGGACAATTTTCCTACCTTTTTTCACATATAAGTTCCGTTTCAGAAGGGTTTGTTTCGTCTGTTCATTGTCCTGTCAGATTTTCCCGTACACTTCCTTCCACTCCACATCCACACTCTTTCCAATACTGTGGTAGTATGCAAGGAACAGGAAGATTCCCGCCAGGCCAAGGAGCTTACGGATACTTCCTCCCTGTTTCGCCCAGGTTACGATTCGGTGGATCATCTCCTCTTTCTCCTGTTCTGTGATTCCATTCTCCCCTTCAAAGTACAGCAGCAGGTAGCCAAAACCTGCGATCATGGCCAGAGTGGCGCAGATCTGCACATGGGTGCTGTCCCCTGTCTGCGGTTCCCCTCCCAGGCGCTTTCCGGTACTTCCCGGACTTCCGGGATTCCCCGGATTTTTGTCTGCCGGTACTTCCTTCGGTACCTCCCGGCTTCCGCTGATGTTCAGGGTGACTTCCGCCGCGCTTTCATTCC
>CATLIX010000030.1 GCA_949959185.1 uncultured Eubacterium sp. | reverse complement strand
GAAATCATCCTGCATCTATATCAAAAAAGAATAAGTCTATAGCCTATTCTGACTGGCTATAGACTTATTATACGAGGAGGAATTACGATGAAAAAAGCATTAGGAAAGAAAGCTAAGGTTCAGGATGGAACATTAGTAGCATTCTCTTGTAGCTGCGATTCACAGTGCGCTTCTATTCCGTGTTACAACTGCACTGATACATCCGCTTTTTCTACTGTTAATTTGCAGAATTATTCCAAAGGTTTGACCACTGCAATTTCAGGAAGATGGGCATTCTAAGGGTGTCTTTCAGACAGATCAGATGCTACAACTAGGTACAGAAAGATATTGTTTGTGTTTAATATCTTTCTGTACCTATGTACAAGGAGGCAAAAAGGGTGAATGATATACCATTTATAAAATTATTTGAAACAGTAGAATCGCATTATGTGTTTGATGTAAATACAACTTCCATTATTCGTATTGATGAAAATTTATATAAAAATCTTGAGAAAATAGTTTCAAGAGAAGTCACATATACACAAATGGATAGTGTATCCATGAAAAAAATAGAGAAGTTAAAAGAACAGGGATTTTTAAAAGGCTGTAATACAAATGTAGAAATAAAACATGCGGCAGCAGATCAAATAGATGATTACATGAAAAATAATGTTCATCAGCTTATTTTGCAGGTAACTCAAAATTGTAATTTAAGATGTAAATATTGTGTGTATTCAGGTTCGTATGTAAATAGAGTGCATACCAAAAAAAGAATGTCAATCGAAACTGCAAAGAAAGCTGTGGATTTTTATCATAAACATAATGGTAACTTAGAGAATGGATTGATCAGTTTTTATGGTGGAGAGCCTTTATTAGAAATGAAATTAATCCGAGAGATTATCGACTATGCTAATAAAGTATTTCGAGGAAAAAAAGTCAAATATAATTTGACTACGAATGCAACGTTGCTTACTGATGAGATAGTAGATTTTTTATATGCAAATGATGTAAGTTTAACAATTAGTTTGGATGGACCACAAAATGTTCAAGACAATAGCCGGGTGTTTGCTGAAAGCGGAAAGGGTACCTTTGAAGTGGTCATGAGCAAACTTGACCGTATCAAAGAAAAATACCCGGCTTATATGGAAAATATAAGTTTTAATGCGGTACTTGATGAGCAAAATGATTTTCAATGCAGCAGCAACTTTTTTACTTATGATTTTATTACTTCAGCAATCGTTGGCGCTACAACATTAAATCAGAACAGTGCCAAAAATGAAATCCGCTATTCAGAACTTTTTGACACAAATTACAGATATGAGTTGTTTAAGGCATATTTGTATTTGATAGGAAGATTGGATAAAAAATATGTATCAAAGTTCATGGAAGCTCAGGTTGCAGTAATGAAAGAGAATATTCATAAAAAAGTTATTGCGAAAGGAAAACGTGGCAGTGCATATCATCCGTCTGGGGCTTGTATTGCAGGAGCGACAAGGTTGTTTGTAAATGTTGATGAGAATTTTTATCCTTGTGAACGTGTTAATGAAAGTTGCAATGCTTTTGTGTTAGGTAATTTGGATACGGGGTTTAATATAGAAAAAGTTTCCAAATTGCTAAATATCGCACAACTAACGCCTAATAAATGCAAAACTTGTTGGGCAGGAGATTTTTGCAATCTTTGTGCGGCAGGAATGGAAGATGGGGATGATTTATCGGCTGAGAAACGAATGGAACGTTGTGAAAAAGTTAAACAGACATGTGAAATACAGTTGAAGGAATATTGTGTATTAAGAGAACATGGGTATCATTTTGATTAAGTTAGGAGGCGAAAAAATTGAATAATGATTTTATAAATGTAGCAGTATTTCCTTATGATAATGAAATGTATCCCTATCTGCAACATAGTTCTATGTTAAAAAACATTAATATTCAGATTTTATTGTCTCCCAATGGATGGGCAGTAGAAAGAGAGAACATATGCGGATATACTGTGCAAACCACTTTATCGGAGGATGATTATCAAAAAATAGATGCGGTATGGATAACAGGTTCGGCAAATAAAATACAGGATGATCAGATATGTGAAATTCTTGAGGATATTCTTAAACATGGTAAGAAAGTATTATTTGCTAGAGTAGTTCAGGAACCAGTATACAGTAAAATTTTGCGACTGGTAAAAAAATATTCTGGAAATATGATAGATGTAATGAAAGCAAATGAAATCTCCGATATAGATATTAGTCCGTTAGCTTTACATGATATATATACGCCAATAATATGTGTTGCAGGTGTTGGCGAGCAAACAGGTAAATTTGGGGTACAATTAGCTATAAAAAGATACTTGGAAAAAAATGGATATCATGCTATTTTGATATCTTCAAGAAATAATAGTGTGTTTTTGAATAATACATATTCTTTTCCTGATTTTATGGATTCTAATATTCCTTCGGAACAAAAGATTATTTTGTATAATCATTTTATTAAGAAGATTGAGCAGGAAGAAAGACCAGAAGTAATTATTTTGGGCGTGCCGGAAGGTATTATGCCAATAAGCAAATTTCAAGTTGGTCATTTTGGGGTTCATGCATTTGAAATTTTAAATGCCGTTAATCCAGATTTTTTGGTTATGTGTCTATATGGGAACAATGTTTCTGATAAGTATGTGAGTGAAATGAAGCAGATTGTGAAATATAAGTATATGTCAGATATAGATTGCTTCTATTTGAGTGACACTGCACAAGACGTTTTTACAGTAAATCGTTCCATACCAATAGAATATTTTTCCCGAAAACAAGCTGATATAGAAAATTTGAGAACAAAGTTAGCAGCAGATACCAATGGGCTGGAAAAAATTTTTACGGAAACAAGTGTTGAATCTATGGGGCAGTACATTATTGAATGCTTGAATGAAAATGTCGAAATGGAATTGCTTTGATTGGAGGGTAAACAATGGAAGAGCAGGTGCGTAATGGATTGTCAGAAGTTGTAAAAGAGACATTAAAGATAGATATAAATGCATTACCAGATGAAGCTAAAAATTTTCCTTTATTATCTGGAAAATTTGGAGTTGAACCTTATCAAATGATATCATTTTTGGAAGCAGTGGAGGATAAATTTGGAATAAAAGTTCCTGAAATAGCGATAGCGGAACGGAAATTTAACACTTTTAATGATATTGTAGAAATAATTATCTCAGAGAAAGGAGAACTGTAATATGTCATTGATGGTACAAAATAATTACTTGCGAGAAAGTAGCATGGTAGCAAACACAAGGAGCAAACAAAGTGAGGAAAAGGTTTTTTCACAGGAACTTACTTCAAAGCAGATAAACGGAACTGAGAAAACAGAACAGCTAACGCCAGAAGAAGAATTGGAAGTTTTTAAAAAAGAATTTTATGAGGAACTTTCCAAAATAAATGTTCACCAAACAATCAGTAATGTAGCAATTAATATATCGGAAGATGCATTTAAGAAAATGAAAGAAGATCCGCAATATAAACAGCAAATCTTGAATTTGCTCAAAAGAGATTTAGGGAGTTCATTAGCTCCCAGAAACTGTTCTGCTGTGTTTACAGTAGGAAGTTCTTTAAAGGACTATCGGGGAGACTCATGGCCTGTTGGTTATGATTCAGAATTTTATGCACGTTCTCAGGATAGCTTTTATAAAAAGACAAGTGAAAGTAAGAAGGATAAGCAAAAAGAGCTGCTCGAAGAATATTTGGAAAAACGGCAGGCAGCAAAGCGTATATCACAGGAGATTTTGGATAAAAAGCTTCAAAAAGAGGAGGATATGAGAGAGGCTTTAAGAAAGAGTGATGCGGAAAAAGCATATAATAACCAGATTATATATAAGTAATTCAGGTTATTTACGAATAAAGAGGGTATTGTACAAAGATGCAATATCCTCTTTTGTATATTTACAAGAAGGATATATGTCATTTTCTGCAATTTATGTCCACTTTCTGCTAGGGTGGTTGATTTTGATTTTGGACTTGATATACTTATTGTGTGGATATGTATGTGGTTGTGTGAATAGCGTTTATCGTTGTAGTAAATAGTACATCAATTTAAATTATTACATATACAGTTTATGTGAAGTTTAGTGAGATGCCTGGTATGTTTTTCTTAAAATTCTACGCGATTTAATAGGAGTTATACAATCATATTAAATAAAGTATTATATCCATAAATATATTATTTTTATCAGGAGGTAAAAAATGAAGGTAAGAAGATGGTTAGGAACTTTATTAACAGTGACGCTGCTATGCGGTCAAGTAGTAACTGCCAATGCTGCAGATGTAGGCAGGATCAGTCAACTGAATCTTGAAGCAGAAGGGGGCAATTTGCAAAATTTGAGTTCGGATCTCATGGATGATGAAATACAGTATGAGTTTACCGAGAGTACTGGAGACGAGGATGTAAGTGCGTTGGCTGAAACAAGAAGAGCAGCAAATAAGTATATGTGGAGCCGTAATACATATGCTTACGACTTTTCATGGCAAAAATGGTCAAGTAACAGGGAGATATACAATACATATCCTAAAAACTCAGAAGGTTTTGCAATGGGTGGTTTTTTGCTGAACCCTAAAGGACCAGCAGATTACAATACCGCATTAAGAGAGGGATACTTGAATGATTCCGCATATGCCGCTGATCAAGGTCATTTTTATCAGAATGTGGTATCTTCCGAAGGGAGTAATTATGTTACATTCATGTTAGAGTCAAATTCACATGTGTTTATTTTTGATAATGACTTGAATTTAATATATAGATCTACGGATGAGGCAGGTGTCACCAGTTATTTTACCAGTTACTATTCAACTAAGAAAACAATAGCAGGCAATTCAAATAAAGTCATATGTTTGGGAATGACAACTGGAAATTATTATTTTGTTTTTAAAGCAGCAGATGATACAACAACCAGTGGTTGTCATTATGGATTCTATTCTGGACAGCCATTACCAATAGCACAAACTACATCATTTTCTGATCCAACACATTACGCTGCTATTAAATGGGACAATCGTTCAATGAGCCAAACAGTAACAACTCAGACTTTAACCATAACTTGTCCGAGTGGAACTGCAACGGAGTATGCATTGACCGGAGTGAAATTTATTGATAAGTCCAAGCCATTTGCAAATCATACATATGCATCCAGCATTGATTATTACTACACTCCTGCCACAGCAGGGTATTCAATACATTTAACCCAGACTGGCGGTTGGTGGAGTGATTTGGTTGACACAACACCGCCATCTGGTTCAATCGATGGAAGTTATGCAACAAAAGTAACTGTACATTGGGTAGACAATATTTCATACATTAATGCTCGTTGCACAACAATGACACAGATGACACTTGACTATTTAGTGCCTTTTGGAATAATTGTAGGATAGATGTAATGAATTTATAAAAGTATAAAAATAGCCACGGAAGGCATTAAAAGATTTTTTTAATGCCTTCCGTTTTTAGGAGGAAAATTCAATGCAAAGATATTCGCACTTGGTTAGTGGAGGATTATTAGATGGAAGGCGCTATTATGTAGGGAATACAGGAAAATCTTTTGCGTCACCGATGAAGGAATTAAATGAAGAAACTGTTTTGATAGAAAAGACAAAAGAAAATAATAATGACAGCTACCGTCAACATACGAAATATGATGATAAGGTGGATCAGTATCATAGCAGTTATGATTTGAATACACTTATTGGAAATAAAGATAGTTATTTGGAAGGTACATTGAGTCATAATGGAGATGTAGATTACTATTCTTTTTCATATCAACAGAAAGGATTTTATTCTAGGATGGGGATTTCTTCTCAAATAACAATACGATTAGAAAATATACCCGAAGGATGTAATTACAATTTAATTGTATATGATATGTATGGAAATCAGATAGGTACTGCAAAGACTGATGGTATGGGTTCAAAAGAAGTGGTTTTACCTGATTGGGATAGTGTTACAGACAGGTATATTATTCGAGTTGAAAATGAAGCTGGAGCTGATGTAAAGAGTAATGAGTCATATAGAATAAAAATAAGTGAAAATAAGAGCACTACAAATAGTAACAGTGTACAACATGCAGAGGGTATGTTTGGTGCAAATAACCAACAAGAGAGAGAGAAGGTAAAGGGACAGTATGAAAAACAATATTTAGAAGAGTTAGAAAAACTGCACAAAGAACAATATGATTCATTACCAGATGATGAAAAGTATATGGGAACTGAAACGGTAGAGGAATTATTAAGAAAAATGGCTTCTGGCGAAAAACTCTGCAATGATGAAATCAAGTATCTTAAAATTTTTGCAAACTTAACAGATTATGAAAAAGCAGAAGCTTCAGGAAAAATATATAATGTTTTATATCCCCAAATTATGGAGCAGATTGAAGAAAATGAAATAGATGTGGGCAGAAAAGAATGGGGAATTGAGTTAGACATTTCAGGAAAACTCATGATTACAGGGGAGATTCCAGAAGAAACGAAAAAGATGATTTTTGACACAATAGGTGATGATTTGTCTGATACGTTATGGGATTATTATATGCAGGCTTCAGATATGACAGCAAGCGAATTTAACTATATCAATGATTATAGGGATTTAAACCAATTTCTTGAAAACTCGACAAATGGAAAATATACATGGAATGATATTAGAATTGATGAAAATGGTAAAATTAGTGGACTCCCAGCTAAAATGTGCGAATTATTAAATTCGCAAGAGAGTAATGCGAGATATGAGGATTTGCGGGATAAAATATATCGCCTTAAAGATTACGAGAAAATGTATGGAATGCATGGCATATCGAATTTTAAAGTTGAATATAACATCTCTAATTCGAGCATGAGCATTGTTAAGAGAGCAAATAATATAGCTTCAAATAATAATTCATCATATTATGAGAAATTGATGCCCGTAATTTGATATGTCCGTTTTCTGCTCAAATAGTTCATTTTCTGCAAAGGATATTGATAACCTTTGCCCAATTGTATATATTAAGGACAAATTTAAAGTGAGGTGATGGAGATGGATATATCGAATACTATCAATGCGTTAAAGGTGTCTGGAAGTTATGGCAGTAGTGTTAAAAAAACTTCTGAAAAGAACAAGTGGCAATTAACAGATTCATTGAAAGAAAAAATTGTTGAATTGGCTAAGAAAGATGCGAAAAACAGTGTATATATGGGGAATGAGTTCATGAGTTTGCGGAAAGCAGAGGTTGCTAAAGTGGCACCAAATCGGGCAGCACTGATAGGTAAGTTCAATCAGTCAATGAACTCTGGAAATATGGGGGATATGAAAAAAATAGAAGAAGCAGATAAAAGGTGGCTTTGCATTCTATTTGGAATACCATATGAGGCTGAATATCAAGGGGAGGGGACAGGTTCTGCGATTCATATATATAATGAGGGAGGGGAAGAAGTTCTTACATACACTCAAGGAGTAGGGTGGCATGAGAAAGAAACAAAAGCAGAAACAGGAGTACATTCAGCGTTAAAATCAGCATATTATGAGGCGTATCACGATGCAAGAAAGGCGCTGAACACTGGAACAAATGTGGAGATTACAAATGAAAGTGTTGTGGTGCAAAATAATTTCGATATGAAAGCATAAAGCATGTAATTCAACAAATGCATATAAGGGGAATTTGACAAACAGGAGGAATACTATTATGTTAAAATCAATGAAAAAAGTAAAAAAAATACTAGCGGTTGCTCTGGTATTCACAATGTTGTTTGCTTCACAGGTAACAGCGTTTGCAGCAGGCACAGACTCGGTTACAAAAACAGCAAATAAAGATATGTCGATTGCATTGATGCCGGGAGTTACAGGAGATTCTAATACGATTACTTTTAACCTTAACAGCCTGCCAGATAATGCGATTGTAAAAGAAGTTAAAATTGATTGCTCTAATGCATCTGTAATCGGTGGAAAAGGCGCAATATTGCCACAGAACATTACAATTACCAGTCCAAGCGGGGAAACACATACAGTTGGTTGGGGCAGAGGTAATGTAACTACTACCAATTTATTCATCGCTGAAAAAGCAGCCGGAACATGGTATGTATACATGACAGGGACTAATATTGCGTCTCCGAGTCTTGGTTCTGCATATATTGGGGGTACAAAATATTCAAGACCTAAAATTACAGTAACTTATATTTTAGAATAATAGAATAAATATTCCCCATAAACACATTTGTTTGGATAACATTAAATGAAATCAGTCTTTGATCTATAACGGTTCGGAGGCTGATTTTTTTATGTGCTAAAAGGTGGCATATATCATCTATAAATAGTGCAATCTGGCACTCTGAAAAACTTCCCCTTTCAGTTATGATAGTTGCAGGCTTGAGAAAGCCAAAACAATTTAATAGGACACGCATACACCTGATTTTATTTTCGCCCTTTTATCCGTTCATGCTTATGTAGGGATAAAGGGGTGGCAGAATCCCATTTCGTGCGAAGATGTACCTGCAATGGATAACATTGTTGCCCGTGAAGGTAAAAAACATAAGTTTTTAAGAGCAGAGGATTGTGCCTACTGGCATGGCAGTCAGAGATAATGGGATAAAACAGCGTCGGAATTTCAGCGAAAAGCATTTTCCGGGAGTGGCTGCCTGTGGATTCCGTCTGGTTGGGCATGATGGAGGCGCAGCGTGGGATATAAGCCGTCCCAGTGTATGTTACCCGGTTCGGGGACCAGCGAGAGCAATATCTGATATTTTCAGATTGAACAGAGGGGTAATGTGGCGGAAACGCCACGTTATCCTCTGATACAGGCAAGCCTTGCAGTTATCAGATAACAGCAGACAAGGCTTTCCTGTATGAGAGGATAATGCCGGCAAAAACTTCTCTTTTGTTTCAGTCAACGAAAATAGAAGAAAGTATAGGTGATTATCATGTGCAGTAATGTGAAAAGTTTTGAGGTCGGCTTGCTTGTGCATCCGGCAGTCATGTTTATGAACTCCAACAAGTCAGAAAGCAATCTTCGCAGGATCATTCAGGAGAACCGACAGAAGTGCAGCATGGCAGGAATAGCGTTAATGAATGAAACAATTGTCAACAAGGGACCGAACAGGGATATTGACCGTGATGCGGTAAATATGCTGATTACCCGGTTGATTACCGGGCAGTATGATACGGTTGTTGTGGAGAACATGGCTGACATAACAGCGGACGAGTCCAATCTGGAAGAATTTATGCACGATGCCGCCAATATCGGCGTCGGCTTCTTTGAGCTTTCCACCATGCAGTACCATATATATGACACAACAACGTGTCCTGCTGATAAGGAAAGACCGATATGGGGTGGGGGAAAAGGCTGCTGATGAAGATAAGGAGAGGCGATATACTGTATGCGGACTTGGGCGTACAGTATCAGGGAAGTATGCAGGGCGGTATGCGCCCGGTGGTAGTAGTCAGTAACAACAGGGCAAACAAGCACAGCACCGTCATTACGGTAGTTCCGCTGTCAACAAAGATTTACAAGAAGCGGAGCCTGCCAACCCATGTATTCATATCATCATATAAGACGGAGGGACTTGACCAGCACAGCATCGCATTATGCGAACAGGTGACGGCGCTGAACTTTGACCGTATCATAGAACACATGGGAAAAGTTGACGTAGAAACGCTTGACAGGATCACGGAGGGCGTACAGGTGCAGGTGGGTGTGTTTGACAGGTACAACTAATAAGGAAAAGGTGGAAAATATGGGCAGGATTAAAGTAGTTGCAACAGCAGGCGTATTTTTTGTGTTATCCGTGCTTGTTGTTTCAGTAGTGATGTTTTTTAAGAAGGGGAGACGCAGGAGATATGGGAGAATCTATTGAAATGGCAGTGATTGAGGGCAGGTAGCAGTGTCAGACTGTAAGAAAGGTTATTTTAGAGCCGGGCGGGTGTCCGGCTTTTACATATTTGTCCGTTATAGGGCAGAGTATGTCATTCTGAACAAGGGTATGTGCAGTACGAAAGGAGTATGGAAAAATGGGGTTTACAAAATCGGAACTGGTCCAGTTCTTTGACGGGCTGACAGAATTAGTCAGTGAGGAGAACCGGGGAAAAGCCAGAGTCCAGATACGGAAATTTCTTCTCAGCTTTGAAAAAAGCTATCAGTATGAGGATGCAGTCATGCACAGCGGTGTGTCATATCTGCCGCCTTACTATATAGCAGCAATGCCGCAGACCATGCAGGAAGAAATCAGGAAAAAGCTGACTGTGAAGCTGACAGAACTGGGGGAATACAGCGCTGAAAGAGTGGAGCAGTCCATGCGTTCCAGAATATACGATTTAGAGGGACTGATTGACACTAAGGATTATGCAGAGTGGGTGGATAAGGAGATATACAGGAATTTCCAAAAGAGGCTTGAAGCAAGCAAGTGGTAAGAGGACAAAAACACCTTTCCAAGCCGGATCAGCAGTCCGGCATACATAGCTGCCAGAAATATCCGGCAGCATTTTTTAACTGGGAGGTAATGGCATGACAGCAGAAGAACACAGAAAATTTTTGGAACAGGACTTTGACGATGTAAAACTGGATGAATTAAAGGACATCAGCAAGATAAGGATTGACAGGGACAGGACAGTGGAGGAAAAGAAAGCGCAGTATCTTAGGAAGGTTGGGAACCCCTATCTTGTAAAGGTCGGGAACACAATGGTAAAAATACGTTTCGCAAATAACGGAGTAAGTTTTGAGGATGCCTTTGAAAACCTGCTCCTTATGGCTTGACAAAGAAAAACGGACGTTACTGTGCAGACAGGAATTAGCATTTACTGCTAATTCCGTGCGAAAACGTACCACTTTCAAGTAAAAATCCATCACAGAAGGTGATTTTGCATGGATTTTTACCTGTTACTGGAACGCAGTGAGCAGTAACAGCCGGAAGATGGCGCATGAAAAAATAAAAAAAGCAGTGGAAAAATGCCGCAGGATATGTTAATATAGGATTCGAGAAAAGACAGCAGATGTCCGGTGAGAAAGGCACATCTGTTTCAGCATCAAATCTAATAAAAGTTTACTGGCGTTTGTCCTGCTTAACATTTTAGGAGGAAAAGCCCCTGCTCCTGCCGTCGTGCAGGAAATGCAGCCGCATTTTCCTTCGGAAAACAAGGAGGACTACGCTATGAATAAGACAGCAGACTGTCTGACAGTAAACAAAATCTATCATGCAGCCATCTATGTGAGGCTTTCAAAAGAAGATGGTTATGTTGCCAGTGCAGCAAAGGCAGAGAGCAACAGCATATCCAACCAGAAAAATCTGATTAAAGATTTCCTGAAAGACAAAGATGATATTATAGTGGTTTCTGAACGTGTGGATGACGGTTACAGCGGTTCCGATTTTGAGCGTCCGGGGTTCCAGATGATGATGGATGACATCAGAAGGGGAACGGTTGACTGTGTGATCGTAAAAGACCTGTCACGTTTCGGAAGGGAATATATTGATTCCGGGAAGTACATTGAAAGACTGTTCCCGGCTCTCGGTGTGCGGTTCATTGCAGTTAATGACCATATTGACAGCAAGGAGGAAAGCAGCAGGGATGATATTGTCGTTCCATTCAAAAACCTGATGAATGACGCATACTGCCGGGATATTTCCATAAAGATACGCAGCCATCTGGAAGTAAAGCGCAGGAATGGTGAGTACATAGGCGCATTTACACCCTATGGTTATAAGAAAGATGAAAATGACAGGAGCAGGCTGGTTCCTGACCTGTATGCAGCAGGCGTGGTGAAGGACATATTCCGTATGAAGCTGCACGGAATGAGCCAGACAGCCATTGCGGACTGCCTCAATGAACAGGGGATATTGTCACCGATGGAGTATAAACACAGCCTCGGCATCCGTATCCAGGATAATTTTAAAACACATGAGCAGGCAGAGTGGAGTTCCATGTCCGTCCGCAGGGTGCTTGAGAACGAGGTATATGTCGGGACACTGACGCAGGGAAAACATTCCACGCCAAACCATAAGATTAAGAAGATTATGGATAAGCCGGAAGAAGAATGGGTCAGGATTGAGGACAATCATGAGCCTGTCATCAGCAGGAGGGAATTTGCCATTGTCCAGAGGCTTCTCGGCATGGACACAAGGACGTCGCCAAATGAGGATGAAGTCTATGTGCTGTCGGGGCTTGCCGTGTGTGCGGACTGCGGTGCGCCGATGATCAAGCGGAATGTCCCGGCGGGCGGGAAGGTTTATTCCTATTATATCTGTTCAAAAAATGCTGCAACGAAGCAGTGCGGGACACACCGTATCCCAAAAGACAAGCTGGAGCGTCTGGTGTTTGATGTGCTAAAGACGCATATTGCCAGTGTGCTTGATGCGGGGAGAATCCTTGCATACATCAATACCGTGCCGTTTCAGGAGCTGGAAATAAAGGAACTGGAAAGACAGAAAGAAGCAAAAGAGCAGGAGATACAAAGGTGCAGGGAACTGAGGGACATGCTGTACGAAGATCTGAAAGAAGGCATTGTTTCCAAAGAAGATTATGCAGAACTGTATGAAGGATACAACAACAAGAGGAAAAAAGCGGAAGATGCGGTACGGAAAATCAGCCGCACAATACAGGATGTGGTTGACGCCAAAACGGATAAATATGAATGGCTCCGGTATTTTAAGGAATACCAGAACATCAGTGAACTAAGCAGGACTGCGGCGGTGGAGCTGATTGAGCGGGTAAAAGTGTATGACAAGAATCATATTGAGATAGATTTCTGTTTTCAGGACTGTTTCCAGTCGGCGCTCAGCCAGATACAGTCTGTAGGCTGTACGGTAAGCACGGAAGAAAACGGAAGGGTAAATGTCAAGGAAAGGGAGGTCGTGTAAGATGGCAAGAAAATCGAGAAAAGTTGATTTTGTAAATGTCGGCAGGGATACATCGGCAGTGGCTGTAAAAGAAGAAAAGACCATATTCAGAGCAGGGTTGTATGCACGGCTTTCCCTTGAGAGTGAGGCAAACAGGGAACGGGGAACCATAGAGAACCAGATGGGGCTTTTGAAAAAATTTGTGGAAGGCGCAGAGGATATTGTGGTGGAACGTGAATACATGGATGTATCACAGACCGGGACAAATTTTGAGAGAAGCGGCTTTGAGGAAATGATGCGGGACATCAGGGACGGACGCATTAACTGCGTGATTGTGAAAGACCTGTCCCGGCTTGGGAGGAACTATGTGGAGGCAGGCAATTATGTGGAAAGGGTATTCCCGTTCTTTGAGGTGCGGTTCATTGCGGTGACGGATGGTTATGACTCCATCCGGGAAGGCGCAGACCTCTCCGTATGCATGTCAAATATCTTCAATGAGTTTTATTCAAGGGATCTGGCGAAAAAAATCAGGGCGTCTTACCGTGCCAACTGGAAAAAAGGCAGCAATGTCAACGGAAACCTTGCTTACGGGCTTATGAGTGATCCGCTGGACAAACACCGCATCATAGCAGATACGGAAACTGCCCCGGTTGTAGTGCGTATTTTTGAAATGTTCGTAAATGAAGAAATGGGATATGCGCAGATTGCAAGAGTCCTGAATGATGATGGTGTGATCGGACCGAGAGCATACAAGCATTTCAAAAGGACAAAGGAGCTGCCGAAAAACTACAACCCTGAATGGAGCGGCGGGACGATTTCACGGATGCTCTGCAACCCTTATTATGCAGGGGACAGCAGGCATAATGAACATGGCAGGGACAGTTTTGCAGAAAAAAAGCAGTGGAAGGAGCCGAAAGAGAACTGGATTATGGTGGAGGACACCCATGAAGCGATAGTTCCGAGGGCGCTGTACCTCAAAGCACAGGAAAGGTTAAAGAAGGTACATGAAAAATCCACGCATTATGGAAGGATAAACAAGGGAGAGCTTGCCTGCCGGAACTTCTATAAAAAGAAGATTGTGTGCGGTGACTGCGGGGCAACCATGTACCTTGTAAAAAGCTCAAACGGGACAGCCAATTTTGCATGTGGGGGACACCTGACAAAAAAGGGATGCAGCAGGAAAAGCGTTTCTGAAAATGCCGTTAATGATGAAGTCCTCCGTGTTATCCGTGTCCATATGAATGTGTATGTTGACAGCATGGAAATGTTAAAGAGAATGAACCGTAAAGCGGAAAGTATGGAGAAGTATGACGTGCTAACTAGGGAGATCCAGAAACTGCACCATGACATGGAAAAGGTGTCGGAACGCAGACAGCAGTTATATGAAGATTATGCGGAGCGTCTGATTGATGCGGAACAGTATGAAACATTAGCAAATAAGGAGGCAGTCAAGGAATCAGAACTCCGTAAAAGAATAGATGAGGTTACAGAATACCAGAAGAAGTATGACAGGAATTACTGTGCCAGCAGGAACTGGGAAACTGCCATTGAAAAATACAGGAATATCCGGCACCTGACAAAAAAGATGGTGGATGCGTTCGTGGACAAAATCGAAGTTTTGTCAGCAGGGAAAGTGACCGTCCATCTGGTATATGATGACATGCTGCATGAACTGGTGGCATACACAAAGGAAAGGGAGGCGGCAGACAATGGACAATAAAAAGACTGCACTATATATCCGTCTTTCTGACGAAGATAACAATGTTGACGGGATTGTAAAGGCAGAGAGCAACAGCGTGGCAGCACAGAGGATACTGATCAGGGATTATATGCAGCGCAACGGTCTTTCCAATATGGCAGATACATTGGAGTATGTTGACGACGGATTTTCCGGTACAAATTTTCAAAGACCAGCTTTCCGGAGAATGATGGATGATGCAAAGCAGGGGAAAATAGGCTGTATTATCGTCAAGGATTTTTCAAGGTTCGGAAGGGACCATTTAGAGACAGGAAATTATCTTGAGCGAATTTTCCCCCTGCTCGGAATACGTTTCATTTCCGTAAATGACCAGTTTGACAGTGAGGACTGCATGGGAATGACAGGGGGAATGAGCGTTGCGCTGAAAAACATCATCAATTCCATGTACAGCAAAGACTTGTCAAAAAAGGTAAGAAGCGCAATGGGAACAAGGGCGGCGCATGGGGAGTACATGGCGGCATTTGTACCTTACGGATATTTAAAAAATCCAGAGAATATACACCAGTTAATCCCCGATAAAGAGGCGGCAGAGGTTGTGAGGCTGATATTCACAATGGCTGCGGAAGGAAAGAAGAAACCAGAGATTGCACGGTTTTTGAATGAGCAGGGTACGCCTACCTGCATGGAACATTTTCAGGCAATGGGGCTGAACAGGAAAAGTCACAGGGAAAAGAAAAAAAAGCTGTGGAGCATTACCACCATTGGAGACATGCTAAAAAATGAGGTTTATCTCGGAAAGACGGTCTGGAACAAGACAAGGCAGGAGGCTGTCGGCTCAAAGCGTCATATTAAAAATGACAGGTCTGAATGGATCATCGTGGAGGGGACACATGAACCCCTCGTGTCACAGGAACTGTTTGACACGGCAAATGCAAGGGCATTCACGCATGAAAAGAAAAATGTGCCGACAGGACGGAAAGCACAGCCAATCCTTATCTGTCCGTACTGTGGGAGACGGATTATCCCTACCACTTGGGGGAATGCCTACCGATGCGGACAGGCAGCGATTTCTGGCATTGCGGAATGTAAAACAATCCATGTGGACAAAGAGCTGCTTGAGAATGCCATACTGTCCTGTACACGCACTATGGCGGGAATGGTGTCGGCAGAAGCAGGCAGAAAGAAAAAGGAATGGTCGCAGACGTCAGTTATTGAAGAAAAAATAAGAGTGATGGAGGCGGAAGGAAAGCGGCTGTCCTCAAAAAAGCTAAGGTTATATGAAGATTACCGTTCCGGCAGGCTCACGAAGGAACAGTATCTTAAAGAGTATGAAAACACAGCCAGCCGCATTTTGGAAATAGAAAAAAGAGTGCCAGAGCTGAAAGACGAGGTTGTGCAGATTAAGGAGCGGATACTCCAAATGAAAGAACGGGAGGCGGAACTGGAAGGTCTGGCATCACTTGAAACCTTTGACAAGGGCAAACTGCTTACTGTAATCGAAAGCGTACAGGTTTACAGTGAGGAACGGATTGAAATTGTCTGGAAGATGGATGATGGGTTTTTCAAAGAAATAGCAGGAGAGAAAGAGTTGGTTACACTGAAATAAAGCAATGTAGGAAATGATATGGAAAGACATCATAGGGCTGGTTCTGTGGTGTCTTTTTCGTTGAAAGCGGAGAATGATATTTTTTTTAGATTTTACTTGACAAAAGCAGAATTACTTGCTCTTACCTACAATGATATTGACTTAGAGAAGCGCACCATTTCCGTAAACAAGTCTTATCAGCGGATAGAGGGAAGGGATATTATCACACCGCCTAAAACGCCAAAGAGCAAACGTATCATAACGATACCGCCGTTTCTGACAGAAGAATTAAAAGAGTATACTTCGCACTTATACGGAATTATGGCAGACGAAAGAATGTTCCGTTTTACAAAATCCTATATGGAGCATGAGATTATCAGAGGTATCAAGGCTTCGGGAGTGAAAAGAATACGCTTGCATGATATTCGTCATTCCCACGCTTCGTTGCTCGTGGAAATGGGTTTTACGCCATTAGCGATTGCGGAACGGTTAGGGCATGAGAAAATCGAAACAACATTAAATACTTATTCACATTTATATCCCAATAAGCAGGGGGAACTTGCAGATAAATTGGAGATTGAGAACAGCAGGGAGGAAGAAGAATGAGTGGAGTGCATAAATACCCGACAATCAGCTTTCGCATTTCACCCAGAGAGAGGGAAGAAATCGAAGCAAAGATTTTGGCAAGCGGACTTTCTAAGAAAGATTATTTTGTCCGTTCCTGTATTTATAACCGGGTGTGCGTGGTCGGCAAAAAAGAACTGGTTTATCAGTTGGTAGAGGAACTAAAGATAATGCAGACCAATATCCGGGAAGTGACGGAACAGTTTGAAAAGACAGATGCAGATTTAACGCCGGAGGGACTGGAAGATATGCGGAATGACTGTCTTGATATGCTGAAAGCTATCCTGTGGGTATTGGAAGGAGCAAAATATCTGTGGCAGGGTAACATCAGCGGAGAAGAAAATAGCCCCGACAGCGGCAACTGTTAGGGCTGTGATAACTGGAAAACCTCTGTTATCAACCTCACAATACAAGTATAGCAGAGGTTTCTTCCAGTGGCAACGATTTTTCAGAAATGGAGGGCATTATGGAAGAAACAAAAACAGAATTACAGTTGATTAAGTTGTCAGAAATACAGTCGCAGGAAGTTTCTTGGCTTTGGTTCCCATTTATTCCTTATGGCAAGCTGACTATTGTTCAAGGCGATCCGGGTGACGGAAAGACAACATTTATTCTGAACATAGCGGCGAAACTGTCTAAGGGAGAAAGTTTAGACAGTGGAATGAATTTTACAAAGCCTTTGAATGTCATCTATCAGAGTGCGGAGGACGGTCTTGCCGATACAGTCAAGCCCCGGTTAGAACAGGCAGGGGCAGACTGTGAGAAGATCTCGGTCATTGATGAAAAGATAAAATCTCTTTCCATGATAGATGAACGCTTGGAAGAAGCTGTTATAAAGACAGGCGCAAGGCTGTTGATTTTAGACCCGATACAAGCCTATTTGGGCGGCGGTATGGATATGAACCGGGCAAACGAAGCAAGGGATATGACAAAGAAATTAGCGGCACTTGCAGAGAAATACCAGTGTGCGATTGTCCTTGTCGGTCACATGAATAAAGCGGCGGGAAATAAGGCGGCATACCGGGGAATGGGTTCGATTGATTTTTTTGCAGTCGCAAGAAGCGTTCTCTTAGTCGGCAGGGTTGAGGGGGAAGAAAATATAAGGGCTGTGGTGCAGATTAAAAACAACCTTGCGGCGTTCGGACACCCAAAAGCGTTTGCACTGTCGGAGGACGGTTTTCAATGGCTAGGGGATTATGAGATTACCGCTGATGAAGTGTTAGGCGGCATTGCCCCAAAAGCAAATAAAATGGAACAGGCGAAGCGTCTGCTTCGGGAACTGGCAGAAACAAACAACGCCATACAAAGCAATGAGATTTTCAGTCTAGCGGACGAACAGGGCATATCGAAGCGGACACTGGAAAATGCAAAGAAAGAGTTAGGCGTCCGGGCGAAGCGGATAAACAATACATGGTATTGGAAATTGGATAAAATCAGACAGTGACGGACGAGCAAGGCAACAGCGCAACAATGCAGGGTATTAGAATTTTGCAGTCTTGGAATTGCGTTCTTGAAGATTGCAAGGTTGCAAAGATTATAGACATTGCAATGTTGCGCTGTTGGGGGAAAGCTGAAAAGCGGCGGTATCAAGGCGGCGAAAAGCCGCCCCGTCCGTTAGGACGGAAAAGCCCCCGGCAGGGCGCAAAACCTGCTTGCAGGTTGCATTTTTGATAGGCTTGCCTGTCAAAAGTGCTTTTGCGTTACTTTCGGCGAAAGTAACAAAGCCTATGCGCCGTGTCCGGCGCTGATTACCCGAACAGGGAGAAAGGATATTGTTTGAAGCGAACGATTAGTTTTATGACAGGAAAAGGCTCTGTCAATCATAACAGCAGAAAATTCCATGCTAAGAACACGGACCCGGAGCGAAGCTGTTTGAATGTGGAATACTGCAACGAAAATGTTAAAGATGTATATCACGAATTATTTGATGAAGCACTCGCCCGGTACAATGCGAAGCAGACCAGAAGTGACCGCCGCATTGACGATTATTATGATAAAATCTGTTCCGGCAAGCAGGAGAAACCATTCCATGAGATTATCCTGCAAATCGGGGATAAGGACAACATGGGAGCGAAAACGGAGAATGGACAGCTTGCGGAAAAGGTGCTGGACAAATATATGCGGGACTTCCAACGTAGAAATCCTACATTGAGAGTATTCAGTGCTTATCTCCACATGGACGAAGCTACTCCACATCTCCATATTGATTTTATCCCTTACACGACAGGAAGCAAGCGGGGGCTTGATACAAGAGTTTCCTTGAAACAGGCGTTATCTGCTCTCGGATTTAAAGGCGGAACAAGACGGGAAACGGAATTAAATCAGTGGGTGGCTTATGAGAAAGAACAGCTTGCCGCTATCATGCTGGAACAGGGGCTTGAATGGGAGAAAAAAGGTACACATGAAAAGCATTTATCTGTTCTGGATTTTGAGAAAAAGGAGCGGGCAAAAGAAGTAGCAGAGTTGGAAGCGAAGAAAGCAGAATTACAAGAAGAAAATGCCACTTTTCAAGAAATTAACGAAGATTTGCATGAACAGTTGTTGCAGGTTGATGATGAGATTCATTTCTTGCGGGAAGATTTACAGGAGTCCCGGCAAGAAGCAGAGAAAGCGCAGAAACAGGTGGATAAATATCAGAAGCGCATGAATGAACTTGCTCCTATGGTAAAGAATATGGAGAAGCTGGCGGCAGATTTTTCTGCAGACCCGGAGCAAACGCTTCCAGAAGCAGCGGTTATGGAATCTGCAAAGTCGTATCGGGAGAAGAAGGCAAAGCCGCTAATAAAGAAAATCGTACAAGTAATGCGCTCTGTTTATTCGGCGTATCTGGATATTCCAAATAAGTTTACAAAGCTGCAAGCGGCTTACAATAGGGAACGGAGCGGAAACGAGCGACTGACAAACAGGCTGGAAGAAGTCTTGGAGGAAAACCGAGAATTGCGCATAGTGGCGGCAGATTTTGGGCGTGTAAAGGCGGTGGTCGGCTCTGAACAGATAAACGCTGTGATTAACCGAGCAAAGCAGCAGGAACGGATAGAAGCCGAGCAGAAAAAGGATGTAAGGAGAAAACACAATCGAGAAGTCCGCTGACATGAGGAGGGGCTTAAAGCCCTCTTAGCGCCATGAACCGAATCTCCGCCAGTTTTAGTCAAGAACGGCGTAGCTGTTCAGTTTACTGTTGACTGGCTGGTGGGGATTTGATAGTTTTGCTTTACAGTGAAATAACAGAGAGATATAATTAAAACAGCTACGTTACGGATTAAAATAGGAGGACAACATGAAAAAGTTTTTAGGTATAATTGGCATTTTTATTATTGTATTTTCATTGAGTGGATGTGGAAAATCATCATTTGACGGCAACAGAATAGGGAATGATAGTCAATTTGTTATGGAGTACAAAATTTTTAATACTACGGATGGACAATCATTATTGTTGGACGCAGGAGATACCATTCGGGCGAAAGTAGTAGTTGACAGTGGGAAACTGTCAATAAAGATTCAAAAAGATAGTGATACACCAATTTATGAAAGCGATAATATGGTAGCCTCTGAAAGTTTTGACATTGAAATTCAAGAGAGCGGAACATATAAGATTACAGTTACAGGGGAAAAAACAAAAGGTAGCGTAAGCTTTGAAAAAGTTGCTGGAGAGGAAACAGAACAGAACGAAGTACAACAAGAAGTAAGTGAAAAGACGATTGATTTAAGCGAAGCATTTCAGGATATTAGTGGCTGTGCGGTGATTTATTCGCCAGTACAAGAGGAATATTCATTTTTTAATGAAGATATGTGCAGGCAAGAAGAATCACCTTATTCTACTTTTAAGATTATTTCAGCTTTATCAGGATTACAAAATGGTGTTATTGTTGACGAAGCATCCACAATGGGATATGACGGGACAAACTATGGAAATTTAGACTGGAATGGGGATTTAACCTTAGAAGAAGCATTCCAAAAATCATGTATATGGTATTTTCGAAAAGTAATAGATTCTGTTGGCAAAGATAAAATACAGGAAGAATTAAATGGATTACAGTATGGGAATTGCGATATTTCGGAGTGGAATGGTAGCAATATTAATCCTATGGAAATGCTGAATGGGTTTTGGTTGGATTCTTCGTTAAAAATTTCGCCATTGGAGCAGGTGGAAGTTTTACAAAGGATATTTGAAGGAAAAAGCGATTATGAAAGCGATAATATAGAAATTTTAAAAAGAATAATGTTAGTAGATCAAAGCGATACACAGAAAATTTATGGAAAAACAGGGAGTGGGAATGGAGAAGCATGGTTCGTTGGCTTTTCTGAATCAAATGAAGAACGGAAATACTTTGCTATATACTTAAATGATAGTGAACAGAGAGAGCAGGTTTCTGGAAATAAAGCAAAAGAAATGGCTTTGGAGATTCTGAAATAGGTGGATGTGCCTGTTGTGTTTCGGAAACTTTGGAAACATCAAGTTAATTTGAATGAAAAATTATTTGCATATAAAAAATGGGAATAAAAAGAAAGATATATACCTCAAAATGTTCGGTATTGAGGGTTTGATTTGTATTTGTAATCGAAAAGAAACTTCTATCCTAATTTGAATAGCATAGGAGTTTCTTTTTTGTTGGATTTCTAAGTGTTTAAAGTTTGCGTTTTGATGTAGTTCTAAACGTAGTGTAAAAAAATGTTTTTTGTTGTTTCTTTGCAATAACCATGTTGACATCATGATGCGTTTACTATATAATTTGATTTGTCAGAGATTATTGAGTACGAAGGAGGTGGATTTATGAAATTCAATTTCGATTGGAATTGCGTTGCGGCTGGTGCGCCATATATTACAATTAGTGAATTGGCACTTGGATTTAATTTGCCTTCTATATCGCTTCTCGGAAATCCCGAAGAAGTGGTTGTGGGATTTGATGAAAAGACGATGACCATTGGCGTAAAGCAATATGACGGCACTGAAAATGTAAAATCATATAAATTTTACAGCAGAATGAAGAACGGTTGGATAAGAATCGGATGTAAAGATTTTGTGAAATATCTGTCAACTTTAACCGGGTTGAAATTTAGTCCAGCGATTCGTTATGTTGCTAAGTTTGATACGGAAGATAGGATTTTGTATATTTCTGTATTGGATGCGCTTGAGAACGGGGAAAATAAGGAGGTGGATGAAGATTATTAAAAGAATTATCGTAAAACAAAAAGCACATCATTAGCTACGGCAATAGCTTTGATGCGCCTCTGTCAATGTGTTATACACATTCACTGCAAGAATAGTATAGCACATCCTTGACAGATTTCAAGTAAAAAATGGTGCAGGGTGTATTTTTTGTACCCAAAAATGAAATCTAAAAAATAAAAATTTTCCATTGAGAAGAAAGGATGTACTAAGTTTATGAAGAAACATTATGTATCAGAATATTGGAATAAGGGAGTAAAAGGGCATCTGTGTTATGATTTTGTAGATGTTGCTGTCAATGATGATAATTTGTTGTTTATAGATCCGTTGCTTATTGAAATAGCAGATGATGAATGGTGCCAAGAAGCGTATATGGTGATTCAGTCATTTTTCGATGAATTTTACAAAGCGTATAGAGATGAAGATATAGGCAGAAAGAGGGAGTTGCTATCACATGGTGGGGAGCAGAATGGAACTCGGCTTGGCTATGGTCGTGGTAATAATGGAAAAGGGAACACGGTAAATGGCTTACTTGAAATATTTGCTCCTTTAGAAAAACTTCTTCCAGCAATCTCTACGATGAAAAGAGTGGAAGATCTACCATTGTTGATTCCAGATTTTGCAGAGGATGGTTTGTCAGACTTACTTACAAATATTCTTCATGAGCAGTTGAATAAGTTTACACTGAAGCAGATGAAGAAATATGGTGTGGGAAGTAACGGGATTTTGCAGTTTTGGGCATGGGATATGAAAGAGTTGTGTTGGAAAAAAATAGAAAGTGCATCATATTGTATCAATAGTCAGGAATTGCTTGTTGTGCCCAAACATATTGTCAGAAAAAAATATCTGTTTAGTACAAATCAGTATTTTAATAGAATTATTCTTGAACGTATTCGTGAAGAAGGTGGGTATATGGATGGGAATAAACCTATTCCGAAAAAAGAGATAGTAAAGGCGAAAAGATTTTCGGGAGAGCATTGGCAATATGATGAATCTGTTTCTTATACCAAAAAGGATAATGATGCCTTGAATGAGTATCATCAAAAACTGCCTCGTTTTTATGCAGAGAATGGAGGGTCTATGGAGGATGAGGAATTAGATGAGTTAATTTACGGATACTGTGTGGAACAAACAGCGTAAATACATTTGGACGGCAACATTTTGGCAACAGAAAATCAGTAAGCCAGAATAAATGATGTAATTGAAGTAAAAAAACGGTGTGTATTCGCATGAAACTTAAATAAATATAGTTAAGGCCAACAAAGGACACGCCGAGTGGCAGTCGTGTCCGAGCATATGAGTGTAAACAGCGTTGATTTCAGAAATCACAATGTCGAATGCCTCTGGGGTCTGTTTGATTTCAAAATCCATACCGCCGATTGTAACCCTGCCCTCTTTGATGATATTGGTAATCCTGTGAATTGAACTGTCGAAAATTTCTCCGAATGTGCTTGTGAAATTATCCACCAATGCCTTTCCTCCGCCATTTTCAGAATAGTCTACGGCGTTTTGTGTTGCATATTTCGGGACATTCGGCAGGAAAGCAGCTCCTGCGCCGTGCCAGGCAATCAGTACACCTTCGACCTCAACATCGTTCAGATATTCCGTAAGTTCTTTTATATTATCAAAAAAGCAGGGGGATTCAATAATGACGGCTTTGCCATTTTTCTCAATGATAAAAACCTCATCGTCGATAAAATCGTTGGTTTTGTACGCGTGCAGCTTAATGCCGCCGAAATCGTAAATATTCATTTCACCTTTTGCCAGTTTTACAGTAGTAAATGTGTTCTTGTTCATAATGATGACCTCCAGATTCTGTGATTGGTTATTTTCGAGCTTCGCAGCGGCCGCTCTCCGTAGCTTCTGACTATATTATACGAATGGCAGTTTCAGGTGTAAAGTAAGCACTTTATTGTGGCATAGTTACCAAAAAGATACTATAGATTTGAAATCTTGATTATTTTGAGGGAGTATGGTAAAATTTTATACAAAGTTTCTGACAGAAACTATTGTAAGGAGATGGTATAATGAGCGAACGAAAATCAGCAAAGGAATTACCTGCCTGTCCTGTGGAAACGACCTTAACTTTAATTGGCGATAAATGGAAAGTATTGATTTTGCGTGACTTGCTTCCTGGTACAAAACGCTTTGGAGAATTAAAGAAGTCCATAGGCAGCGTATCTCAAAAGGTGCTGACTGCCCAGCTTCGTGATATGGAAGAAAACGGTCTTGTCAATCGTAAAGTCTATGCGGAAGTGCCGCCAAGAGTGGAATACTCGCTGACAGAATTAGGGCAAAGTCTGAAACCTGTCCTTGACGCTATGTGGAACTGGGGCGAGGAATATAAAGTGTCCATGAATTGAAAAATTACGGGGCTGTAAAGCTGTCCGTCATTTTTCTGTCATCATTCGTTGCTATGAGAAATAATTTCCAGCAGGGTACAGGCGCGGTTTTTCCAGGTATGCTGCCGGGAAGCGTTCCGGTATCCTTCTTCCGCCATGGCTTCCGCTTCCTGGGGATGACTGAGAAGCCAGCGGACTTTCCCGCCGATTTCCTGATACTGTTCCAGTGTGAATTCCATGGAATCCTGCCCTTCCTTCAGGATTTCTCGCAGGTAATCTGAATAATCTGTTACTACAGCACAGCCCTGAAGCATGGAATTAAAAATCCTGTCGTGGGCTCCCTTTTTAAACCAGGGCATAATATTGACAGAAATCTTTGCATGTCTCATCCGGGAAAGGCAGGTGCGGGAATCCTGCTGGCCTGCCAGAAGCAGATTTTTGGGGCGGCTGCACCCGGACAACTCCCAGTCCTTTCCCAGAACCAGAACAGGAATACCCTCCTCTGCCAGAGACAGGATAATGTTTCTGCGGAACCAGGAGCGCACATATAAATCAATAAATGTCATGTTATGGAGACAGGAGAGGGTTTCTTCTCTGGTAATCTGAGGAAATTCTTCTTTCAGACGGCGTATCAGTACCTGCTCCAGGGGCTGGTCAGGCCGGGAGAGAAATTCCTGAATCAAACCAAAATAAAATTCCCGGCTTTCCTCATCCATATGCCTGATATGGCGGGTCAGGTTTTCCGGAGCCGCATAGTTTCCTGCAAAGATTACGTCTGTTTCACGTTCCGAATATGGTATCCTCGGTTCCGGGAGCATGGTGCCGGCCAGAGGCAGAAAATGGACTCTGCCGTATTCCGGATAAAAATGTTCCGTAAAGGCCTGATGGTCCCAATCGATACAGAACAGGGTGAGCGAACTGTGACGGGCGGAAAGCTGCCGGAAATAATACATGGGGTGATCTACCATAATGCAGCAGATTCTGATATGATACTGTTCCCAGAGAGTGGCGCGGGGCTCTGACTGGAACTGTGATTCTCCGTTCAGTCCGATAAAATTGAAAGTAAGAAGTACTGTGTGCTCAAAATCATGGAATGTCAGAAAGGTTTCCCGGCTGTCAAGGGGGGACTTCATATCCCAGAACCAGGTTTCCAGTCCCTGTTCTTCCAGGGCTTCTGCAATCTGCAGGGAGAAGAAAGTCAGTGTTTCTATGGGGCCTTTGATGAAAATAATACGGGCTGGTTTCATTTTGAAATTCCTTTCCGGGTGATATGGATTATAATTTTTATCATTATAACATGTTTGGGTTTGCATTTTCCAGGGAAGATTCTTTCTTGTTTTTTTCTGTTTTCAGTGTCATAATGGGAAAAGAAAACATATAACAGGATATACCGAACAGGAGGGAATTATGGCATTGCGGGGACTGATTCTGTCTTTGGAGGAAATGAACAGGGCCACACCGGAAGATTCGGAGCGCTTTGTGATGGAGGATGGACTGACAGAGCTTTTAGACGGTATTTACCGTTACGGAGTGCAGATTATTAATCTGGATATGTTTCAGGCAGATACCGGAGAAAAGCTCCGGGCGGTACTGGAGCTGCACAGACTTGCACCGGAGGAATGCCTGCTGCTGGGGGCTTCCGACAGGACCCTTGCCCTGGCAGAGGAACTGGAAATTGCTGCGGTGGGTTACCGCAATCCTCTGCTGCCGGGCCAGAGCCTTTCCGGGCCCCTGATTCTGATAGAGGGATTTGAGGAAGTGGATTTTTATTTTCTGGAACGGATGTATCAGAGGAAACACGGGCTGCCCTGGACGGTAATTGAAACAGAGCGGTGCGTTCTGCGGGAAATCGTGCCGGAGGATCTGGAGGAACTCTACGAGCTGTATCAGGGCGACGGTATTACAGATTATATAGACGGATTGTATGAAGACAGGAAAAAAGAGGAAGAATATACCAGAGCGTATATTCAGAATATGTACCTGTTCTACGGATACGGTACCTGGACTGCAGTGGAAAAATCCACCGGAGCCATCATTGGCAGGGCAGGTCTGAATAATCGGGAGATTCACGGAAAACCGGCGCTGGAGCTGGGATATGTCATAGGAAAACCTTTTCAGAACCAGGGATATGCCACAGAACTCTGTGAGGGAATTCTGCAGTATGCCCAGGAAGGGACAGAATTTGAGAAAATTCACTGTCTGATTGAAAAAGAAAATAAAATTTCCATTCATCTGGCAGAAAAACTTGGCTTTTCCTGGGAGGAAGAAGTGGAAATTCAGGGAAAGAACATGCAAAGGTACACGAAAACGTTGCATTTTCAGACAAAATTATTTATAATGTAAGCTATCAGTCCCAAAAGGACTGATAGCTTAACGAAGGAAAATACCTGTATTTTCCTGAGTCTGCGTATGAAAAGCAGATTCAGATAAGCTAACGAAGGAAAACAGGAAATATTTTCGAATACATGACAGATAAAAGTCAGATAAATGATGGAAGAAGAGAGAACCTGCAGGATGGAGTAGTGCATATGGAAGATATGAAAATGATTCAACTGAACGAACAGGAAGAACTGGCCATGCATACGGACGATCATATCAAACCCACCAAAGAATTTGTAAGTCCGGAAAGTCTGTATGAAGAACTGATTACCAGCGTGAGGCGGTATCATCCCTCCGCGGATATTTCGTTGATTGAAAAAGCATATAAGATTGCAGACGAGGCTCATACGGGACAGGTGCGCAAATCAGGGGAGGCCTATATTATCCATCCTCTGTGTGTGGCCATTATTCTTGCGGAGCTGGAGCTGGATAAGGAAACCATTGTTGCAGGAATTCTCCATGATGTAGTAGAAGACACGGTAATGACCGAAGAAGAGATTGCGCAGGAATTCAGCGAGGAAGTAGCCCTGCTGGTGGACGGCGTTACCAAACTGGGACAGTTGTCCTATGACGCTGACAAGGTGGAGGTGCAGGCGGAAAATCTGCGCAAAATGTTTCTGGCCATGGCAAAGGATATCCGGGTTATCCTGATTAAGCTGGCTGACCGGCTGCACAATATGCGTACTTTGAAGTATATGAAGCCGGAAAAACAGAAAGAAAAGGCGCGGGAAACCATGGACATCTACGCTCCCATTGCCCAGCGTCTGGGCATTTCCAAGATAAAAATCGAGCTGGATGATTTGTCACTGAAATATCTGGAACCGGAAGCCTATTATGATCTGGTGGAAAAAGTGGCGGTCCGCAAAAGCGTGCGGGAAGAATATGTATCTCAGCTGGTGGAGGAAGTGAAGAGCCATATAAAAGGCGCCGGGATTGAGGCTTCCATCGACGGACGGGCAAAACATTTTTTCAGTATCTATAAGAAGATGGTGAATCAGGATAAAACGCTGGACCAGATTTACGACCTGTTTGCCATCCGCATTATTGTAAATTCCGTGAAGGACTGTTACGCGGCTCTGGGCGTAATTCACGAACTGTATAAGCCCATTCCGGGGCGGTTCAAGGATTACATTGCCATGCCAAAGCCCAATATGTATCAGTCCCTGCACACCACATTAATCGGCCCCACCGGCCAGCCCTTTGAAATCCAGATTCGTACTCTGGAAATGCACCGGACGGCGGAATTCGGTATTGCCGCCCACTGGAAATACAAGGAAGTTTCCAATGGAAATAAAGTGACGGAGAAAAATCAGGAAGAGGAGAAACTAAGCTGGCTCCGGCAGATTCTGGAGTGGCAGAAAGACATGTCCGACAACCGGGAATTTATGAGCCTGCTGAAAAGCGATCTGGATTTGTTTTCCGACACGGTATTCTGTTTTACTCCTTCCGGGGATGTGAAAAACCTGCCCAACGGTTCTACTCCCATAGACTTTGCCTACAGCATCCATTCTGCTGTGGGAAATAAAATGATTGGCGCCAGGGCAAATGGGAAACTGGTGAATATTGATTATGTGATTCAGAACGGGGACAGAATAGAGGTGCTCACTTCTCAGAATTCCAAAGGTCCAAGCCGGGACTGGCTGAATGTGGTTAAGAGTACCCAGGCGAAAAATAAAATCAATCAGTGGTTCCGCAGTGAGTTCAAAGAGGAAAATATTTCCAGAGGAAAAGAACTTCTGGCCCAGTACTGTAAAACGAAAAGCATTAACTGGCCGGAACTGAATCAGACTTCCTGTCAGGCCCGTATTATGCGGAAATATGGATTCCGGGACTGGGAATCCGTGCTGGCGGCAGTGGGGCACGGCGGCCTGAAAGAAGGTCAGATTATCAATAAAATGCAGGAATATTACAAAAAAGACCACAAAGCGGTGCTTACCGATGAAGATATCCTGCGCAATGTGGCCAATGAGGGGATGGGAAATGCCGCCTCCAACGGAAGCAGCAGTAAAGAGAAGCATGGAAAAAGGCGTTCCGGAAGCGGAATTGTGGTCAGAGGCATTAATGACGTGGCAGTACGGTTTTCCCGCTGCTGCGCACCGGTACCGGGAGATGAAATTGTGGGATTTGTTACCAGAGGAAGGGGTATTTCCATTCATCGTACGGACTGCATTAATATTATCAATCTTTCCGAGATGGAACGGGCGCGTCTTCTGGATGCGGAATGGCAGGCAGAGGAAGGGGAGAGCGGCCGGTATATGGCGGAAATCAAAATATACGGCAATAACCGCACCGGACTGCTGGTGGATATTACGAAAATTCTGACCGAGCGCCAGATTGACATCAATGCCATTCATTCCAACACCAGTAAGCAGGGGGTGGCCACCATCACCCTGTCCTTTGAGACGAAAGGAAAGGAAGAACTGAGCAGCATGATTGATAAAATCCGTCAGGTGGAAAGTGTCATTGATATTGAAAGGACCAGAGGTTAAAGGATGAATACGGCTTTGCAATTGTGCCCGGCGCGTCAGAATGTGCAATCCCTCTTTCAATGCTGAGAGGAGGAATTGCACATTTTGATTTACGTATGTATATCCGGAAAACACCGGTCAGAATTGTTTCAGATGAAATTTTTCCATGAGATTTTTCAGAAGTCCGGCCTGAGAACTGAGTTCCTGGCTGGTGGCGGCGCTTTCCTGCGCAGTGGCGGAATTGGTCTGTACCACGTCGGAAATCTGCATCATACGGTTCTGAATCTGTGCCACAGCTTCTGCCTGCGTGCGGGCAGCGTCTGCAATCCAGTTGGTGGTTTCCACAACTTCAACGGTTCCCTCTACCACAGAAGCCAGACGGTCAGCGGTTTCATTCGCAATCCTGGTGCCATATCCCACGGCTGTAATAGAGCGTTCTACCAGATTACCGGTAGATTTTGAGGCTTCTGTGCTCTTTCCGGCCAGTTCCTGTACTTCTCTGGCAACCACAGCAAATCCTTTTCCGGCCTCCCCGGCACGGGCTGCCTCTACAGAAGAATTCAGGGCAAGGATATTGGTCTGCTGTGCAATGGATTCAATAGTCTTGATGATTTTGCCTATTTCGCTGGAACTTTCGTTGATTTCTTCCATGGCATTTATCATTTCCTGCATTTTCTGGTTACTTTCTGAAAGATGTTCGCTGACTTCTTCCACTTTATGGCTGGCCTGTTCTGCCCGTTCGGCCGTCTGCTGTACCTGCTGTGCAATGGTCTGGATGGTTCCCTCCAGTTCTTCCACGGCGCCGGACTGTTCCACAGCTCCCTGACTCAGAGCCTGAGAACCTATGGACATTTGTCTGGAGCCGCTGGAAACCTGAGCGGAACTCTGCATAATCTGAGCCATGGTGTCATTCAGCTTTTCCAGAATGGTATCCAGAGAAGTCTTTATGGAGGTGAAGTCTCCCACATAATCCTGGGTGGTCTCCGCTTCCAGATTTCCGTTGGACACCGCTTCCAGTATGGCGGAAATTTCTCCGATATATCCCCGCAGCCGGAGAATAGTCTTCTCAAAAATTTCTGCCAGAAGGCCGATTTCATCGTTAGAATGAATATTGACCGTCAGCGTTTCGCCTGTTTCAAGGCCCAGGTTGCCTTCTTCCATGGTGACTGCCAGACGGGTAAGGCTGGCAAGAGGCCGGGAAACAGAATGCCGGATAAAAGCAGCCATAACTAAAATGCTGGCAAAGATAAGCAGCGCACCTGTTGCACATGCAAGAATAACGGTAAGGTTAAGCTGCCGGAAAAGGGTTTCCATGGAAATTCCGGCGAAAATCAGACCGGTGATATTACCGTCGGAATCTTTGACGGGGACATAAGAGCAGAGATGATCTTCTTCCAGAATTTTTGCCCGCCCCACATAGGATTTTCCCTGTTTCAGCACAATGTCCGAGAGCTCAGCAGACAGTTTTGTGCCCGTTGCACGAGCCCCGTTTTGCTGAATAGTGGTATAGGCCCGCTCATCGCCTGCAAAAACGGTAAATTCACAGCCCATCTGTTCTTTTAAATCATCCAGCAGCTGGTTCATGTCACTGATTTCATAGTGCTCCATCTGGTAAGCCAGCATATTTGTACCGTTGACACAGCGGTTTTCCAGCATGTCCATTGTCTGTTCGTAGAACATGTAAAGGCACAGGCGGACAGTTATGGCAATGCTGACAACCAGCAGAAACAATGTTAAGCTGCCTACTTTGCGTCCGAGATGACGCGTTTTTTTACCTGTTCGGTTCATTTTGCTCAACTCCTGTAATTTATTCCGGCATATAGTACTAATTTTCTATGCCTGTGTATATTTTATAGGCTTTTCCGGTAAAATGCAATATGACTTTTTGCCTGGAATCCCTGTATTTTGTGCTCATACATGCCAGCACGATTCGCACACAATACAGGCTATGGCTGAACTGTTACGGATTGAAGATAATATAAAAAATATCTGGTCAATTTTTACAGTAAGAGTTATAATAAAATAACTGTTATTTTTCTGCAGGAAAGGAAAAGGGTGAAAGAAAAACAGAAGAAAGGGTAAAATGCAAACACACATTTCTCACCCTTTGTGTTTGCGTCTCAAATGAAAGTGCAGGCATTTTCACCTGAGACTTGGTGCAAATCATGAAAATTGAGCAGTTTTGTGTAGGACAGGTGGCAACCAACTGTTATTTCATTATTAATAATGAAACGAAAGAAATGCTGATTGCAGATCCCGGAGATTCTGCTGAGATGCTGGCCGACCGTATTCGGCGGGAAAAACTGGAGCCGAAAGCAGTGCTTCTCACCCACGGGCATTTTGACCACGCCATGGCGGCAGAGGAACTGGCAGAGATGTTTGGGATTAAAATATATGCCCATGAGGCGGAAAAAGATACTCTGGAGGATCCCGGCAAAAATGTTTCTCTGATGATTGGCAGCAGAGATGTGTATCATGCGGATGTGTATGTGAAGGACAAAGAAGTATTGAATCTGGCCGGTATGGAATTAAAGGTTCTGCATACGCCGGGACATACGGCAGGAGGCTGCTGCTATTATCTGGAAAAGGAAAAAGCTCTGTTCAGCGGAGATACTCTGTTCTGCCAGTCTGTGGGAAGAACAGATTTTCCGGGAGGAAGCATGTCGGGGATTGTACGTTCCATAAAAGAAAAGCTCATGGTTCTCCCGGATGATGTGAAAGTTTATCCGGGCCATATGGATTTGACAACCATAGGCGCAGAGCGGGCCCATAATCCTTATTTATAGAAAGAGTATCCTATGATAACCGTATGTTTGAATAAGACAGAATTTGAATACGATATACATTCTCTGGTGAAAGCATTTTTTCCGGGGGAAGAAGTAAAGGTATTTGCCGATTCGGAGAAAATCGGCAGACTGGAGCGGGAGCAGACGCCCCTGTTCCATATGGAAATTGTTTATGGAGAGGGTAAAGAGGAAGCACGGTACTTCCCGGCAGGAGTCATGGCACTGTCCCTGTATCTTCCGCCGGAGGAGCCAGAAGCCGTTTCCGGTGAAAAATCAGGACTGGACTATCAGGGGGGCGGTTACCGCCTGGCAGTGTCAAAACAGGTGGAGACAGATTTCTCAGACCGGAAAATGACAAAAGACAGGTTAAAACAGACCCTCTATCAAATGTTGTCGGAATATACCGGACGTACCCTGCCCTGGGGCAGCCTTACGGGGATTCGGCCTGTGAAAATTGCCATGTCCATGCTGGAGCAGGGAAAAGGGGAAGAAGAAATCCGAACTTACATGGCGGACACTTATTTTGCGTCGGAGCAGAAAATAAGCCTGAGTATTGAGATTGCGAAACGGGAACTGGAGCTTCTGAAGCAGATTGATTACCAGGACGGCTACAGCCTTTATGTGGGTATTCCATTCTGTCCCAGTATCTGTTCCTACTGTTCCTTTTCCTCTTCGCCCATCGGAAAGTGGCAGGGGCGGGTGGACGAGTATCTGGATGCGCTGGAGCAGGAAATTGATTTTATCGCCGCGGTTTGCAGCCGCAGGAAATTAAATTCCATTTACATTGGAGGGGGAACCCCCACCACACTGGCGCCCCGTCAGCTGGACAGATTGCTGACAAAAATAAAATCCTGCTTTGATTTTTCAAATTTGCTGGAATATACGGTGGAAGCGGGAAGACCGGACAGCGTTACGAGAGAGAAGCTGCAGGTATTGCGGGAACATGGAATTTCCAGAATTTCCATCAATCCCCAGACTATGAAGCAGGAAACGCTGGATTTGATTGGCCGCCGCCATACTGCGGAGCAGACGCTGGAGAGTTTTTATCTGGCCAGAGAGATGGGGTTTGACAACATCAATATGGATTTGATTCTGGGGCTGCCCGGAGAAACCATGGAAGATGTGAGAAATACTCTGGAGCAGATTCAGGAGCTGGCCCCGGACAATCTGACCATCCATTCCCTTGCCATCAAGCGGGCCGCAAGGATGAAGATGTTTTCTGAGGAATACCGGGATATGGAGATGACCAACAGCCGGGAAATCATTGAGATGACCGCCTCATATGCCGGAAAGATGGGTCTGTCGCCCTATTATCTGTACCGGCAGAAAAATATGGCCGGGAATTTTGAAAACGTAGGATATGCCAGGGAGGGAAAAGCCGGGCTCTATAATATTCTGATGATGGAGGAGAAACAGGATATACTGGCTCTGGGAGCCGGCAGCATTTCAAAGCGCCTTTGCAGCGACGGACGGATTGAGCGGTGCGAGAATGTAAAAGATGTGGCTCAGTATATGGAAAGAATCGGAGAAATGACGGAACGGAAGCGGAAGCTGCTGGAAGGATGACAGAAGGCTGCATGGAATCATTCACTATTAAATACTGATATAATACAGAAGCAGGACTGAAGGAGGAAACAGAATGGCACTGGCAAAAAAGCCTGTAAACGGCATGAAAGATATTTTACCGGAGGAAATGGAAATCCGGGATTATGTGATGAACGTAATCAAAGAAACTTACCGGAGCTTTGGATTTACCCCCATTGAGACCCCCTGTATGGAAAACATCGGGAATCTCAGCAGCAAACAGGGAGGCGAAAATGAGAAGCTCATCTTTAAAGTACTGAAACGGGGGGAAAAGCTGAATCTGGAAACTGCAAGAGAAGAAAATGATGTGGTGGATTTCGGAATGCGTTATGATCTGACGGTGCCGCTGGCAAGGTTCTATTCCAATAATGTCAATAACCTGCCGGCTCCCTTCAAAGCATTGCAGATGGGAAATGTGTGGCGGGCGGACCGTCCCCAGCGGGGAAGATACCGCCAGTTCATGCAGTGTGACATTGATATTCTGGGAGAAGCAGGTAATCTTGCAGAAATTGAACTGATTCTTGCAACCACAACCACACTTGGCAGGTTAGGCTTCAAAAATTTCCAGATTCGTATCAATGAAAGGCGAATTTTGAAAGCTATGGCGGCTTACAGCGGATTTTCCGAGGATTCTTACGACACGGTATTCATTATTCTGGACAAAATGGACAAGATTGGCCTGGAAGGGGTGGCCCGGGAACTGGAGAAAAACGGATTTGAAAAAGCGTCCATTGAGAAATATCTGGATTTGTTTCAGAACATGCAGGGAAAAGAAGATGTGGCTCAGGGCGTTTCCTGGCTGTCAGAGCGGCTGGGCGATTATCTGGAACAGGAAGTGGCGGACAGTTTAAAAGAAATTGCGGCCTGTGTAAACGAGACAAAAGAGGCGGAATTTGAACTGGTCTTTGACCCCACGCTGGTGCGGGGTATGTCCTACTATACGGGAACTATTTTTGAAATCGCCATGCCGGAATTCGGCGGAAGCTGCGGCGGAGGCGGGCGCTATGATAAAATGATTGGAAAATTTACCGGAAATGACGTGCCGGCCTGCGGATTTTCCATCGGCTTTGAGCGGATTATCCTGCTGCTGCTGGAAAGCGGTTTTCAGGTACCGGGACAGTCGAAAAAAATTGCATATCTGATTGAAAAAAATTATCCGGGAGATAAACTGGCCCAGGTGACGGCCCAGGCCCAGGAAGAACGCAGGGCAGGGAAGCAGGTACTGGTAGCACGCATGAATAAAAATAAAAAATTCCAGAAGGAAAAACTGACAGCGGAAGGCTATACGGAAATAAAAGAGTTTTTTAACAGGGACTGAGGATAAAAATAAGAAACAGGATGAATACCCTGTTGTAAAAAGCAGACAGAATGAAAGTGAAATCAGGAATTAATTTCAGGAGGAAGAATTATGGCAGAATCAATGAAGGGATTACACAGAAGCCACAGATGTACGGAGATTTCCGACAGCGATATCGGCCGGCAGGTGACCGTGATGGGATGGGTACAGAAACGGAGAAACCTGGGAAGCCTGATATTTATAGATTTAAGGGACCGCACCGGACTGCTCCAGATTGTATTTGACGAGCCCAAAGTGGGCAGCGAGGGATTTGCCAGAGCGGGAACGCTGCGGAGCGAGTATGTGGTGGCTGTGACAGGAACAGTGGAAAAACGTGCGGCAGCAGTCAATGAGAATCTGAAAACCGGGGATATTGAAGTAATTGCGGAAGATATCCGGATTCTTTCAGAGTCTGAGACGCCGCCCTTCCCCATTGAGGAAGACTCCCAGACAAAGGAAGACCTCCGTCTGCGCTACCGCTATCTGGATTTGCGCAGGCCGGATATTCAGCGCAATATGATGATGAAAAGCAAAGTGTCCATGCTGTTGCGTAATTTTCTGGCACAGGAAGGATTTCTGGAGATGGAGACGCCCATCCTGACAAAATCCACGCCGGAAGGAGCCAGGGATTATCTGGTGCCCAGCCGGGTGCATCCTGGGACGTTCTACGCACTGCCTCAGTCTCCCCAGTTGTTTAAACAGCTTTTGATGTGCTCCGGATATGACCGGTATTTCCAGATTGCCAGATGTTTCCGGGATGAGGATCTGCGTGCGGACCGCCAGCCGGAATTTACCCAGGTGGATATGGAAATGTCTTTTGTGGATGTGGACGACGTACTGGAAGTAAATGAGCGTCTTCTGAAATATGTCTTTCAGGAGGCAGTCGGCGTGGATGTGTCCCTGCCTCTTCCAAGGATGACCTGGCAGGAGGCCATGGACCGGTATGGAAGCGATAAGCCGGACACCAGATTCGGTATGGAACTGGTGAACGTGTCAGAGGTGGTGGCAGGCTGCGGATTCGGCGTATTTACCGGAGCGCTGGAGAACGGCGGTTCCGTCCGGGGCCTGAATGTGAAGGGCCAGGGAGCCATGCCCCGGAAGAAGATAGACAAGCTGGTGGAATTTGCCAAAGGCTGCGGTGCGAAGGGACTTGCATATCTTTCTGTCAATGAAGACGGGACATACAAATCTTCCTTTGCCAAATTTATGGAGGAGCCCGTATTAAAGGCCCTGGTGGAGAAAATGGAAGGAGAGCCGGGCGATCTGCTGGTATTCGCAGCAGATAAAAATAAAATTGTCTGGAATGTGCTGGGAGCAATCCGCCTGGAAATGGGGAAAGAACTGGGACTTATTGACAAAAACCAGTACAATTTCCTGTGGGTGACGGAATTCCCGCTGCTGGAGTGGTCCGAGGAAGAAGACCGTTTTATGGCGGCTCATCATCCCTTCACCATGCCCATGGAAGAAGACTGGCATCTGATTGACTCAGATCCGGGAGCTGTGCGGGCCAAAGCCTATGATATTGTGTTAAACGGCACAGAACTGGGCGGCGGTTCTGTCCGTATCCATCAGGACGATATTCAGGAAAAAATGCTGGAAGTGCTGGGCTTTACCAAAGAGCGCGCCTATGAGCAGTTCGGATTTCTGTTAAATGCCTTTAAGTACGGAGTTCCGCCCCACGCAGGCCTTGCTTTTGGACTGGACCGGATGATTATGCTGATGGTACAGTGCGACTCTCTCCGGGATGTGATTGCCTTCCCCAAGGTAAAGGATGCTTCCTGCCTGATGACCGAAGCGCCGGGTACCGTGGAGGAGAAGCAGTTAGAAGAACTGGCATTGTCCGTACAGCAGCCGGAAGGGTCTGAAAGCTGATTTTCCCCGTAAAAACGCCAATGCAACCGCAACTTTACATCAAAATCTTCAAACGCAACAGGAAATCGGCAGACTTTACATGCAGAATACGGTAAGATAAATTCACCGGAAGCGCAGAAGGAACAAAACAGAGAGGTGAAATAATATGAACGTATTCGGAGAAAATTTACAGTTTTACAGAAAGCAGAGAAATCTGACGCAGGAGCAGCTGGCGGAACAGCTTGATGTTTCCAGACAGACCGTATCCAAATGGGAGGCAGGAACCTCTTTTCCGGAAATGGAGAAAATTCTTCAGCTGTGCGATTTGTTTTCCTGTGATATGGATACGCTGCTGAGAAAAGAGGCGGCGCTCCTGGAGACGGCGGACAGTCAGGGCTATGAGAATCATATGGAAAAGAGGCGGAAAAAGATTACCTTTGGCGTCACATTCCTGATTCTTGGGGTGGCAGTCTACGAGATACTGGAAGGGTTTCAAAGCCCTGAAATATTGTCAGATGTGATTTTTATGTCTATGGCAGTGGTGTCGGTTCTGGTGCTTGTGGTGGCCGGAATGGAACATGATATTTACCGGAAAAATCATCCGGTGATTCCGGATTTTTACACACCGGCAGAAAAGGAAAAATCTGATCAGCAGTTTCCCAGACGGATTGCCACAGGAATCGGCCTTATACTGATTGGAGCGCTGGTCGGCATGAACGGAGATGAATTTCCTCTGCGGGCAGGGATGAAAGAAGATTTTTATCAGGGAATTTTCCTGTTGCTGGCTGCTCTGGGAATCGGCGTCCTTATCTATGCCGGGATGGGAAAAGAAAAGTATGAAGTGGATACTTATAATAAGGAAAACAGTCCGGAACAGAAAAGGAAAAATATGGGGGTGGGCGTCTGGTGCGGCTGTATTATGCTGTTTGCCACCGGCATATTTCTGGTGACAGGATTTGTGTTTGACCTCTGGCGGATTTGCTGGATTGTCTGGCCCACAGGCGGGCTGCTCTGCGGGATTGTGGCCCTGATTTTAAATGGGCGGAACAACGCAGGCTGACCGCTGCTGACGCAGCTCCTGTCTGAGGCTTAAGGGGCGTTCCGCACATAGCCTGCATTCTGTGCTCATTCATGCAGGCATGATTCGCCCATAATTCAGGCTATGGCTGAACTTTCGCAACAGTTCCGCCCACGCCCCTTTAAACAGGCCACAGACCGCCTGCCGGGCAGGCTGACCGCTGCTGACGCAGCTCCTGTCTGAGGCTTAAGGGGCGTTCCGCTCATAGCCTGCATTCTGTGCTCATTCATGCAAGCATGATTCGCCCATAATTCAGGCTATGGCTGAACTGTTGCTAAAATTTTTATTTCCTTTTGGATGTTATATGGACTTTGCAGGAAAAACATGATAGAATAGAAACCAAATAGTCGAAGAGAATAAAGAACCCGAAAACCATGCGTTGCGGCCGGCAGACGTAACATACAGGATTTTCGGGTCTCTGCATGGAAAAATGTATTAGCATATGGTTGGTACAGAAGGAGGAATCATGAAAAAAGGGATTATATTTGATCTGGATGGCACTCTGTGGGATTCATCCGAGGAAGTGGCAATATCCTGGCAGGCAGCGCTGGATGAACATTTTGACATAGAAAAACCAATTACAGCAGAGATGATCCAGGGAGTTATGGGAAAGAGCATGTATGAGATTTCGGATATTCTTTTTTCTGAATTTGAGATGAAAGACCGGCGGGAAATGCTGGCGTACTGCTGTAAGAAAGAGAATGAGCATATCAGAAGTCACGGAGGCATTCTGATGAAAGGGCTGGAAGATACCCTTCAGAATCTGAGGGACCGCGGTTATCATCTGAGTATTGTGAGCAACTGCCAGGCAGGCTATATAGAAGCATTTCTGGAATATCACAAACTGGAAAGTTATTTTGACGATTTTGAATGCTTTGGAAGAACCGGAAGAGAGAAAGGCCGCAATATCCGTATGGTGGTGGAGCGGAACCAGCTGGACAGAGCCGTTTATGTGGGAGACGTTCAGGGAGACTACTATGCGGCGGAAGAAGCGGAGATTCCTTTTATTCATGCGGAGAACGGATATGGAACTATCCAGGCGGAGGTGCCTTCCATTACGGATCTGGAGCAGCTTCTCCAGGTGGTAGAAGAAATTTTTAAGGAACAGTAACAGAACACACACGAAGAAGGGAGAACTGATAATGGAAAAAATTGCGAGCTTTACCATAGACCATGTGAAGCTGGAGCCGGGAATTTATGTTTCCCGCAAAGATCATATCGGAAAAGAAGTGGTGACCACTTTTGATTTGCGTATGACGTCGCCGAACGATGAGCCGGTTATGAACACAGCGGAAATGCATACCCTGGAACATCTGGGAGCTACTTATCTGCGCAATGACCCGGAATATAAAGATAAAATCGTCTATTTTGGGCCCATGGGCTGCCGTACCGGCTGCTATCTGCTGATGGCAGGGGATTACGAGTCCAGGGATATTGTGAAATTAATCACCGGAATGTATGAATTTATCCGGGATTTCCGCGGAGAAATACCGGGAGCCCGCGCGTTGGACTGCGGCAATTATCTGGATCACAATCTTGCCATGACCAATTATGTGGCGAACCGTTATCTGGAGAACACACTTTATAAAATAGATGAAAAGCACCTGATTTATCCGGAGAAAACAGAGGATATGGAATAGAAACGGATGAGAGCCGGACAAAAGGGCCGGCATGATCCGGTGACAGGAGAACAGAATGAAAAAGGTTGGAATTATCGGCGCCATGGAGCTGGAAGTGGAAGCACTGAAATGGGCCATGCAGATTCGCCGCAGGGTGGAAAAGGCCTCCATGGAGTTTTTGGAAGGGACATTGAACGGAACAGAGACTGTGATTGTACGCAGCGGAATCGGCAAAGTAAACGCGGCCCTCTGTACCCAGATTTTATGCGACTGTTTTGAAGTGACCCATATTATCAATACGGGAGTGGCAGGCTCTCTGAAAAATGAAATCAATATCGGCGATATCGTGGTATCCACAGACGCCCTCCACCATGACGTGGATGTGCGGGTGTTCGGGTATCCCCTGGGGGAGGTTCCCCAGATGGGCTGTCTGGCTTTTCCGGCGGATGACAGGCTTGTACAGCTTGCAGTGTCCTGCTGTAAGGAAGTGAATCCGGATATTGAAGTGTATCAGGGAAGAGTGGTAAGCGGAGACCAGTTTATCAGTGATAAAGAGGTAAAGAACAGGATTATAGAGAATTTCCAGGGATTCTGTGTGGAGATGGAGGGAGCATCCATCGCCCATGCCGCATATCTGAATCATGTGCCTTTCGTTATCATCCGGGCAATCTCAGATAAGGCGGATGACAGCGCGGAAATGGATTATCCGTCCTTTGAAAAAGCGGCGGCAGTTCATTCGGCAGCTCTGGTGGAGCATATGCTTCCGGGAATATAGAATCCTGATATAATATTTGAGATATTTATGGCAGAAGCCTGACAGGGAAAGCTGTTGGGCTTCTGCTTCATTTACGATATGGAAATTTGTGAGAAAAAAGGACAGGAAGTTATAAAGAAATTCTTAATTCGGTAAAAATTCATTGTTTCTCCCCATTTCCTGTGCTATAATCCAGTGAGATAACCCAAAGCGGCAGAAGTTTTTCGTCTGACCGCAAAACAGGAAGGGAAATGAAAAGGTTCAGGGTGATGATTGAATGAAAGAGACAGTAAAAGACTTTTTTTATCGTTATCGGCATGGGTGGATTTTATCATATCTGCTGATTTATCTGGCATGGTTTGCTTACCTGGAACAAACGGTGACCAGGCGTTTCCATGTAATTCATATGCCGATAGATGACTACATACCTTTTATTGAGGTGTTTATCGTACCGTATCTGCTGTGGTTTGGGTACGTGGCCCTTGCAATTACATTTTTCTTTTTCCGGAATGTACAGGATTATTACAAACTATGCATTTTTCTGTTTGTGGGAATGACGGTTTTTCTGGTGGTGTCCACGGTGTATCCCAATGGCCATTACCTGCGGCCAAGGGTATTCGAGAGGGATAATATATTTGTAACGTTGGTGAAGGGGCTTTATATGGTAGATACGCCTACCAATCTCTTTCCCAGTATCCATGTGTATAATTCCATCGGCGTACACCTTTCCGTTATGCACAGTGAACAGCTGAAAGAGAAAAAATGGATTCGGAGAATTTCTTTTGTACTGATGGTTTCCATCATTGCTTCTACCATGTTTTTAAAACAGCATTCCGTGTTTGATGTGATTACTGGCTGTATTATGGCCATTGTGATGTATACGCTGGTATATGGTGGCGAACTGCTCGTCGGCAGGAGACGTGTATACAAGAGACAGTACAGAGAAATATAAAAGAGAGAAAGGAATTTTCCTCTTATACAGCCCGCCTGAGGGATAAACTCCAGGGGGCTGTTTCATTCTCTTATAGGAAACACCGTGTTACTGAGAAGTGCTAAAGTATATAGATTTCCTATAAGAGAAAG
>CATLIX010000029.1 GCA_949959185.1 uncultured Eubacterium sp. | reverse complement strand
GTGCGTCCGGCATTTCGGCCTTTTTGTATGATGAAAATATTTCATAGAAAGTGTAGAAATTGTACATGAAATTTTGAGAATTTAATAGTTTCGCAATTGCCTGTATCGTATATTGTTCATCAAATACCTCTACCATCTTCTTTTCCGAAACATACCTCACAGTCTTTCCGGTAAAAGGAAATGCCATAACAGTCCGTTCTTCTGTACCCCTCCGTCCGCAGTTCCTCCATATATCTTTTCTCATAAATCTGATTCAGAGCCCTTTTTGCATCCTTTTCCAGATCATCAATGGAATCCGATACCTTTACTTCCAGAACAAACGACCTGCCCCGCAGTGAGGGGCTTTTCACCATAATATCAGAACGCCCATTTCCCGATTCCCGGTTGGACTTCACCAGATAATTCTCGCTCTGGCTTAAAATTCCCGTCAGAAACCCATGGTAAAAATTTTCCGCACTGTCATAGAAACTGATGGTACGAAACAGCTGACCGTTTAATATGTCCGTCATTTTCCGGGCATCTCCATCTTCCATGGCACGGTATAAATCATGAAAATCTTCTTTTTTTATCATACCTTTCATCCAGTTCAGAACCGTATTCTGATAAATGGTCTTCACTTCCGTGTTTGGAACCCGCACCCGCAAAAAGACTGACAGTTCCTTAAAATATTCACTTTCTTTTGTCAGATATCCTGTAAAATACAGGAAATTCCAGAGATTTTCACTGTTACTGTGCATATCTCCGTAAGTTACTTCTTCATGTACCTGAATATCCAGGGTACCTCCTTCCAGAAGCATTTCAATCTGACCTTTCATTTCCCGGTCAGCCCTGGCAATCATATCTTTAATAATATCATTGGAACTGGTATTGATCCAATAGGGACGCGGAAATGCATTTACATCGGAATACAGATCATACAGAAACTTAATCACACTCCATGGGTTATAAACATCTGTATCTCCAAACAAATATCCGTCATACCATTCCTTCATGGTCGGAAAACGATTTCCCACTTCATAATATTCCATCATCTGCAAAACTTCCGGTTCCGTAAATCCAAAATGCTCACTGTATTTTCTGTCCAGTACAGAGATAATATTAAGATGGTTCAATCCCGTAAATATACTTTCTTTTGAAATCCGCAGACACCCGGTAATCACAGCAAACTGCAGATAATCATTGGTTTTTAATGCAGATTCAAACAGGGAGCGGATAAAACTGACCATCCTGTCATAAAAACCTCTGAAATATGCATTTTCCAGCGGTACGTCGTACTCGCCAATCAGAATCACCGTATTCCTTCCGGTAATCTTATACATACACCGGCAGAATAACTGCAGTGCATTTCTTACTGCCCTCTCTTCTGCCTTTCCTTCTGCAACAGCAGTATACTGCTCATATTCTCTCAGAGAAAGACATTCTTTCCCCGCTTCCACCAGCCTTCTGTGCCGTTCAAATTCCGTGCTGACTGCGTTCTGTATCATGTAATAAGCCACATCATAGTCTTCCTGCTTCGCCGATTTCAGCGTCAGTTCAAACACCGGATAGTTTCCCATCTGCCCTGTATAACTTTCCCCGGCGTCCATAATTTTCATCCCCTGGAACAGTTCTTTCTGTTCCCCGTTCCTTCTGGCATCTCCCGTATCTTCAAAAAAGTATCGCAACATGCTCAGATTAAGGGTTTTTCCAAAACGCCTGGGACGGGTGAATAAATTAACTTTTCTTTTTAAGTCCAGTAATTCTTTTATGAGCATTGTTTTATCTACATAGTAATAGTCAGACTTTATCATATCTTCAAAATTATCAACACCTGTCGGCAATGGTTTCTTCATGGCTCCACCTCCATTTCCCATATTATACCCGATACTCAAACTATCTGCAATCCGTGGTTCATAAAATCCGGCGTACCGGCCGGCATTGAGAGACCGGTAAATAATTTCTTACAGGCACATTTCACGTAACAGTTCACGGAACAGTACAAACTTCTTATTGTGCTGACTGAGAAAAGAAGTTATAATAAAAAAGAATACTGTCGGGAGCCATTTATGAAATAAGAGAAAAGAGGACATTTATGAAACAAAAGACGAACGGAACAACTTCCAGAAAAAAAATTGCAGACGAAATCCTCCGCCAGATTGGCGGCAGCGTTATCCTGGTGCTTCTGCTGATAGCCGCTGTCTCCATCTATATGGTGGGCTGGCTGAGCATTACGTCAAAAAGGACAGAGCTGACCGAGGAATCCAATGCAGCCGCAAATCAGCTGACCGGATTTCTGGAGCAGTATACCAAAGGTGTGGAACTCCTTGCTGCCAATCCGGAAATCAAACATATCATGCTGGAGACAGAAGCCGGCGGCAACATCAGCCAGGCGGAAAAAATGCAGACAGTTCTGGACAACCTCTCACACATTGCAGAAAACGATTCCGAAAATGTGATGGCCGTATGGATTGCTGATCTGGATGCAAGTTCCTTCCTCCAGTCCGACGGGCTCACGAATGAAGAAGAATGGGATATCACCGGCCGCGGATGGTATGGCTGTATTGAACACAAACAGACCATACTTACAGAGCCCTATGTGGATTCCACCAACGGAAAGATGGTTTTAAGCGCCGCAGCCCCGGTTTATGATGACGCTACCGGAGAGGTTCTGGGCGCAGTGGGTATGGATATCGCCCTGGATCATATGACCGAAGTGATGAGCGGATACAAAATCGGCCGAAAGGGATATGTTCTGCTGCTGTCAGAAAACGGTATGTTCCTGTATCATCCCCAGAAAGATATTATACAGAAACATGTAACAGACATAAACACATCTCAGAATGTAATGGATGCGATTACCTCGCAAAAGGATGAATTTATGAAATACAAGGCAGACGGCGTCACAAAGTACGGTTCTCTGCAACATGCCGGCGATACCGGCTACATTGTGCTCAGCAGCCTTCCCATGTCAGAATATTATGCAACACTGACAGCAATGGTCCTGGCATTGATTGTTATTTTCGCCGCCGGCATTACACTGATCGCATTCAGAATCCGGAAAAGCTCCGCCAGCCTGACAAAACCCATTCTGGAACTGAACCATACGGCTCAGCAGCTTGCCGCCGGGGATCTGGATGTGAATCTTCTGATTACAAGCGAAGATGAAATCGGAGAACTGGGTGAATCTATCCGGAAAACAGTCAGCAGGCTGAAAGAATACATTGAATACATTGATGAGACTGCAGACGTACTGGCTCAGGTTGCCGACGGAAAACTGAGTATTCATCTGAAAAATGATTATGTAGGTGAATTTCAGAAGATAAAAACTGCTCTGCTCAATATTTCCGATTCCATGAATCAGGTGATGGCCGGAATCTCAGAAAGCTCAGAGCATGTATCTGTGGGAGCCATGGAACTGGCCTCAGCCTCCCAGGTTCTGGCAGAAGGGGCGGAAGAACAGGCCGCAGCCATCGAACAGCTTACCGCTACCACCGCCACTGTGGCGGAACAGGTGGAAAACAGCCGCAGAGAAGCAGAAAATTCAGCCAAAGCAACCGCTCAGGTCACTGCAATCATTGAACAGAACCAGAAGAACATGACACGGATGACGGACGCCATGGAGAAAATCAGGCAGACCTCTCAGCAGGTCGTTGGTATTATCCAGACCATCGAAGATATTGCCTCACAGACAAATCTTCTTTCTCTGAACGCTTCTATTGAAGCCGCCCGTGCCGGCGAAGCAGGAAAAGGCTTTGCAGTGGTTGCCGATGAAATCGGAAAACTGGCACTGGAAAGCTCTGAAGCAGCCAACACCACAAAGGAACTGATTGAAATCTCGATGGAAGAAATCAACAAAGGAAATACCATTGCCGGCAGTGTTATGGATTCATTAAAAGAATCTGTCTCCGCAGTAAGCCAGGTAAATAAAATGATACAGGAAACCGCTGAAAATGCTGCTGTTCAGGCGGAAAATATGGAACAGCTCCGTCTGGGTATTGAAGAAATGGCCCAGGGTATTCAGGATAATTCCGCAGCTTCTCAGGAAACTTCTGCAACTTCAGAGGAACTGGCCTCCCAGGCTGAAATACTGAATAAAATGGTACAGAAATTTGAACTCTGTGAGGAACAGCCGCAGAAATCTTCGCAGAATTTTGAACTCTTTGAAGAACAGCCGCAGGAAATTTCTCCGGAAGAATAATATTCAGGGCTGCTGCAGCATACAGTAAGTTTGCCGCAGCAGCCCTTTTTCTTTCATTCCTGTACAGGCCCGTTCTCAGAGTTTCAGCTTCGCCAGAGCATCCGCAAAGGCGTTGTTCACCGGCTCTCTGGCTTCCTGCTTTAACTGATTCATATATCTGGACACATCTTTTTTTGACACGCCCCCGCCGCTGTCTTTTTTACGTTTTTCAAACGCAGAAAGTTTTTCCCGGTAGCCGCACACGCAGGTAAACCGCTGATTTTCTCCATCTCCCACCAGCTCCATTTTCTTATGGCACTGGGGACAGCGGGCGTTGGTCACTCTGGACAGCGTTTTTCGGTAGCCGCATTCCCGGTCCTGACATACCAGCATCCGTCCATTTTTGTGGTTGACCTCCAGCAGTAATTTTCCGCAGTCGGGACATTTTTTCCCGGTCAGATTGTCATGGCGGTACGTTTTGGAAGAAGCTGCGATGTCTTTTACAATATCCGTCGTATACGTTCGGATTTCCGCTTCAAAATCTTTCTTTTTGGCCTTTCCCTTTGCAATATCCGCAAGCTGCTGCTCCCATCTGGCAGTAAGTTCCGGAGAAGTCAGTCCCTGAGGAGCCAGCTCCAGCACCTGTCTGCCCTTGGAGGTCAGATGGATATACCGGTCTTTCTTTTCAATCATAAAACTGTTAAACAGCTTTTCGATAATATCCGCACGGGTGGCCACGGTTCCCAGCCCTCCGGTCTCTCCCAGTGTCTTTTTCAGCTCCTGGTCAGAATTCTCCATGTATTTCGCCGGATGTTCCATGGCTGCAAGGAGGGTGGCCTCCGTAAAGGGCAGAGGCGGTTTTGTCTTTCCTTCCGTGATACTTCCTTCCCCGAACAGGATTTTCTGCCCTTTCACAAATTCCGGCAAACTCCCTCCGGTCTCTTTGAGCTGCGCGAAATTCTCCGCATTCTCCTCAGTATCTTCTTCGGACAGAATTCCGGCTTCCTCCTGGATTTGGCGGATTTCCCGCCATCCGGGCTGTTCCATAATCTTTCCTTTTACCGCGAACCGTTCTCCCGCACATGCCACTGTCACCTCGGTCTGACGGTACTCACAGGGCGGAAGCAGAACGGCAAGAAAACGTGAAACCACCAGTTCGTATATTTTACGTTCTCCGTATTCCAGTTCATGCAGGCGGATTCCCTGTTCCGTGGGGATAATGGCATGATGGTCGGAGACTTTTTTATCATCCACAAAGGATTTATTACCCCGTATGGGAGATTTCAGCAGTTTTCCGCATACCGCGTTATAGCTTCCTCCCCGGCAGGCCCTGACACGCTCCGGCAGAGTTTCCACAATATCCTGCGTAAGATATCTGGAATCCGTTCTGGGATAAGTCACCACCTTGTGGTGCTCGTAAAGACGCTGCATATAATCCAGTGTCTGTTTTGCGGAAAATCCAAACATCCGATTGGCGTCCTGCTGCAGAGAAGTCAGATCGTAAAGCTGAGGTGCAAAGGATTTCTGCTTTTTCTCTCTGATTTCCTCCACTGTTCCGGTACTGTTTGTAACTTTTTCCTGAATCTGCCGGATTTTTTCTTCAGAAAATGTGGTAACGCTGTTGTCTTTGGATTTCCAGCTCCAGACAACGTCGTTCCCCTTTACTTTCAGACCGTAATAAGACCTGGGCTTAAAATTCTTAATCTCTGCTTCCCGTTTCGCAATCATGGCAAGGGTGGGCGTCTGCACCCTGCCGCAGGAAAGCTGTGCGTTATGCTTTACCGTCAGCGCTCTGGTGGCGTTCAGGCCTACCAGCCAGTCTGCTTCCGCTCTTGCCACTGCCGCCTCGTACAGGTCCCGGTACTCCCTGGCGTCTCTCAGATTCGCAAATCCCTGACGGATAGCCTTATCCGTTACCGAGGAAATCCACAGCCGCTTCATAGGCTTTCTGACCCCGGCTTTCTGAATAATCCAACGGGCCACCAGCTCTCCCTCCCGGCCTGCATCTGTGGCAATAATAATCTCTCCCACATCTTTGCGGTACATCTGGGTTTTTACAGTCTGATACTGCTTCCCTGTTTTCCTAATCACCTGTATTTCCAGTGTTTCCGGCAGCATGGGCAATGTTTCCATTTTCCATGTTTTCCACTGCTCTCCATAGCTTTCCGGGTCGGAAAGCTCCACCAGATGGCCCAATGCCCAGGTAACCACATAATCTTTTCCCTCCAGAAATCCATTGCCTCCCTTTGTACAGCTCAGGACTCTGGCAATGTCCCGGCCCACACCGGGCTTTTCCGCTATCACTAATGCTTTCATATATTTACCACTCTTTCTTAATATCTTCCTGATTTACCTCATACCGGGTGCAGAATTCCTGCAAATCCTGCTGGCCCCGAATCAGCATGGCCTCCGTAAATTTCCCGGATGTTCTGTCTTTAAATCCGGCCACCTGCTCCCCGGTGCAGATACTGGCGCGAATCACCGGTATCTGTGCTGAGGAATCATAAGGCTGAACCGCCCCGTGATTTTTCCGCTTTCGTCCAAACATAACTTCCTCCCATCCCTTCTGTCCTCTCACATTTTTATCATTCCTGCCTGGGAAAATAATGATTTCATCCGCGTTTCTTTAAATTTTTCTGGTTCCCCGGCAGCCGGGATAATTGCTGCATCCGTAAAATTCCCCGTATTTTCCTCTGCGCTTTACCATTTCACTCCCGCACCTGGGGCAGAGAATCTCCGGCTGATTCTGCTGCATCTCTACCAGAATCTTTCCCAGTTCCTCATAGCATTTCTGATTCATCGCACAGTCATTTAGGGCCCGGTGGGCTCCGTCTGTATTAATCCGGAAATATGCGGACACATCCGTCAGTCTGCAGTGAGAAAGCTGCGGCAGGCATTTTCTGGCCAAATACAGAGTATCAATATAATCATTTCCAATATCTGCCCCCAGCGTTTCCATTGCAGCATCACAGATAAAAATCATATCAAAAGTATGTATATTATGGCCCACCAGGATATCATTTCCCACGAAATCCAGAAAGCCCCGGACTGCTTCTTCCATCTCCGGCGCGTCCTTTACCATTTCATCGGTAATTCCGTTGACTGCTGTGGCAGCCCTGGGAATCCTCATTTCCGGATTCACCAGCGTCGTATACTGATCTTCCACCTGATGGCCCCGGACCTTTAACGCCGATATTTCTATAATCCTGTCCTGCCCCGGCCGGACTCCTGTGGTCTCCAGATCAAATACCACATAATCCTCCACATACCGGTTCAGGCGTTTTCCTCTGTTCCCTGTCATGTATTTCTCCCTTCTGTTGTAAGCAGAACAGGCAATTGCGAAACTATTAAATTATCAAAATTTCATGTACAATTTCTACACTTTCTATGAAATATTTTTCGAATTGCACATGAAACTGGTACAATTATTGAGTTTCGCAATTACCTGATAATCAGAATGCCCATTTCTGTGCAGCATGGTTACGTTCACGACATATTTGCAAACAGTAACGATTAAATGTAACAGTTCAGACAGGTCTGCGCACCTGCTGCGCTGACCGTGAGAATATGATTCAGGAGAGCAAAAATCCCATTGCGAAGCAATTTTAAATGGATTTTTGCATGTAACAGGGCAGCTTGTCTGAACTGTTACGATTAAATTATAAAGGGATTCGGCGGTATTTGCAAGTTACTTGTTTTCAGAGAGAATTCCCTGTATAATATAAGTTATAGTCTGCCGGAACGAATAAAAAGCATACGGAACAGGGAGGAAACCATGGATATCGCACAAAAATATACGGAAGGCCTCAAAAAGGCATATTATGACAATCACGGACAGGAACAATGGGATGACTTTGAGCACACAGTACATGGGGTCAGCAGAGAACATCTGGAAAAACTGCGGGCTTTATACCCGGATATTCCGGACAGTCTGGTACATCTGCTGGAGTTTGCAGACGGAACATACTGGAGAACATATGGGGAAAAGACCGTCGCTTTTTTCTTTCTGGGCTCTGACCTGGAAGAATACCCTTACTATCTGTTATCTGCAGAACAGATGATGGACAAAGATGATTCTGACTGGATAGAAGAATATATCGACCGGGAATTCGACCAGGTTTCCATTGACGAGAAAATCACGGACGATTCTGAAAAGATGTGCTGGCTGCATTTTTCCGACTGTATGAATAATGGCGGCACCTCCCAGTTATTTATTGATTTCTCTCCGTCTTCCAAAGGAAAAAAGGGGCAGATTGCCCGGTATCTCCATGACCCGGATGAAATTGAAATCATTGCCGACAGCTTTGAGGAATATCTGGAAATGCTGATGGAGCGCGGGTATGATTTTATATCAGAAGAGGATATGGAAGATTAATTCGGCAACCATATTGCGGTGCCGACCGGGAAACGGAACCGGCACCATGCAAACTTTCAAAAATCATTGATTTTTTATCCGGCAAATTCTTCTCAACATCCGTTCCATACTTTGTCAGGATAAATTGAAAATAATAATTATATTCTTTTACTTCTTTCCGCAAATCTGAATCAGACGCAGAACATCCTGATACAGACCGTTCCTGTCTTCCAGCTCAATCATTAACCATCTCTGCCCGTTTCCTTCCTGTGTCCGATGGTATATATCAGACAGTTCCGGAGTACATTCCGGCAGGATTGCCTCCACAGACTCTTTTTCTTTTTTGCCAACCACAATCAGAACCGTAAAATAATATTCCCCCGGATATATGGTGCACAATGTTTTTCCGGCTTTTTTAAATTTAAGATTCCATCCCTTTTTCCAGCTGCATGAACTGTACTCTGTTTTTTCCCTGCAGTTATATGTGTTCCTGATTTCGGAACAGAATTCCATAAAAACAGGGTTTTTCACATACTCGCTTATTTCTTCAATGGCGGGGCAGTTGCTTTTATCCAGTAAATCAATCATATTGATTATTCTCCCATCCTTTTTATTTCATATTATAACAGCTATGATATGCTGTTTACAACCAGATTTACATGGAAGTTTTCGGTTCTGCTGCTGAAAACATTACTGTTCACACCCTGCGGGTGTTCCAGTAACCTGAAAACAGTGTCTGTTCAGATAAGTTGCCCTGTTACATGCAAAACTCCCCCGCAGAACACCCTGCGGGGGAACATTACCTGTCAGTTAATTTTCTTTCGGAAGCCTTTTTTCAAATTTTCCGCGGAAAAACTGTATCAACGGTCCGTTAAACATGGAGTTCAGCAGGGTGCCCAGTCCCACCACCATCCAGATGGAATTGCCGGAGGCCGCGCAGAATCCCACACCTACCAGCATTACCACCACGTCGGAACAGATTCGCCCATATTTAAAGGGGATTTTCCCATTAGTGAATTTCTCAATGATAAAGGCCACACTGTCATAGGGAGCAATTCCCATATCTGCCACCATGTACATGGCCGCTCCTGAAGATGCGAACAGCAGACCGATGGCAAGCATCAGAATCTTAAGCCCCCAGTTCATTTCCAGGTGAACCACATCTTCCATGACCCAGCAGAGGAAATCTGCGATATAGCCCACACAGACCATATTCACCACGGTTCCCAATCCGATGCAGTGACGGACCGTAAAAAACACCAGAACCAGCAAAACCACATTCACAATTAACTGCCAGTTTCCAAACTGCATATGAATAAATTTGCTGATGCCCAGATTCATGCAGGTAAAGGGGTCCACCCCGAATCCGGACATCCGGTAAGCTGCCACGCAAATTCCGATTAGCAGAATTCCGAATAACATAAAACAAAATCTTTTCACTTTTCCACTCATGCTTCCACCTGTCCCACTGCTTTCAGAATATAAATCCTCGACTCAAAATCCGTACAGGGCGCCTGATCGTCCGGCGTCTGCCCTGCTGTGGCGTCTGAAGTATTCAGTCCCATATTCATCAGCTCATCTCCGTAAACTCTGGAACCGTCCCGGCTGTTTTCATAACAGAAATTTTCATTCAGACCCTGCAGTTTTACCCGTGTAAAACGGTCATTTACCACATTCAGCACCCGGTACCAGCCCACCACTGCTGTTTTTTTATCCTCGCTGACTGCCATCCAGGCCATTTCATTTCCCTCAAAGGGGCTTTTCAGCCGGTAGAAGGTGCCGAACTGCAGGAGGCTGCGGTATTCTTTCATAAAAGCAATCTGCTCTTTCACTTCTTCAATTTCTTCTTCCGTCAGTTTATTCAAATCCAGCTCATAGCCGAAGGTTCCGAAGTATGCCACATTTGCTCTGGTGTGCAGCGGCGTATTGCGGAACACCTGATGGTTTGGTATCACTGACACATGGCTGCCCATACTGCTGACAGGATAACACATGGAAGTACCATACTGAATTTTCATACGCTCCACTGCATCGGAATTGTCGCTGGCCCAGCCCTGGGGCGCATAATAGAGAATGCCTGGGTCAAACCGGCCGCCGCCGCTGGCGCAGGACTCAAACAACACCTCCGGAAATTCCCTGGTCAGACGGTCATACAAATCGTATACTCCCAGAATATAACGATGGAAAATCTCGCCCTGCCGCTCTGGGCTGTAAGCCTGACTGAAACATTCCGTAATGCTCCGGTTCATATCCCATTTAATATAGGATACTTTTGCTTCCCGCAGGATTTTTGCCATCATTTCAAAAATACGGTCCACCACTTCTTTTCTGGAGAAATCCAGCACATACTGGTTTCTGCCATGGGTATTGGCTCTGCCGGGAACCTGCAGAATCCAGTCGGGATGGCTCCGGTATAAGTCGGAATCTTTGTTCACCATTTCCGGCTCAAACCACAGGCCGAACTTCATGCCAATCTGCTCCATCCGCTCTGCCAGCCCGGTAATTCCGTTGGCCAGGCGCTCTCTGTTGGCCTCCCAGTCGCCAAGGCCCGCAAAATCATTGCTTCTGGCGCCGAACCATCCGTCGTCCAGTACAAACAGCTCCACGCCGCACTCTTTTGCCTTTTTTGCAATATGTACCAGCTTATCTTCGGTAAAATCAAAATACGTAGCTTCCCAGTTATTGATTAAGATGGGACGGACACGGTCACGCCAGTAACCCCTTGCCAGTCTTTTCTGAAATAACTGATGGAACGTCTGGCTCATATGGTTCAAACCGGAATCCGTATATACCATCACTGCCTCCGGGGTCTGGAAACTTTCTTCCGGCTCCAGATGCCATGCAAAGGTATCGGGATGAATGCCCACCAGCACCCTGGTATTGTCATGGGCGTCCACCTCCGCCTGCATCAGGAAATTGCCGCTGTATACAAAACTGAACCCTATGGCCTCTCCCTGCTGTTCCCCCGTATCCGGACGCTTTAAAATCAGGAACGGATTGTGCTCATGGGAAGAATTGCCCCGCATACTGCCCACAGACTGCACCCCCATGGTAAGACGGCGCGTTTTCACATGCCGTTCCCTTGCCCATGCGCCGGAAAACTGTACCCAGTCGTACGCACAGTCCGGAAGGTCCAGGCAAAGGCTCATGGCTCTCCCAAGCTGTACCGGCCTGTTTCCGTTGTTGATGTAACGGACACTTCTGGCCAGCACCGGCCTTCCAGCGAAAATGGTATAAAACATTTCCGCCCGGATTCCGGTCACAGAATCATAAAGATTCAGCACAAGGGTTTCCGCCTCTTTGGAATCTTCCGCATAGGTGGCCGGAAGCCCCGGAAGCTCCGGCTTTCCGGCTTCCACATGATGGGAATGATACTGAAAATCTGAAATCCTGCTGCCGTTTTCCTGGATTACCTCCACAGCCGGGCTTCTGTAATCTCCGGTTCCATAGACGGGCAGCTCCTGTTTGATATGTTCCAGGGAAAATGCTTTATTTCCCTCAAAGGTACAGGAGGACATGGGGCGGGGCGCTGTTTCCAGCAAATCCCCGAAATTTTCCCTGTCATGAATTTTTTTCCCGAAATAGAGGTGCCCCATCTGCCCGTTGGGAAGAATCATCATAATATAACTGATTTCGCCGTTATGTAAATGAAATACCTTTGTTTCTTCATGATAAATAATGCTCATTGCCTACCTCCCTGATGTTATGGCAAATCTTCTGCCTTTAGTCATTTTTGTGCATTTCCTGCAGTTTCAGAGCCACTTCTTCCATTTTATCCCCTTTCAGAGTGTAGAATTTTCTGTAGATGAAATAACTCAGAGCTGCCAGAATGATGGGAATCACAATCATCAGAATACGAATCCCAAAAACAGTTCCTGCTGACTGTACTTCTGCCTTTGCCTCATATCCCACGATTTCAAGTCCCACACCGGTCAGGCCTCCTGCTGCAGCCATCGCTGCTTTCATCAGGAATGTCTGGGCGGAACAGGTAACGCTTTCATTGCGGACGCCGAATTTCACTTCGCCATAGTCGATAACATCCGCCATACAGCAGGTGGTTACCCCCAGTGACAGGCCGGAGCCGAAAAACAGGATGGCACAGCAGATAACTACCAGCACCGCATTGGTGGGAGCAATGTAACCGGAAGCTCCAAGAAGAATCAGCCCGATAATCGGCATAACGCAGGCACAGAAGTATACTTTTTCCCTTCCCATTTTTGCGGCAATTCTGGGGAAGCATACCAGTCCCAGCATTTCTGCAATAATTGCCATTCCGAAAATGGAGTACAGATATTCGTTGCCGCACACGTTTTTGAAATAGTAAACCGCAAAGCTCTTTGCAATCTGCGTACAGAGGTTAAAGGTAAGCAGCAGTCCGATAAAAGCCACAAGCTGATCATTTTTCACAATTACGGTAAGGGCCTGCTTTAAGTTGGTTTTCTGAACCTTTGCATTCAGCGTGGATTCTTCTTTTACATTAAATACGGTAATTCCGATAGCGATAATAAAAATAACTGCGATGATAACTGCAAACAGGGTATAACCGGTCTCTGCATATTTGTTGGTCTCTCCCGCCATCTCATTCAGACCGAAGATAATATACAGTCCAAATGTTGCTACGGAGAATCCTGCAAGGCTTGCAAAAAATCTTGGGATAACGGAAATCTTTTCACGTTCGCGAGGATCGTTGGTCAGGTTCGGAAGCCAGGACCAGTAAGGTACGTCCATGATGGTATATGTCATGCCATACAGAATATACATAACGGAAACGTATACATACAGTGCGGTTCCCTTTAAGTTAAAGCTGTGGAACAGAAGTACAAATACGACGGAGTTTATCAGTGTTCCGATAATCAGCCAGATACGGAATTTTCCGTATTTCGTACGGGTATTATCCACAATCATGCCCATGACCGGGTCGTTTACCGCATCCCATATTCTTGCCACAAAGAACAGTACGCCTACAAAAGCCGGGGCCAGATACAGGGTATCCGTAAAATACAGCATCAGGAATGCTCCAACCAAGTTACAGATTGCATCTTTTCCAATTGCACCGATCCCGAAACAATACTTTTCCCTTGCAGACACATGTTTATACTGTGTCTTTCCAACATTTTCACTCTGCATATTCATAATTTACCTCCAATGTAATTTTAATGAATTTCCCCTTGAAAATGCTGTGCACATCATCTTCTTAAGATGATTTCATTATAGTATATTTTTCCCTGGCCCGTTAGAAAGTTTTGTTTTGAAAATCAGTCAAAATGTTTCCAGCAGCTTCGCCAGTTTCTGTTCCTGAGATTCCAGGTGCTCCCGAACTTCCCTGCGGTGGGTTTTGCGGTATACGCTGGGCGGCATACCCATAATCTTTTTAAATGTTTTGGAATACACCAGAGCGTCGCCGTACCCGCAGGACATGGCAACTCCTTCGATGGACAAATCTGTCACCACAAGGAGTTCTTTGGATCTGGAAATCTGAAACTGAGTCAGAAAATCTTTGGGAGACATCTGAAGGGTTTCCTCAAACAGCTTGTAGAGATAACTGCGGCTCACACAGACATGATCCGCAATATCCTGTACCCCGATTCCGGCAGAATAATTATTCCGGATAAAATTGATGGATTTCTGCACATAAATACTTTCTTTCGTCTCTTTTGTCACATCTGCAAGTCTGGCGTCTTTGGTCAGCACTGCAAAAAATTCATACAGAAGACTCTGGAGGTAATACTGGTCTGTTCCGGAGGCGGAATGGTAGCTTAACATTTTTGCCACAATCCGCTTCAAATCCTTCCCCTGTTCACTCTGAAACACCAGCTGATTGCTGTTCAGCCCCAAATCCTGCAGATACTCCTCCGCCTGTTCTCCGGCAAATCCAATCCACAGATAAGACCAGGGATTCTTCTCATCCGCTTTATAAAAAGTCACCGCTTCCGGCTCAATCAGAAAACCCTGGCCCTGCTGCAGCTCATACTTATGGTCTCCCACCTGGTATATGCCCTTTCCCCACAGAATATAGTGGATAATATAATTTGGCCGGACCGCCGGGCCGAAGCTGTGGTTGGGCTCGCAGTCAGACATTCCGCAAAAGCACAGATACAAATCTTTAAATTTCGCTCCCGTCAGCTGCAATACATATGCGTTTTCCATATATTGTCCCTCCATCGTAACAGTTCAGCCCAGGACTTTGCACCTGCTGCAAAGTCCGTAAAAATGTGTGAATACAGCCAGAGAATCCGGCCCTTTGCTGAAAGCAAACTTTACATGGGCCGGATTCTGTAACAGGGAAGCCGCAGGCTGAACTGTTCCCCTCCATTATAATTTTGCTGGAAATTCCGGGAAAAATCCTTTATAATAATCAGGGTACCAGAAGAACTTTTCCGACACCCGAATCACCGGAAACATGAAACTACATGCAGCACTACAGAAAGGAATTTCCCATGGCAGAATACCATCAGCACACTCACGAATTTGAACCTGTATATGACAGTAACTCCAGAATCCTGATTCTGGGCACTTTCCCTTCCGTCAAATCCAGAGCGCAGCATTTTTATTACGGCCATCCCCAAAACCGCTTCTGGAAAGTTCTGGCTGCAGTTACACAGGAACCGGTTCCCATCACCATTCCGGAGAAAAAGCACCTGCTGCTGAGCCATCAAATCGCTGTCTGGGACGTAATTCAGAGCTGTGAAATCATCGGTTCTTCTGACAGCAGCATCCGAAATGTGGTTCCCGCCGATATCCCCGGTCTGCTGGAGCAGACCTCCGTCACCGCTGTCTTCGGAAACGGAGCAAAAGCCTGCGAACTCTTTCAGAAATACACCCGTCCTCTGCTCCTTTCCACATATGCCGGCAGCAAACCTGAGGCAGAATCGCTGTGTTCCATCCGCAAACTTCCTTCCACCAGTCCCGCCAACGCTGCCTGGAGCCTGGAACGTCTGACGGACTGCTGGAGGCAGGAAATCGGAAGTTATCTCAGATATTCTCCCAGCTTTTCCAGTTCATCCAGGAAAATACAGTAATTCTCCGCTTTCCCCTGTGCAGCTTCTTTCCGTACCTTTGCCAGTAATGTTTCATATTCCATCCAGCATACTGCTTCCACTTCTTCTTTCTGAAGCGTTAAATCCGACAGATTCACCGGGCAGCTATAGAGATACACCATGGTGACTTCGGCATTTTTAAAGGGTTTTCCATAAAATTCTGATTCTGCGTAACCTCTGTGAAGAAAGAGCTCCTGCAAATCCTCCGGACATGCCCGGATTCCCAGCTCCTCCTCCAGTTCCCGCAACGCTGAGTCCAGGTAATTACCTCCGGCAGGTACATGTCCTGCGGAGGAGATGTCATAACAGCCCGGATAGGAATCTTTTCCGGAACTTCGTTTCTGCAGCAGGACTTCAAAACTTCCTGTCTCTGTGGGGCGTACAATCCACACATGGGACGTTCCGTGCAAATCCCCCAGTTCGTGAACCAGGGAGCGTTCCCGTATCACTCCCGTTCTGCTTCCGTCCTCCCGGCGCAGCTCCAGAAGCTCCATGGGCTTTCCGTTCAGCACCGCTTCTGTCAGACGGTCCCCGTCATAACTTAATTTCAGAGAGAAAAAGGGAATATTTTCCATAAGAAGACGGAAAAAGATTTTATCCCCCTCCCACAGACTCAGAGACATAAGATCTTTTTTCGCTACCCATTCCAGCGTCCCTTCGTCGCAGTCGGTCAGGATTCCCTCAAAGCTGTCCGCTGTATAAAGACACATATACTCGGTGGGCCAGCCTGCCGCCGAAAAGGTCACGATTCCCCGAAAAGAAAAGCCGGTCAGTATAAGACCGGTCTCTTCCTTTACTTCCCGGAACAGACACTCCTCCGGACTTTCCCCTTCTTCGAAATGTCCGCCGATTCCAATCCATTTATCTTTGTTCACATCCACCTGTTTTTTCACCCGATGGAGCATCAGATAGCAATCGTCCTGTTCTATATAACAAAGTGTTGTCAAAGCTGATTTTTTCAATGGCTGCCTCTTTCTTTCCGTACATACCGTTCATTATTTCAAAACATACAGTTCGTTCATCACTTCTTCCAGTTCCTGGTAAGGCACCTCTATTTCAATCTTACCTCCGGCATAGGCGGTGACCAGATAAGGATTGCAGATAACCACCAGGCCTTTTTCATTCAGATAAAACACATCTTCCGTAAGAACATCGGAGACATAACTCTCATAATCCTCCATCAGATACTCCTTGTAGGGATCTTCGGTAATAGTCTTAAGAATATGCTTTTCCACAATTTCTCCGGCCTTTGCCTTATCGGTGAAAATATCCGCCAGAGACAGCAGTTTTCCCGTAGTGGCGTCAAAACAGTAGGAAAAAGTCCAGGTGTTGGGATGAGGGGTTCCCTGCCACTGATAACTTTCGGCTTCTATACTCAGAATTCTGGTGGAAGCATACATCATTTTATAGACAGAGCCATAGCCGTAGCCTGTCCAGCTCTCTTTCTCCTCATCGGAAAGATCCTGATAAGCGCTGCGGGCCAGCTCCGTATCTTCCTCAATATATTTCTGTGTTTCCGTATGTTTCTGTTCAAAAGCCATATTTATCTTCTCAGCGGCCGCCTCATTTTCCGGTATGGAAACCACCGGACTGTTCTCCATCACAGACAGCAGAATGGCGCCGCTTCCTTCATCGGTAATATCCTGAGAATAGTCGGTAAATGTCACCTCCGGCGGCTGGCTCAGTTCCTTTCCCGGTTCTTCCGCACCGGCGGAACTGTTCTCTTTTTCCTCTTTGCTGTCAGAATCCTTACGTTCTGTTTTTTCGGAAGTATCTTCCTTTTTCTCTTCCTGCTCTGTATCGGGCTGATTCCCTTTCTCTGCTGTCTTCTTTCCTGAACAGGCAGCAAACAACAGACATATCCCTAATCCAAGCAAAAGTATTTTTTTCTTCATCTGCAGAATCCCCTTTACGCTATATTTTGTACATATGGTTCAGCGGCCCGTTTCCCTTTCCCAGATTCATCCCGTCCAGAATCGCCCCGGTCAGATACTCCTTCGCGTTTCTCACGCTCTCTTCCGGACTCAGTTCCTGAGCCAGCCCGCAGGCTATGGCGGAAGACAGGGTACAGCCGGTTCCATGGGTATTTCCGCTGTCAATGTGTTTTCCGGAAATCCATATGGGATGCCCCTGCCAGAACAGCAGGTCATCTGCGGAATTCTCATCGTGACCGCCTTTTAAGTAAACAATACCCTTGTATTGTAACGCAAACTCCCTTGCCGCCGCAACCCTTTCTTCTTTTGTTTTTATGGTTCTTTTTAACAAAACCTCTGCTTCCGGCAGATTCGGAGTATAAAGTTCCGCCAGCGGGAGCAGTTTTTCTTTATAATACGTCAGTGCTTCCGGCTCCATCAGGTGTTTTCCGCTGGTGGATACCATCACCGTGTCCATCACCACATGTCTGGCCTGATACCGAAGCAGACAGTTCCGAATCACTTCCATCTGGGGTATTCCCGTCACCATACCGATTTTTACCGCATCCGGCACGATATCCGTAAAGACACATTCCAGCTGCTTTTCCAAAAATGCAGGGGATACCGGTACAATATCCGCTACCCCCATGGTATTCTGCGCCGTCAGCGCAGTGATGACACTTTCTCCGTACAGCCCGTGGGCCGCTATGGTTTTCAAATCCGCCTGTATGCCGGCGCCGCCGCTGCAGTCGCTTCCCGCTATGGTAAGCACAACCTTCATATCATTCCTCCTGCTTTTCATCCCTTTCTTCCAGCAGCTTCCGTATCTTTCTGACCTCTGCTCCGGGATTGTCAGATTTCAGAATTCCTGCGGAAATTGCCAGTCCATGGGCTCCGCAATCCAGAGGCTTTCTGCAGTTTTCCGGAGTAATTCCGCCCACAGCCACATTGGGAATGGGAGCTGCTTTTAAAATTTCCCGGTAAGTCTCCTCTGAAATGGGAACTGCGTCTTTCTTGGTATCCGTAGGAAACCAGGCGCCGCTTCCCAGGTAGTCCGCCCCTTCTTCCAGCGCCCGTTTCGCCTGTTCTCCTGTTTTGGCAGTGGCTCCGATGATTTTATCTGCTCCCAGAAAACGTCTTGCATCTCTGACCGGAATATCCTCCTGCCCCAGGTGAACCCCCTGGGCGCCGCTTAATACTGCAATGTCCATTCTGTCGTTGATAATCAGCCTGGTATGATAACAGGCCGTCCATTCTGCCAGCCGTTTTGCCCGCAGAAGATATTCCGCCGAGGAAATATGCTTCTCCCTGAGCTGGATATAATCCACACCGGCTTCCAGCGCCGCTTTTATTTTATCTTCTCCATAAGAAAAATCTGCAATCAGATACAGCCATTTTTTCATAAATCTCTCCTTTTCAGCCAGTCCGAAAAGCAGGAATCCGACAACATTCCAATCCCGTCTAACAGGGCAGTTCTGGCTGCTCCGTAGCCTGCCGCCCGCCCCGCATATTCCAGTGCAAATGCCATGCCGAGGGAAGCGGCTGCAGCCGCCAGTATCATTTCCTGCAGCAGGTTGTCTTCCCCGCTCCCGGCGGCATCCTGATTCTGTTCCTTTCTCATTCCGCGGACTGCCGTATTGCAGGCCCCGGCCACTGCTCCCGCCAGGCAACCGCTTCCCACCATATTCTGACGGAGCCTGCCCTTATGGGGGATTTCCATCCTGCCCGTTTTCCATAAAATGCAGTCGGGTTCTCCCGTTGCCAGATAGACACTGCCGGGCCGGATATCTCCGGTCAGACGTCGGTTCTCCAGGGAATCTATACCCTCTCCGGTCAGCTTTCCCTGCTGAATACTGTACAATTCTGAACGGTTGCCTTTGACAATTCCTTTCCATGGAATCTGAAACAGCTTCCGGACTGCCTGCTGCCGGAACACAGAGGCTCCGCAGCCCACCGGATCCACCACCGTGGGTTTCTCCTCTTTTGCCGCAGTTTTCAGCGCAGTCTCTGCCGCCGCCAGCTTCTCCCGGTTCATCTGGCCCAGATTCACCACACATCCATCGGCCTGCATGACAATTTCTTCCATTTCTTCCGGCGCCACTGCCATCAGAGGCCTGGCCCCCAGAGCCGCAAGACCGTCGGCGCACAAAGGGGCGGAAACCGTATTGGGTATCATATGTATCAGATATTTTCCCCGTCTGATATTTTGGAATATCGCCGCTATCTGCTTTCCATCCATGAATCTGTTTTCCTCCTGTCCGGGTTTCACGGCTGCACTTCCTTCAGCATCCCCTGCAGGTACCGCAAGGCTCCGGATTTGTACAGAGCTCCCAGAAGAACCGCCGCCAGCATACATCCTCCTACCGTACTAATCAGAAACGGAAGCACATAGGTAAACACTGCGGCTTCTTTATTTCCAAGAAGAAATGCGGCCACCGGATAACAGAGCATTCCTCCCAGAATCCCGGTACCCAGGATTTCTCCGGCAAAGGCAGTCCAGATTTTTCCGGTCTGCCGGTACAATAACGCCCCAAGAAATGCGCCCACCATGCTGCCCGGAAAGGCCAGCAGGCTTCCGGTGCCCAGAAGATTCCGTATCAGGGCTGTGGAAAACGTAAATCCCACCCCATAGGCCGGCCCCAGAAAAATTCCTGCCAGTACGTTCAGGAGGTGCTGAATGGGAAAACATCTGGAAGCGCCCACGGGAATGGAAAAAGCAGAGAGGCAGACGCCCAGTGCTGTCATCATTCCTGCCGCCGCCAGTTTCTTTATATTTACATTCACGTTTGCTTTCATTTGCGTCCTCCTCTGTGATGTTACAAAATATCAATGTATTCTCCGGACAGAGCTTTATTCATACTCCGCACGGCACAGAATTTTCCGCACATGGAGCAGGTATCGTCATGTTCCGGTTTCCGGTCTTCCCGGATTTTCCGGGCAGTTTCCGGGTCCATGGCACATGCCCACTGAGTCTCCCAGTCCAGAGCTCTGCGGGCGTCTGCCATCCGGTCATCCATCTCTCTGGCTCCCCGGACGCCTTTTGCAATATCTGCCGCATGGGCTGCAATTTTAGAGGCCATAATCCCCTGTTTTACATCTTCCACGTTGGGCAGGGCCAGATGTTCCGCAGGCGTCACATAGCACAGAAAAGCCGCCCCGTTCTGAGCCGCAATGGCTCCGCCGATGGCAGAGGTGATATGGTCGTAACCCGGTGCAATATCGGTCACAATGGGCCCCAGCACATAGAAAGGAGCTCCCATACAAATCGTCTGCTGCATTTTCATATTGGCTGCAATCTGGTCCATGGGCATATGTCCGGGCCCTTCCACCATAACCTGTACGTCTTTTTCCCAGGCCCGTTTCGTCAGTTCTCCCAGACGTACCAGTTCCTCAATCTGGCACACGTCGGAACCGTCTGCCAGGCAGCCGGGACGGCAGGCGTCTCCCAGAGAAATGGTCACGTCATATTCCCGGCAGATATCCAGGATTTCATCGTAGTATTCATAAAAGGGATTTTCCTCTCCCGTCATGCACATCCATGCAAATACCAGGGAACCGCCGCGGGATACTATGTTCATTTTCCGTTTGTGCTTCTTAATCTGTTCAATGGTCTTTCTGGTAATTCCGCAGTGCAGGGTTACAAAATCCACCCCGTCTTCCGCATGGAGCCTCACCACATCCACAAAATCCTTTGCGGTAAGAGTGGCCAGGTCGCGCTGATAGTGAATGACGGAATCGTATACCGGTACTGTGCCAATCATAGCCGGACATTCGGAAGTGAGCTTTCTGCGGAAGGGAATGGTATCGCCGTGAGAAGACAAATCCATAATGGCATGGGCGCCCATATGTACAGCCTCCATCACTTTTTCCATTTCCACATTATAGTCCTTGCAGTCCCGTGACACGCCCAGATTTACATTTATTTTGGTGCGCAGCATGGAGCCTACCCCTTCCGGGTCAATACAGGTGTGATTCCTGTTGGCGCAGATTACCACTTTTCCCTCTGCCACCAGAGGCATCAGTTCTTCCGCGGTCATCCGCTCTTTTTCAGCCACCTTTTTCAATTCTTCGGTTGCAATTCCCCTGCGGGCCGCTTCCATCTGTGTTGCAAATTCTCTCATATTTTCCTCCTTGATTCAAAATTTCCTTACACGGGGCTGTGCATAAAAAAGAGACGCCCGGAGAGCGTCTCAGAATTTACACATATCTTCCGCTCCCTACGACAGTATTAACTGACAGGTTCAAAGAGTCAGGTTTTAACCTTCTCAACCGGGGGAATACATTCGGAACCGGATATTCCTTTCCAAATTTATTCCCGCAGTCCCTCTGCGTTCTCTTATTCTTGTTCATCATATCTGATTTGACCGTATTTGTCAACCGGTCCGTTTCCATGGGGATTTATATTTGTAACAGTTCAGCCAGCGCCAAAATTATGGACGAATCATGCTCGCATGAATGAGTTCATAATGCCGGCGATGAGGGGAACTGTTACTCATATTCATCAATAATCGGCGGAATCTGGGACAGCATGTTGTCCACATCCTCAAACATGGAGCTTTTGGTAGTGCCCAGCTTGCTGGCATAATCAATATGTCCCATAACCTCCTGATATTCTTCTTTCGTCTGGTCAAAGAATCCGCACAATGTCTGCAGCGCCGTATCTGACTCATCAATTACTCTGGAAATTTCTTCCTGCACATTGGTTGCGCCTTCTGCCGCCTCCGTAATCTTATCAAACAACTGATAGGTCTCATCCACTTTCCGGATACTCTCGCTCAGCGCCTGCTGAGAGTTGTTGATACTGGTATTCAGGCTGTCGGTTCCCTCCTCCACATCCACAATACTGGAGTCTACCTCTGCTACCAGCTTCTTAATCTGATCCGCCAGTTCCTTTACCTCAACAGCTACCACTGCAAATCCTTTGCCCTGCTCTCCGGCTCTGGCTGCTTCTATGGAAGCATTCAGGGCCAGTATGTTGGTCTGGTCTGCAATGGTTACAATATTACCGGTGCATTTTTTTATCTTCTTTACCGCTTCCAGGAAATCTTCAAAGGTTTTTTCCATATCCTTAAAGTGATTTTCCACCTGGCGGGAACTGTTCTTTAATTCTTCCACTTCACCCTGGGCCTGGGTCACAGACTGGGCAATCTCGCCTTTCACAGTCTCAAACTGACCGGATACCTGGCCGATACTTGAGAAATTCTGTCCGAAATCCTGAAGCTGTTCCTGGAAATTCTCGGATTCACTGAGCACTTTTTTAAAAGAATATGTAATTTTATTCAGTTCTCTCAGAGAATCCACTTCTTTCTCTACCAGTTCTTTCTGGTAGTCTTTCAGATTCTCAATCACATATCCCACCGGATAAAGGCCCTTTTCCTGCTCCTCTTCTTTTTCCATCTGCATCCGGGCGTTTTTCCAATATCCCATGTTCTTCCCCCTTTACTCAAATACCACACACGTCATGGACTGGTTGACAAAACGGTTGTTGTAATGCTCTCCATATCCCACGAGGCCCGCATGGCTGCCTAATGCTTTCATCTCCTGTAAATATTCCTGCATATAATGGTTGTCGCTGAACAAAAGATACCGGAACAGGCAGTTGATGGAAAATACCGCCGATACTCTGGAAAAATCCTTCTGTATGGTCTGTATGGTCTCCCGTACAATACGCCTGTAATCACCCAGTTCCAGCAGAATCAGCACATCGGAATCGTTTACCTGACGGAAACATGCCAGGGCATCCCCGTCCACTTCTTTAATGGAAATGATACAGATTTCATCTCCGCTGATTCTTCCAAAGGGATTTTTAAAGGTCTGGGTTGTAATCTGCTGTTCCGACACATGCAGAATACTCTGGTATACCTGACGGGCAGATTTCCCGTTCAGTTCTCCGATGATATATTTTGCCTTATCTGTTTTGGAGGCAATAAAACGATACTTCCACACAGGATGATAAATATTTTCCTTATAAGCCTTTACTTTTCCATGCTGATTCTTCACAATGGCATAGGCCACCGCATCTTTATAAACCCTGCCGTTTGCAGAAACTCTTCCTGCGTCTCCGGTTCCGCCCACCAGGGAAATGTCCTTTTTCTTCAGAACACTGTAAATGGTAGTCAGCACACATGCGTCATTACCGGAGCAAAAATCAATGCATATGGTATCATTGCCGGCGCCTTTTACCTTCTCCACATCACGTTCCAGGCGCCGGATATATTTCACAGGCATGGTATTCACTTCTTCCAGAACATTGGCGGCAGCTGCAACTCCGTCCTGAAATGCTGCAATTCCCACACCATTTTCCACCACTCTGGTATCATAGCTCATTCCAATACAGCCAATACTTGGCACACCGGGATAAAGCTCCTCCAGTTCACGCACATGGGCCTCAAACTGTTTATCATTGGACATCAGCATAATGAACTGGGGCCCTTTTAAGCCCCGAACCGCTTCCTTCAAATCGCCGCTCTGGCTCATACCAAAAAACTGTTTCAATGTATTATCCCTCTCTTCCGTAATATACCATTATCTTATCCTATCCAGGACAGAAGGTCAATCTTTATTCTGTAAAGTTTCCAGCGCTTTCAGCACCTGATTGTCATGCATGGGATTATAGGTTTCGTCCGTCTGAGACAGGTACTCGTATTCCAGCTCTATATCCGGCTGAATTCCCACATCATGGATGTAATTTCCTTTCGGCGTAAAATATTTTGCCATGGTAACTTTTACTGCGCTTCCATCCTCCAGCGGCACAATCGTCTGCACAATCCCTTTTCCAAAGGTGGTGGTTCCTATCAGGGTTCCATACTCATAATCCTTGATGGCTCCTGCAAAAATTTCCGAAGCGCTGGCGCTGTTTTCATTAATCAGAACCGCCAGGGGCAGTTCCAGACAGGATTCGTCTGACTTGTAATCGGAACGGTGTCCGTATTTATCTTCCGTATACACCACAAGGCCTTCCGGCAGAATTTCATCCAGCATGGCGCACACAGTCTGCAGGATACCGCCCGGATTATCCCGCAAATCCACAATCATGGACTGCATACCCTGTCCCTGAAGATCTTTGATGGCAGCGGAAAACTGTTCGCTGGTGGATTCCGTGAATTCCGAAACCTGAAGAAATCCAACCTGGCCCTCCAGCATCTGATATTCCACCGTAGGCACTTCAATCTGGCGCCTTACCACGTCCACCTGAATATGTTCGCTCTCTCCTGCCCGCATAAGCTCCAGGTGCACCGTACTTCCTTCCTCGCCCTTGATATGAGTCACCAGCTCTGACAGCTCCATGCTGTCCCCCTCAATATCTCCTACTTTCACAATGATATCTCCGTCTCTCACCCCTGCTTCCTCGGCAGGGCTTCCCGGATATACATGAAGAATTGTAACAACCCCGGTCTTCAGATTCTGGTTCAGCACAGCGCCAATCCCATAATAAACTCCCGCAGTGGAATCGTTATAGGAAGCAAATGCCTCTGCTGAAAAATAAGAAGAATAACGGTCTCCCAGACCATCCACCATTCCCGCATACATGCCTTCCACCATGGCGTCCCGGTCTATCTCGTCATAATAATACTGGTCAATAATATCCGCAATCCGGCCTGCCTTGTCTTCCACCTGCGCTCCGAAAACAGCATCTCTGCTGCTTTCCTGTGCCTGACTGTCCCCCTGGTTTCTCCTGTTGATTCCGGGCAGAACAAAAAGCCAGATATTTCCTGCAATAAGGGTTACAACCAGCAGTGTGCCGATTACGCCTGCTGCCAGCCCCTTTCCAAACCCGGAATTCTTCTTCCTCTCCGGTGATTCAAAATATTCCTGATTGTCCATATAATTCGTCTCCTGCCATTTATACTAATCTGTCAAGTCAGTCCTATACCTTCAAATGCTTCCGGATTGTCAGGCGGCTTCCCAGAAATCCAATACCAACGCCCAGCACCAGCCCCACCGGAACCAGTGTGGAAAATACCTTATCCACCGGCAGAAACTCCATCATTCCGCTCAGCCACAGAAACTTCTCTCCCACATAGGAAATAATACTCCGGTACATCCGGTACAGGATTAGCAGCGGCAGCAGAGAACCGATGATTCCGATGAGAATTCCTTCCACAATAAAGGGAGCCCGTACAAAATAATCGGTGGCGCCGATTAATTTCATAATGGCAATCTCCTCCCGGCGCACTGCAATTCCAATGGTAACGGTGTTGCTGATCAGAAATACTGCCACGCACAGAAGAATCAGAATCACTCCCGCCGACACATATCCGATTAACCGGTTAAAATCTGTCAGAGTATTTGCCGCCATATCGGAGCTTTTCACCTCTTTTACCCCCTCCAGAGACTGGATATAAGTTACCAGAGACTGCTGCATGGAAATATCATTCATGTAAACCACATAATGGGCGGAATTGGCCAGCGGATTGTCTTCTGCAAATCCCGCTGCCATGTCCTCGGCGCCTTTGAAATATACTTTCTGGAATTCATCCCAGGCCTGCTCGGCAGACACAAATACCTTCTCCGATACCTCCACCCGCTTGCCAATCTGCACGCCGATTTCATCTATCTGCTCCTGGGTGGCGTCATCTTTGAAAAATACCGTCACAGCAACCCCGGATTCCACTTCCTGTACCACGCTCTGAAAATTCACCACCACCGAATAGAAGATTCCGAACAGAAAAATGCAGGCGGACATGGTGGCGATGGAGGCCAGGGAAAACATTTTATTCTTCCAGATATTTCTGGCTCCCTGCCGTAATGTATACCAAAATGTACTAATCCTCATATGGGTCACCCATTCGCTCGTCTTCCACGACAACGCCTTTCCGCATGGTGATGACACGCTTTTTCATCGCCCTGACAATGTCCAGATTATGAGTCACCACCAGAACGGTGGTTCCCCTCTGATTGATTTCCTCCAGCAGTTTCATAATTTCCCAGGCGTTATGAGCGTCCAGATTTCCCGTGGGCTCGTCTGCCAGAAGGATTTTAGGCTCATTTACCAGTGCTCTGGCTATGGCCACTCTCTGCTGCTCCCCGCCGGAAATCTCTCTGGGATAAGATTTGTATTTTGCGGCAAGCCCCACCATGGACAGGACTGCCGGCACCTTCCGGCGCATGGTCTTTACAGGCATTCCGATTGCCCGCTGGGCAAAGGCCACATTTTCGTAGACATTCCTGTCTTTCAGCAGACGGAAATCCTGGAACACCACCCCAATATTCCTGCGGAATCTGGGAATATCCCTGTGACGGATATTTCCAAGTTTCTGGTTGTTGATGGTGATACTGCCTTTGGTGGGTTCCAGTTCTTTCAGCAGCAGCTTGATTAACGTGGATTTTCCGGAACCGCTGTCCCCCACCACAAACACAAACTCTCCCGGTTCAATATACAAACTCACATCATTTAAAGCAGGGATTCCTGCCGAATATGCTTTGCTGACATTTTCAAGTTTTATCATGTAAGCCTCCTGAATCCTTTAATAGTCCAGCGTTTCCATATATTTCATATATTTTACCACCATCAATGCTATTTTAAACGTGATGGCGTCCTCAAATACCCGCAAATCCAGCCCGGTACTCTTCTGCAGCTTATCCAGCCGGTATACCAGCGTATTCCGGTGAATGTAAAGCTGCCGGGAAGTTTCCGAAACATTCAGGCTGTTTTCGAAAAATTTATTGATAGTGGTAAGGGTCTCCTCGTCGAATTCGTCAGGGGATTTCCCGTCAAAAATTTCCTTGATAAACATTTTGCACAGAGGGATGGGAAGCTGATAAATCAGCCGGCCGATTCCCAGTGTGGAATAGGCAATCACATGGCGTTCCTCAAAGAAAATCTTTCCCACATCCAGCGCCATCCTGGCTTCCTTGTAGGAGCGGGAAACTTCTTTGATTTCATTGACAATAGTACCGTAGGCGATGTGGATATCCGTCTCGTCGCCGGCATGGAACAGGCTTAAGATTACTTCGGCTGTTTTATTCATCTCCTCATAACCTTCGTTTTCCATCGCCTCTTTTACCACGATAATATTCTTCTCATCTACGGCTGTAATAAAATCTCTGGATTTGCTTCCCAGAAGCCCCCGGACTTTTTCCAGTTCATTGCCGTCCTTCTCCCGGTTCGTCTCCACAATAAAGACCACCCGTCTGGCCTCCGTATCAATATGCAGCTTCTTGGCACGGTTGTAAATATCCACCAGCAGCAGATTATCCAGCAGCAGATTCTTAACAAAATTATCCTTGTCAAACCGCTCTTTATAAGCTACCAGCAGATTCTGAATCTGGAAGCTGGCAATTTTACCCACCATATATACATCTTCACTGTCCCCGTTGGCAAGGAGAATATATTCCAGCTGATGTTCGTCAAATACTTTAAAAAACTGGCACCCCAAAAAGACCTGACTGTCTGCCGGAGATTCCACAAATGCCAGAGCCGCAGTCACATAGCTGTCCGTATCCTGGAATGTGGTGGCCAGTACCTTTCCTTCCGTATCAATAATACACAAATCAATTCTGGTGATTCCCTTCAACCCATCAATGGTGTTTTGAAGTATCTGATTCGAAATCATTTGTTTCACTCCTTTTCTCTGCCTTCATCTATACAGATTCCTGTACAACTTTCACAATTATATTACCCCTGTTTTTGAAAAATTGCAGGACTTACTATGTATTTTAATGCAAAAGCACAAAAAAAGAAAGAGGAAATCCATATTTTTTTATGCATTTCCTCAACTTTTTTTCAAAATATGGCTTTTTTCCCCATGGGCATAGTATACAAAAATTTTTGCAGCCCTTCAGGCGGAATTTTTCAATGGCTTTTGTATTCCATAAATCCCTCGCCCAGTACCTCCCGGACGTCTCCCACAATGACAAACGCATTCCGGTCAAGCTGATGAATCATCTCTTTTAACTGCACGATTTCCTTCCTGGATACCACACAGTAGAGCATACATTTCCGGGCTCCGGAATACATGCCTCTGGCTTCCAGTCCGGTCACGCCCCGGTCCAGTGTCTCCATAATAAGCCTGGCGGCCTCCTCATACCGGTCTGTGATAATATAGGCTGCTTTGGAGAATTTCATACCTTCCAGAATCGTATCCGTCACTCTGGAAGTAATAAATATGGAAACAATGGCATACATGGAAGGCCGCAGACCGAACACATACAGACCTGCCAGTACTACCATACCGTCCAGCACCTGCATAATCTGCGCCACGGAATAATGCTTCAGTTTACACTGAATCAGAATGGCCACCATTTCCGTTCCCCCTGTGGTGGCATTGGCCCACAAAATGGTACCCATGGCCACACCTGCCAGCACACCGCCGAACAGAGCCGCCAGAATATAATCCCCGCTTACAAAATCAAGCTCCGGTATAATATAAAGCCAGGCGGAAAGCAGCGCTGTAGCTATGGCTGTCCGGCCGATAAACCGTTTGCCCTTTACTTTCAGGGCAATCAGAAACACCGGAACATTCAGGGCCAGATTGGCAAACCACAGAGGAATCCCTCCGTCCAGAAAAATTTCCGTCATATTTTTCATCAGAATGGAAATTCCGGTAAATCCTCCTGTTACAAGACCCACAGGGTCAAAAATACATTTAATGGCAAATGCCAGGAGACCTGTTCCCGCAGTAATCATCAGATATAAAAACACAGGCGACCGCCTGTAGTCAGAAATTCTGCTCATTTTGTCACCTCATTCATCTTTCTTATTATAACGCGCCAGCATACTGTGCATGACGCTTTTCTGAATCAGTTTTTTTGCAAATCCCGCCACTTCTGATACTCCTTTCCGGGAAGTATAATTTTTACCCAGGCCGTACCAGATTTTCGCATTCAGCTTTTCCCTGTTGTCCTCCAGAAAATATTCCTGTTCGGGGGCGGGAACCACAGACAGGACAATATCCGGTTCCGCAATATTAATCTCATTGACTACCGTATCGTAATCCCCGGTACAGTCTGCCAGTGCATAAACTCCCGTTATATGGATTCTGTCATAATTATCTTCCAGAAATTCCTGCAGAATTTCGAGGCTTTCGGCCGTATCCCCCAGCAGATACACGCTCCTGCGGTTCCGGTCCGCCCGCTTCATAAATTCCTTCTGAAACTCATTATCCACCGTCTCCTGTATGCGCTGCTCAGCCGTCACTCCCGCTGCCTTTAAAATTTCCTTATCACTGATAATTGCCAGATCCAGATTTTCTATACATTTTTTCAGTCTGCTGTCTTCCTGTGCCTTTACCAGTATATCCATGGAAATGGTTCCCACCGTGTTCATTATGGTATTTGTCAGAAATCCCTCAATCTGCCCCATGGATTCCCGCACGGTATAATTATCCAGCTCCATTCCCAGTATCTCTATTTTCTTAATCATATGACACCTGTTTCCGCTTTCCTGATCCCTCAACTATTGAAAGTACCTTAGAAGTATACCAAATGAGGAAAATTTTTTCAACACCCCTTTTGGCTGATACTTTCACTGATAACCTGTGAACGGTAACAAATTGACTGATATTTCCCCTGCAAATCATGTTTTTTGTGTCTTTTAAAAAGTCAATCCTTTTCTCTGTTTTTTGACGGATTCTTTAAATTTATCACAACTTCACAAAACAGATGTTTCTTTTTTTTACTATGTAAACCACTTTATTCACATGATTTTTTGTGGATAATGTGTATAACTCTGTGTATAACTCACTTTTTTGGATTTTCCAGGTCATTTTCATGTGGATAACTTCTGGATAAATTTATCCCTGTTTTTATAATTTTGTGCACTTTTTTCCATTCTGAAACCGGTAATTTATTCCTTCCTTTTTCTGATAAATTTAAGTTAGAAAACTGGAATAATTGTGTAACAATTTAGCATTTACGGTATGTCCTGTAAGAATCGAGCAGAGAAGAGCCATCTTCCCTGCTCGCCGCGCGTCCCGTGCGCCGCATAGCGGCATGTTTCCGCTGCACGGGGCTGTGCATAAAAAAAGGAACCCCGCCTCCGGGGTTCCTTTTTATCTTATTCTGCTCTTAGAAAATTCTTCTTACTGCAACAATCGGTCTGTAAGCTGCGGGAGAAGTATATTTGATGCCAGTAGCTTCTGTGCTGGCATGTACAATGGTGTCTCCGCCAATGTAGATTCCAACATGTCCGCTGTAGCATACGATATCACCAGGCTGCATTGCGTCTGTGCTTACACCATATCCTACACCTGCCAGCGCGCTGGAGGAATGAGGAAGGCCTACGCCAAATGCAGCGTATACGCTCATTACAAATCCGGAACAGTCAGCTCCGTTTGTCAGGCTTGTCCCGCCATATACATATGGGTTGCCCACGAACTGACATGCATAATCTGCAACTGCCTGTCCGCTTCCGCCGCTTGGCGGATTGTAGCTTCTGCTCTCACCGGAAGACGGTGCGGAGGAGCCTGAGGAACTGGAAGAAGATGAAGATCTGGTAGCTCTTCTTGCTGCTTCTTCAGCAGCCTTTCTCTCTTCTTCTTCTTTCTTAAGACGTGCTTCCTCTTCTTCTTTGGATTCAGCTACCACATAGTTGGTGCTGCAATCTACGAATTCGCTGGATACCCATCCGTCTCCTTCTTCAATTGCCACTTTTACCCAACCGTCTTTTTCTTCCACAACGCTGAGTTTCTCACCCTGGGGAACCTGTCCCAGAACATCAGATTCCGTACTGGAATCTGCCCGTACGTTCAGATTGTCAGTGGTTACGTCTGCCACTCTGTATCCAACGGATTTTGCCAGGTCTGCGTCGCCCAGAACCAGGAATTCTGCCTTTATGTATCCTTCCACATTACCGGAGTGGATTTTATACCAGTCTCCTTCGGCTCCCAGTACGGTACATGCGGAATTGTTATATAATTTTCCAAGTACCTCTCCATCCTCTCCTGCAATGGAGCGTACATTTACATAATCGTCAACCTGAGCAATCGCAATATCATCGTACTCTGTTTTCACAACAGGGGTTTCATTCTGAACCACATCCACATTTGTGTCGATGGCTTCCTGTCTCGGCGCAAGAGAATTTGCAAAAATCTCTGTAACACCTGCTGTTGCGGAATTCTCTTTCTTCGTATCCTGACTGTTATCTATCTGTGTCTCCTGTGCTGCTGAAATCAAATTTCCTGCACCTGCGCTTACTGCTGCATGAGAAACAAAAGAGCTTCCTGTAAATACAACTGCGGCGGTTAAACAACAGGTAGTTGCTTTTCTGATTGAATTTCTGTTCATAATACCCTCCATTTGCTATCTGTTTTCTATGAACATGAAGTCCTTACGGGATTCTTCATTTGTTACGAACTTATTACGAAATTTATTATAGCAAGGAGGGCTGTCTCTGTCAACTGTAAACTTTTACAAAATTATTACGATATTTCCTCGAATCCTGTCAATATTTAAAACTGCCTTTTCATTTACCGGATATATCTTTCAATAGAAGTAATTGCATTGGCTCCGTCGGCTGCTGCAGTGATTACCTGCCGGAGCTGCTTGGTTCTCACATCTCCTGCCGCATACACGCCTTCCACGCTGGTTCTGGTGTCTTCTCCGGCCAGAATATATCCCTGCTCATCCTGTTCCACCATCCCCTTTACCGCTGCAATATTGGGCTCCGTACCCACCGCAATGAATATGCCCTGCACTTCCAGTTCCCGGTCCGAATCTGTCTTCTTATCATGCACCAGAATGGAGGACACCTGGTTCTCTCCCCGGATTTCCGTTACATTGCAGTTTAACACAAGTTCAATATTGGTCGTCTCTTTCACTTTCTCCTGAAGAATCCGCACGCCCCGGAATTCCTCTCTCCGGTGAATCAGATATACCTTTTCACACCCTCTGGCCAGAAACAGCGCATCCTCCAGGGCCACGTCTCCGCCTCCTGCCACCGCAACGGTTTTTCCTCTGAAAAACGCTCCGTCGCAGGTGGCGCAGTATGACACACCCATACCCAGAAGTCTCTCCTCTCCCGGAATTCCCAGCTTCCTGTGTCTGGCTCCCATTGCCAGAATCAGGGTCCTGGCCTCATAGGTGCCCTTTTCCGTGACAACGGTTTTCCTGTCCCCCGTTACATCAATACTCTTTACCGGGCTGTTGACAATTTCCGCCTCGAATTTATCCACATGTTCACGGAACTTCTGTCCCAGTTCAAACCCGGTAATGCCCGGAAGCCCCGGATAATTGTCCACCTCATAAGTATCCAGAATCTGGCCGCCGCTCAGCGGCTTTTCTTCTATAATCAACGTATGCAGTCTGGCCCTTTTCGCATATATGGCCGCGCTTAATCCTGCCGGCCCGCTCCCCAGGATAATCACATCATAACACATAAAAACCCTCCTTATTCTATGACTTTCTTATTGATTTTTCCTTCTCTCCATGCAATAATAATACTGTATATTCATGTTACAGGAAAGGAGGTATCTGATATGGATATTGCTTCCTTATCAACTTCCCTCAGCATGGCCAACGTACAGAATGATTTCGGCGTTCTCATGCTGAGCAAACAGCTTGACACCGTAGAGGATATGGGAGATTCCATGATTAAGCTCATGGAACAGTCTGTGAACCCCCATCTGGGAGGAAATATTGACATCTCCGTATAATCCCGCCGCTGTCATACTTTATGAGCAGATTCTTTCTTACTTAGTCTGTAAAGAATCTGCTTTTTTATTCTGCAGAATTCCCTTACATCCGCTCCAGATAAATGGAAAATCCCATATAAGCAAACGCAATCAGCATACCCGGCACCAGCGAAACCGTAAACAGCCTTTCTCTGGTTCCCTGGGAGAACATATGCTTCACATAATCCCACCTGTGATTGATTTTACAGATGGCGATGTAAACCCCCACAGCTCCGCAGGTTGTGCCAATGGCTATGATTCCCCAGACTGCAATTCCCATCAGAAATACGATTAATTCCGCCCCTTCCATATTAGCGGCATACCCGCCCTGGGGAATCTGGGTCATCTGCTCCACCCCGGCGGCCTGATACAGCATGGGCAGCAGCCAGGATAACACCACACCGGTGGCATTCAGGGTAAAGTGGGCAATCATGGAACTGAAAATACTTCCGGTGGCCTCCACCAGAAAGGCCAGATACACGCCAAGGGCAAACGCATAGACAAACTGATTCAGGTTCATGTGCATACATCCAAAGAGAAAAGCACTCAGAAGAATTGCCGGCAGTATTCTGCTTTTCCGGTAAGTCTGAAACAGCAGGCCCCGGAACATGAATTCTTCCACGCAGGCAGGTACCAGAGCCACGCAGACCAGATTCGCCGCCAGAGACTGGCCTTCCATAATCATCTCTGCCACCGACGCGCTTCCGCCTGTGGAAAACAGCATGGAAATGGCGTTCAGCACCACCACCAGCGGATACATCAGATACGTGCACACTACCACCAGCAAAATGGTGGCAAAGTTTATTTTCCGATAAGGTACCAGTTCCCGGATGTTTATCTTTTTCAGCTTACAGTAAAGAAAACAGGGCACGAATATCAGGGACTGGGACAGCAGTATGGAGACATACACAGACATTCCCTGCAAAGCCGGAATCCATGCTGTCAGCATGGAAAATCCCAGGCTCACACTCAGATAAATTACCACTACGGCCAGAAACAGCCGGTTTACGCTTTTGTTCTCAGACATGCAGTATCCTCCTGTACTTTACGAATGCTCTTTTCTGTGATTTCTATTTTTCTCTCCTTGTACAAATGCCCCACCGCGCGTTTGAAGGCATTTTTGCTCATTTTTGTCTCCCGCATAATGATTTCAGGTGAAGCCTTGTCATTGAAGGGCAGTACGCCTCCGTATTCTTCCAGAATCTCCAGTACCCTTTCCGCGTCCTGGTTCATCTGGACATAAGCCTTTTCCCGCAGGGTCAGATCCAGCTTGCCATCCGGTTTCACTCCCGTTACTCTGGCTTCCACACGGTCTCCAATCCGCAGGGAGCTGTGGTCCTCGTGCCGGGGAATCAACGCGGAATAACGGTCATCCACTGCAAGAAAAGCGCCGAAATTATCGCTGAACTCATACACCCGGCCCTGTACCATGTCGCCGATTTGGTAAGGAGAATCCGTTTCCAGCATTTCATAGAGTTCTCTCATGCTGGCGCAGAGGCGGCTGCTTTTATCCAGGTAGAGCCTGACCAGAATCTCATCATTCTCCCGGACTTTCAGGGTCTGTTCCTTATAGGGAAGGAACAGGTCCTTCTCCAGCCCCCAGTCCAGGAATGCGCCGATTTTCTGAACGGACACTACTTTCAGTGCCCGAACCTCCCCCATTTTCAGCTTCGGCTCCTGGGTGGTGGAAATCATCCGGTCTTTGGAATCCCGATACACAAAAACCTCCACCCGGTCTCCGGGTTCCGCTCCCTGGGGCACCTGTTTTGCCGGAAGCAGAACCTTTCTTTCATCTTCCGTTCTTTCCGCCAGATATACGCCGAAATCCACTGTTTTTACAATTACAAGCTCCTGTTTCTCTCCTAACCGTATCATGTACGTTCCTCCAATTCTACAACTGCATAAGGCTTTCCCTGCTCATCCGCCAGATTTACCACTGTTTTGCCCGGTTCTTCCATGGTAAAGGGATGGATGATATCTCCGTATACCGCCGCTTTCCGGTACTCTGTCCGCATTTTCCCGATTTTAAATCCCTGCGGCAGATATTCCTGAGCCATGCTGACATATTTCCCGTTGTTTACATGGCGGTTCGTATCAATGTGATATTTGTGTACCGGAAATGTCTCATGGGCCTCCATCTGCTCCGGAAGCTGAATTTTCCTGGAATTGTATTCCATGGGGAATTTCGGTGAAAATACATATGCCTCCGACATTTCCGGCAGGATTTTTGCAGGCCTTCCTTTCTCCACGTCCAGCAGCACCCACACGGAATTGGCATAAGCCAGAATCTCGCTTCTTTCATCCTTCATGGTAAAATTCCGATATCCCAGGAATCCTTTAAAATCATAGGGCCATGTACTTACCGTAATACGTTCCCCGTATACGGGATAGCAATTGAGTTCCACCTGCCAGCAGGACAGAACCCAGGCCAGATTCCGTTTCATCAGGTATTCCAGTCCAAGGCCCAGTTCCTCCGAATGGAAGGAGCTGCTGTCCTGGAAATAATCCAATATGGCATTTAGCGTAATGTTTCCTTCACTGTCCACCTCGCTGTAGCGGACTCTGCTTTCAAAACTATACATGCTTTCCTCCTGTAACCATAAAAACATATTTCTTCCACACATTAGCGTGACAAGGTCTCTCCTGTTGGAATAAAAAAGTGGACAAAGCAACTTCATCTCCCCTGCCCTCTCCATCTTGAGGGAGCCGGACGCTTTGCCGCGCGCGAGCGGATTGCACAGCAATAAATTTCATCTCCGCGAGCTGTGCATCTTAATTGTTCTTTTACAGGAAAGACACTTTCACGCATTAGCGTGACAAGGTCTTTCCTGTATAAAGAACAAAAACCCATCACATCTGTGATGGGTTTTCAGACTGGCCCACAAGGATTCGAACCTTGAAATGACGGAGTCAGAGTCCGTTGCCTTACCGTTTGGCGATGGGCCATTGTTTTTCAACAAAATGTATTATATACGAGTTCCGAAAGAATTGCAAGCACTTTTTTAAAAAATTTTTATTTTTCCGTCAATTAGTGCAAATTCCGCGGAATCCCCCGTCCGGACGGAAGACTTCCCGCTGGTTCCTTCTGTAATTTCCTGCTGCAGAAATTCCAGTTTTTCCAGAGGCACCATAACTTCCGTTGTCACTTTATCCGTATAACGGGTATCCATGGCAGTAATCTGATTCTGTGCCAGAATATACTGAATTTTCCCAATATCACTATAATCACTGTCAATAACAAGGGGTCTTCCCGTCATTTTTTCAATCACAATGCTGTTGCGCAGCCCTTCCTGCACTGCTTTCTGGTAAGCCCGCACCAGTCCCCCGGTTCCCAGCAGCGTTCCGCCGAAATATCTGGTTACCACCACTGCCGCATTGTGGATATCTTCTTTCAGAAGCACATCCAGCATGGGGCGTCCCGCAGTCCCGCCCGGCTCTCCGTCATCGCTGCACCGCTGCAGATTCTGACTGCTTCCGGCCACAAAAGCATAACAGTTGTGACGGGCGTCCCAGTACTGTTTTTTCATTTTCCCGATAAACGCCAGAGCCTCCTCCTCGGTACCAACTGGTTCCAGATTTGCAATGAAGCGGGATTTCTTCTCCACAATTTCTCCCGTTCCGCCCTGATATAATATTTTTACAGACATAATCCACCTTTTGAGGAAACCGGGAACACCGTCCTGGGCAGCCGGTTCCCGGTTCTCTTTTTATTCCCGCATACGACGGCCATACGACCGCAGCAGGCGGGTCTTCATTTACAAAAAGATACTTTCGGAACAGAATTAAAAATCAACTTCTGTCCCATAATATGTACAGGTAAACAGTTTTTCCATGGTGGCCGGGTCAATTTCCCTTGGATTGGAGCCCGTACATGCATCGCCTACTGCCCGCTCTGCAATACCGGAAACTTTTTCTTTAAACTCGTCCTCGTTGATACCGAATTCTTTCAGGGTCTTCGGTATATTGAGTCGTACATTGAAGTCGTCGATTTTTGCACAGAGGCTGTTAATCAGAGCTTTCTCTGAGGTTCCGTCCAGTCCCATTCTGCGTGCAATCTCAGCGTAACGGCCTGCCGCAACAGGATCTTTTGCATTGTATTTGATTACATAAGGCAGATAAATGGCATTTGCACATCCATGGGGAATATGTCCTGTAGAGAATGCGGCGCCTGTCTTATGAGCCATGGAATGTACAATTCCCAGAAGGGCATTGGAAAATGCCATGCCGGCCAGGCACTGAGCATAATGCATCTGCTCTCTTGCAGCCATATTGCAGTTATAGGAAGCCGGAAGATAATCCAGAACCATCTCAATTGCCTGCAGTGCAAGAGGATCTGTAAAGGAACAGTTCAGTGTGGACACATAAGCCTCAATAGCATGGGTCAGGGCGTCCATACCGGTGTAAGCCACCTGCTTCGGCGGAAGTCCTGCCACTAAATCCGGGTCCACAATTGCCACATCCGGTGTGATATTGAAATCAGCCAGCGGATATTTTACGCCTGTCTGATAATTGGTAATTACAGAAAAAGCCGTAACCTCCGTTGCAGTTCCGGAAGTTGTGGGAATTGCACAGAATTTTGCTTTCTGTCTCAGTTCCGGGAAATTAAAGGGAATGCATAAATCTTCAAATGTGGTGTCCGGATATTCATAAAACGCCCACATTGCCTTGGCAGCATCAATGGGAGAGCCGCCACCCATGGAAACAATCCAGTCCGGCTCAAATTTGCGCATTGCCTCCGCACCCTTCATTACTGTCTCCACAGAGGGGTCGGGCTCCACGCCTTCAAAAAGCTCCACTTCCATGCCGGCCTCTTTCAGATAGCCAACTGCCTTATCCAGAAATCCCTGGCGTTTCATGGAACCGCCGCCCACTACAAGGATTGCTTTTTTTCCTTTCAGGTTCTTAAGCTCCTCCAGACACCCCGGTCCGTGATAGACATCCCTTGGTAACGTAAATCTTGCCATAGTATTCTTCTCCTTTTCTTATTTTTATGCAGCGGCCCGGCCATACATAAACCGAGCCGTTATGCCTTATTTACATTTTACGATATTTTTGCTTTATTTACCAGTCCTTTTTTGTTATAATACTGTGATAAATTAAGAACCAGTTACTGTTCACACCCTACGGGTGTTCCGGTAACTGCAAATGTCCCATACGGTATCATAACTGACCTGATTTAAGGAGGCTTACTATATGAATTATGGAAAGAAAGGCGTATCCCGGAAGGAAAAACAGATTACTTCCACTGCAACACTGGTACGCAAAAAATTTTCAGTCATTTTCTTTAAAACACTGCTTATCTGCTTTCTGGCCGCAGTTGTCATCGGCGGCTGCGCAGGTATCGGCATCTTCAAAGGCATTATTGATTCGGCACCCGATATTTCAGACATTGACCCCACCCCCACAGGCTATCTGTCCGTGGTACTGGACAATCAGGGGAAGCAGACGGCCAAACTGGTAGCATCCGGCTCCAACCGGGTCTACGTCACTCTGGATGAAATTCCGAAAGACGTGCAACATGCTTTTGTGGCCATTGAGGACGAACGGTTCTATGAGCACAACGGCATTGATTTAAAAGGGATTATCCGGGCAGGCTTTAAAGGCATCAGCAACGGATTCCACTTCAGCCAGGGGGCCAGCACCATTACCCAGCAGCTCCTGAAAAACAATGTATTTGAAGGCTGGACCAACCAGTCCGGCATTGAAAAGGTCAAACGTAAAATCCAGGAGCAGTACCTTGCCGTAGAGCTGAGCAAAATCAAATCCAAAGACTGGGTACTGGAAAATTATCTGAATACCATCAACCTTGGGCAGAATACTCTGGGCGTCCAGTCCGCCTCCCGCCGCTATTTTGGAAAAGACGTTTCCGAGCTGACCCTTTCCGAGGGAGCGGTCATCGCAGGGATTACCAAGAATCCTTCCGCCTACAATCCCGTCAGCCATCCGGAAGAAAATAAGAAGCGCCAGAAACAGGTGCTGAAAAATATGCGGGATCAGAACTATATTTCAGATGAGCAGTACGAAGAAGCCCTGAAAGACGACGTTTATTCCCGGATTCAGCAGGTAAATATTGAATATGCAGAAGAAAATCCCAATTCTTATTTCGTGGACGCGGTGATTGACCAGGTGGTACAGGACCTGGTGGAAAAGAAAGGCTACACGGATACTCAGGCATACAAGGCCATTTACAACAGCGGCCTTACCATTGAATCCACCCAGGACATGGCCATTCAGCAGGTCTGCGACGAGGAAGTCAATAATCCGGATAATTACTCCACCGCCGCAAAATATTCCTTTTCCTACCGGCTTACCGTGGAAAAAAAAGACGGTACCATGAAGAATTACAGCGACCAGACCATGATTTCCTATTACAGCGCCGCCTCCCCGGACTATTCTCTGAATTTCTCCAGCCAGGAAGAAGCTCAGGCCGCCATCGACGCCTACAAAGCCGAAATTATGGAAAGCGGGGACACCATTCCGGAAGGAGGGGAATCTGTGGTATTCACTCTGCAGCCCCAGGCGGCTGTTACCATCATAGACCAGTATACCGGGGATGTGAAAGCCATCGTGGGCGGCCGGGGAGACAAGACCGGAAGCCGGACCCTGAACCGGGCCACCGATACCTCCAGACAGCCCGGCTCCACCTTTAAGGTACTGGCAGCCTACGCACCGGCTCTTGACACTGCCGGCATGACCCTTGCCACCGTGCAGGATGACGCACCTTTTTCCTATTCCAACGGAACTTCCCTGCGCAACTATGACGACAGTTACCGGGGATTCACCACCATCCGTTACGCCATCACCAAATCCATCAACGTGGTGACAGTAAAAACACTGGCAGATATCTCCCCCCAGACCGGTTATGATTATCTGAAAAATTTTGGCTTCACCACCCTGAAGGAGGAAGACATTGTGGAATCCCTGGCTCTGGGCGGCATTACTCAGGGTGTGACCAATCTGGAACTGACCGGCGCCTACGCCACCATTGCCGATGGAGGCACTTATATTAAACCCAGATTTTATAACAGGATTCTGGACCACAACGGCAACGTGCTGATTGACAACAGCCCGGAAACCCATACCGTATTAAAGGAAAGTACCGCTTATCTGCTGACTTCCGCCATGGAGGATGTGGTCAATGTGGGAACAGGAGGGGCCGTCAACTTCGGCAACATGCCCATTGCAGGAAAAACAGGAACCACCACAAAGAACCGGGACGTGCTGTTTGCAGGCTTTACTCCCTATTATACCTGTACGGTATGGTGCGGCTATGATGACAACAGCCCCCAGGAGGGCGCCCTTACAGCCAATCCCAAAACACTCTGGAAAAATATTATGGGCCGCCTTCATGAAAATCTGGAGTATAAGGAATTTACCCGGCCGGAAGGCATCGTGACAGCCGACGTCTGCAAAAAATCCGGGAAACTGGCGGTAGAAGGCCTGTGTGACATGGACCCGCGGGGCAGCATGGTGGAAACAGAACTTTTTGCCGCAGGAACCGTTCCCAACGAGTACTGCGACCATCATGTAAGCGCCACCATCTGTACGGCCTCCGGTATGCTTGCAAATGAATTCTGTCCGGAAGAAAACCGGCAGAGCGGTATCTATATCGTTGGAGGTTCCCCGGATACGGACGACGGCCCTTACCTGCTGTCCGATTCCCTGAGTCAGGAAAATTACTGTACCATCCACACAGCAGCCTCTGTAATTCCTGAAATTCCGGAAATCAATCTTCCTTCTGACAATAACAAAAAGCCGGACAAAAACGACAAAAACGACAAAAACGACAACGACAGGGACGACAGCGAGCACGAGGAATACCGAATTTAAAATCAACTATGATCATTTTGTTGCCGTCAGTCATAACTCTATCAGGTCTGCGTATTTGGACAGAGCCGTTTGTCTTGTCTTTATATAATATGGCGCATTCGTTATGTATATCCCATTTCCCAGAGAACCAATCAGCTATTTTTTTATTTTCAAGTCTTTCATTTAACATTTTTCTAATATCACTTTTGGTAAATGAATTAAGTATCCCATCTATTTCCAAATTCTCTAATGCTATTTCAATATCTTCTGTTGTGTGTATTTTTGAAAAAATATGATGCAGAACATTACCTGCATTGAT
>CATLIX010000028.1 GCA_949959185.1 uncultured Eubacterium sp. | reverse complement strand
TTTCTCAAACGGAAACTCTTCTGAATCTTTCAAGGTTATTTCACTGTTCAGTTATCAAGGTTCTCTGTCATCTCCCTCAGGCGACAACTTCTATACTCTAGCACATCCTCACCTGTTTGTCAATGACTTTTTTCATCTTTTTTTATTTTTTCTTCCAACCTTTGCGGTTTTTCCTTTTACCGCGCGGTGGAATTTAATAATATCATGGTTTTTTCTTCCTGTCAACATTTTTTTACAATTTTTTTCACCAGTTCGTAACAGTTCAGCTTTCAGCTTCCCTGTTACGGAATCTGCCCATTTCAGGTCGCCTTCGGCGAGGGGCAGATTCTTTTGGCTAAATTTATATATTCTCACGGTCTTTGCAGTAAATGCAAAGACCTGGGCTGAACGTATCCTGTTTCAGCCATAGCCTGCTGTGCGAATCATACTGGCATGAATGAGCGAATGGCGCGGGGCTGAACGTATCCTGTTTCAGTCATAGCCTGCTGTGCGAATCATGCTGGCATGAATGCCAGATGGTGGTGAAATAAGTAATATGCAAAAATACCCATTTTTATACGGAGGAATTTCCATATTCCGTATAAAAGGGTATTTTTACAGAATTCTGAGATTTTACGGTATCTTTTATTCTTCTGTATTTTCCTGCTCCGGGGTATCCGCGTCTTCTGTTTCCTGTGTATCCGGAGTAATAATTTCCTCTTCTTCAAAGATGGATTCGCATTTCGCACCGCATTTATTGCAGAAAGCAGCGTCCTGTTCTACCACCGCGCCACATGCGGGACATTTTTTCTTTCCTTTTAAGTCTGCAATTTCAGATTTAAGCTGTTCAATTTCTTTTAAAGAATCTTTGATCAATGTGATTTCTTCATAGAAAGGTTCTTCATCATCTTTGTGGAGCTCATAGTATTGTTTTCCGATTTCCGCATACTGCCTTTCCACAAATTCTTCTTTTGCCCTTACGTCCAGATTTAACTTCGCAATGCCTGTCAAATCTTTTGCTTTCTGTGATACATCCTTCCCGGTTGCTGAAATGGTTTCTCCCAGTTTCGTCAAAAATGTCATATTATTTCCTCCTTAAGGCCTGCCGCAACATTTCTGTCAGCGTGTACAGATATATACCATATATCCGGCATACATTGCAAGCATGATGATTCCGTGTAAACGGCTGATTTGTTTTCTGCGCCATGCAAACACCCACACAACTGCACTCATTACAATCAGGATTATATCATCAATCAGGTTTTCCATCAAGACTTCCATGGGACTTAAAACTGCCGCCGCTCCAAGCACCATCAGAATATTAAAAATATTGGAGCCGATTACATTTCCAAGAGCCATGTCTGTCTGGCCTTTTCTGGCCGCCACCAGAGAGGTGACCAGCTCAGGCAGAGAGGTTCCAAAAGCCACAATGGTAAGGCCGATCAAAGTGGGACTCAGTCCAAAATTTTCCGCGATGGCCGAGGCGGAATCCACCACAAATTCTCCTCCCGCTACAATTGCGGCAATTCCCACCAGAATATACAAAAAGCACTGCCAGCCTTTCAGGGGTGCCCCTTCTTCCTCTTCCGTATGGTTCCGGGCCTTTTTTGCTTCCAGAACCATCCATACCAGAAACAGGATAAATACTGCCAGCAGGATTACACCGTCCATTCTTCCGATGGACATGTTCATACTGCCCATGGCCCAGAGCATGGCGGCCGCCAGGATGGACAGGGGAAATTCCTGTTTCATGGTAGTATTTTTTACGGCCAGCGGCGCAAATACCGCACAGGCTCCGCAGACAACCATTAAATTAAAAATATTGGAGCCGACCACATTACTGATAGCCATGGTGTTGCTGCCTTTTAATGCGGCGGCAATGCTGACAGCGCATTCCGGCGCGCTGGTTCCCATAGCCACAATAGTGAGGCCGATAATCATCGTGGGAATCCGCAGCCTGCGGGCCACACCGGCGCTGCCGTCCACAAAAAACTCCGCTCCTTTTATCAGAAGTGCAAATCCTGTTACAAGAAATACATAATTCAGCATATGCTTCCTCCTTCCGGACAGCCTGAATATAACGATAAATTTCTGTCTTCTGTACGAAATTGTTAAAACAATACTCTGATTTCCGTTCCTTTTCCCGGCTCACTTTCCAGGGTAATCTCTGCATTATGCTGGGCCACGATATGTTTTACAATGGCAAGGCCCAGGCCCGTTCCGCCGTTTTGCCGGGAACGGCTTTTATCTACCCGGTAAAATCTTTCAAAGATTCGTTCCTGATGTTCCCTGGGAATTCCGATTCCCGTATCTTTTACAGACAGTACGGGTCTTCCGTCTTCCATGTCCGCTGTAACCGTAACTTTTCCGCCCCGCTGATTATACCGTACACCGTTGCTGCAGAGATTATACAGAAGTTCCTCCATCAGGTTCCGGTTTGCCGTTACCATACAGGATTTTCCCCGGAGAAGCAGGGTAATTCCCTGTTTTGCCGCCTGCACTTCCATCAGGGCCAGACAGTCCCTGGCCGCCCGATATAAATCCACCTGCTCAAATTCTGATTCCTGCTCCCTGTCATCCAGCTCCGACAGCTTCAGGATATCGTTAATCAGCCACAGCAGCCGGTCGGAACTGCTGTGTATCTCCCCGGCAAATCTCCTGGCGTCCTTTTCATCAGCCATTCCGTTTTCTATCAGCTCCGCATAACCGGAAATGGCGGTCAGAGGCGTTTTCAGCTCATGGGATACATTTGCCGTAAATTCCTGCCGCATTCTGGCATGGTTGAGCATGTTAAGGTGCTGTTCCCGGATGGTAAGAATAAATGGCCTGATTTCCTCGTAAACATCCTCCTGCCCCGTTCCCTCCAGATCCGATGCCAGTTTTTCAATGGGGCGCAGCAGATTCCGGGTGAGATAATGGGAAATTATCCCGCAAATCATCACAATCAATACTGCCAGCACCATGACAAGGGCAGAGGTATGCTCCAGAATCCGGAAAAAATTCTCCGAATCTTTTCCCACTCTCAGCACATCGCCCTGTTCCAGACGTTCTGCATAATACAGGGTATGGAGAGAACTGGTAACAGACCAGCGCACCGCCCGACCCTTTCCCTGTTCCAGAGCAGCGGCGATTTCCGGCCGGTCTCTGTGATTTTCCATTTCCTGCTGGTTGGCGCTGCTGTCATAAGACACGCTGCCGTCCTCCCGAATCAGAGTAATCCGCAGTCCGTCCTGGGCCAGACGGCTCCTGTTTTCTTCTGTTTCCCAGAATTCCAGATCAAATGGCTGTATTACATGAGTATAAGCCTCAATGTCATCATATACCTGATTTTTTAAAATATTATAAAACAATATCACGGAAACTGCCGCCAGCACCAGCACTGCCAGAGAAGATACCATGATAAAGTGCATATTAATTTTCTTTTTCATTCTTTTCCCAGCACATATCCCACGTTGCGTACGGTCTTAATGGCGCTGCCGGCCTCGCCCAGTTTCTGGCGCAGGGTTTTGATGTGCATATCCACTGTCCTGCTCTCTCCCTCGTAATCAAAACCCCAGACCTGGTCCATAATCTTATCCCTGGACAGCACGATTCCCTGATTGATAAGAAGCATTTTCAGCAGTTCAAATTCCTTAAATGTCAGTTCGCACGGTTTTCCTGCTGCCAGAACGCTGCGTTTCTCCGTATCCACCGAAATACAGCCGCTGGTCAGCAGCGTCGGCTCCGGCAGTTTTTCCGTACGGCGCAGCAGCGCCTTCACCCTGGAAATCAGCTCCATAATACCGAAGGGTTTGGTCATATAATCGTCAGCCCCCAAATCCAGGCCCTTTACCTTATCCAGCTCAGCAGAACGGGCTGTCACCATAATGATGGGGATTTTCGCGGTGTCCCTGTGTCTCCTCAGTCCTGTCAGAATGTCCAGACCATCCTGGTCCGGCAGCATAATATCCAGAAGGATCAATGCGGGAATCTCCTGCTCCAGCCCTGCCCGCAATTCTTTTCCGGACGCAAACTCTCTTACGTCAAATCCGCTGTTTTTCAGGGCATAACGCTGAATTTCCCGGATATTTTCATCATCTTCCACCACATATATCAACGGCACTCCTGCTCCTCCTTCACTGTTTTTCTAAAAAAGAATGCGCACAGTGCATTCTCCGCGCGTGAGCGGATTTCCTGGCAATAGATTTCCTCTCCGCGAGCTGCGCATCTTAGTTTTTATTCTACAGGAAAGACACTTTCTCGCTTTAGCGTGACAAGGTCTTTCCCATAGAACAAAAAAGTCCGTCATGATTTATCACCGTACGGAACCCCCTGCCAGAATTGTCATATCAGGAAGAAAAATGGTATTTTTCCTGATATGCCTCCTGCATCTGTTCAAACCGGACTCTCGTTTTCTCCGACAGATTATTTACATAGTCATGAGCTTCCACGGTACTGTCTTCCATCTGAATCAGATAGACTGCCAGGTTGGAACAGTGGTCTGCCACCCGCTCATAATTTACCGCGATTTCCGACAGAATCATTCCCAGTTCAATGGTACATTTCCCTTTCCGAAGACGTTTGACATGACGCTTTTTCATTTCCTTATTCAAATCGTCAATGACTTCCTCCAGGGGTTCCACCGTCATGGCCAGGCTGGTGTCATGCTGCACAAAGGCCTGTATGGAGCGGTCTAAAATATCCTGTACCGCACCGCCGAATACTTCCATTTCCATTCTGGCCTTCCCGGAAAATTCCAGTTTTCTTTTTTTCATATCTCCGGCCAGCTCCATCAGGTTCAGCGCGTGGTCCCCGATTCGCTCAAAATCATTGATGCTGTGCATCAGGGTGGATACGCTCTGGCCCTCTCTGGCTGTCAGGTTCTGGCTGTTTAAACGGGTCAGGTAGCTGCCCAGCTTATCCTCATACTTATCCAGCAAATCTTCCTGCCGTTTCACCGATTCTGCCTGTTCCCTGGAATAATTTTCAAACAGTCCCATGGCTTCCGGCATAACTTTTCCGGCAATTTGCGCCATTTTTTTCACCAGAGAAGTACACTGTTCAATGGCAAATCCCGGCGTGGACAGGAATCGCACATCCAGAATTTTAAATTCATTTTCCCCGTCGGAAGACATCTGTTCTTCCTCCGTTGCCGGAATGGTAAGGTAGGCCAGTTTTTCCAGCCCTCTGGTGAAAGGCAGCAGCACCAGTGTGGCAAAAATATTAAAAATGCTGTGAATGGCTGCTATTCCAGCCGCTCCTACGGTCTCTGCGGCAAAATCAAACTGAAAAATCCCGTTCAGTGCAAAATAAAGTATCAGAAACACCACAGAGCCAATCACATTAAAATAAAGGTGGACAAATGCGGTCCGTCTGGCTCCTTTGTTGGCACCCACGGAAGAAATCATGGCTGTTACGCAGGTTCCGATATTCTGCCCCATAATAATGGGAATCACCGAACCATAGGTGAAAGCCCCCGTAACAGACAGCGCCTGCAGAATTCCCACCGAAGCGGAGGAGCTCTGGATAATGGCTGTCAGCAATGCTCCCGCCAGTACGCCTGCCAGCGGATTGTTGAATTTTGTAAGAATTCCGGTGAATTCCGGTACATCTGCCAGTGGTTTTACCGCGTTGCTCATGGCTTCCATTCCATACATCAGCACAGCAAATCCCAGCAGAATTTCAGAAGCATTTTTCTTCCGGTCGCTTCTGGCGCTCATCATGAAAATAATTCCAATTAATGCCAGAATCGGTGAAAAAGACGAGGGTTTCAACATGCGGATAAAGAAATTGCCGCTCTCAATCCCGGTCAGGCTCAGCAGCCAGGAAGTTATGGTGGTACCGATATTGGCTCCCATAATAATCCCCACTGCCTGGGACAGTTTCATAATGCCGGAATTCACAAATCCCACCAGCATCACCGTGGTGGCCGATGAAGACTGAATCACCGCCGTCACTCCGGCTCCCAGCAAAACAGCCTTGAAGGGATTTGAGGTTAAATTTTCCAGAATCCGTTCCAGTTTCCCGCCGGAAAGTTTTTCCAGTCCGCCGCCCATTACATTCATTCCATACAAAAACAGTGCAAGTCCGCCAATCAATGACAGAAATCCGAATATATCCATTTCCAATCCTCCTGCGTAAGTCCTGTTGTCTTAACGTCGGGATTATTCTATACGGTTTCTGTAAATGGAATACATAATTCATGTAAAATCTGTGTAAAACAATTTCTCCGTATCTACGGTTTGCTTCTCTGGTTCACCCATTCCCGGAACAATGCGTACAGCACGGACATGAGGGGAATGAATACCAGCATTCCCACTATTCCCATAAGTTTTCCGCCCACGGTCACCGCAAACAGCACCCATATGGAAGGAAGTCCCACGGAATTTCCCACCACATGGGGATAAATCAGGTTGCCTTCTATCTGCTGCAGCACCAGGAACAGGATGACAAAAAATACTGCCTGCATGGGATTGACCATCAGAATCAGGAATGCGCCCACCACGCATCCGATAAAGGCTCCTACCATGGGAATCAGCGCGGTAAACGCAATCAGCACGCCCACCAACAATGCGTAGGGCAGTCGGAATATGGTCATACTGACCACGAACATGGAGCCCAGTATCAATGCTTCCAGACACTGGCCTGTGATAAATCTGGAAAAGGTTCTGTGGGACAGCACACAGATATGGCACATTTTTTCCACCGCCTGCTCCGGGAAAAATGCCCGGACTGTCTTCAGACATTGTCTTGCCAGTGTTTCTTTCTGCATGAGAATGTAAATAGCGAATACAAATGCAATGAAAAATGTCATTACACCGTTAATCACTTTCATGGTGGCCGACATGGTATAGGAAACCACGCTTCCCGCACCGCTTAAGGCAAAATCTTTTACAGCCTCCAGCCAGCCTGTCCAGTCAAATTCCAGAGATTCAATATATGTTTCAACCATATCCCAGTCTCTGAACAGCTCTTCCAGCCATTTCTGGGCCTCCGGCAAAAATGTGGCCATGCCCTCGCTGATGCTGTCAAAGGTTTTTCCAAGCTGGGGAATCACCACCACAATTACAATGGCAATCACAGCAAATACACAGAGAATGGACAGCACCAGGCTGACGGGCCGGGCTGCTTTCTTATTTTTTGCTTTTGAAAATAATTTTTTCTCAATAGCCGCCATGGGAAGATTCAGAATAAATGCAATGGCACCGCCCAGTACAAAGGGAAACAGGATTCCCCACATAAATGCCAGCCAGGCGCCCACAGCTCCCATATTCAGCAGAAGCGCCAGCAATACCAGAGTAAATGTTATAATGCCCAGAATCTTTTTTATGTTATTTTTGTTTAAGTCCATAGGTTTCCTCACTTTTTCTTATTTTCTACAGCAACCCTGATGTTCCGTTTCAGGAAAGCAATGTGTAAATCAGACTTTCCAGCATTCTTCCACTTCTTTTTCCGCTGTTTCCTGTGATAACAGAAATCGTACTGCAATTCTTTTCACCACATCAGAAAATATCATACCACATTCCTGATATGTCTCAACTGCTGAACGAATAGCCGCATCCTTTGCAACTCCCATATCATGTACTCTCATAATCTCCTCCTGATCATACAATTGCATCATATTTATTCCCATCTTTCCCGTCTTTTCTCTTTTCATCTTAGCATAAGTATGATTTTTTGTGGCAATTAAATTTTACATCAACAAGAAAAAGTCAGGTTTTTCCTGTTCTTGTTATCCCCCAAAATATATGGTAGAATATGGTTGAAAATTCAAGGGTATATGGTGTACCACCCATCACTGTTGGCGCAGCGATGGGTAAGGGAATTGTATCTGCACTACCACACCATGCAGACAAAATCTGCGATACACGTATTTTATTATAATGTAGACAGATTCTATTTACAATGATATTTTGTGTGAGACGACAGGTTTTATTTGCAGACTTTCCTGATGCAGGTAAAATGTAAGTGAGAAACATACTTGCACCTTATTCCTGATTCCTTATGCTCTGAACACAAAAAGGAGAAAAATTTATGAAGAAAAAATGGATGGCAGCTATACTTGCAGTGGTTCTGACAGTATCCGGCATATCCCCCGCAGTAAAAGCACAGGCAGCGGAAATAGCAAACTATACCACTGCCTCCGACTGGGAGATCAGCAACAAAAACCCGGCTGAAACCGAGATAACCTACGACGGAAGCGCCACGCTGCAGGTAGAAATCAGCGGGAAAACAGAAGGGCTGACCTATAAGTGGTCCAGAGGGAATGGAACTGTTATAGAAGGAGCCACAGAGAGCAGCTATACGCTGACCGGAAAAGAAGCCGTTGAAAATGAAGGCGGAGACAGGTATTTTTGCACTGTGTCTGATGGAACCAAAAGTGCAAGCTGCCTGTTTTCAATTAAAGTAGACACCGGGCTGGAAGTGAACAGTACCTGCGGAACCGGTGATAATACTGCCAGAAACGTGTCTGTACCATATAGTGGAGAGACTGTTCTGAGCGTTACTGCCAGCGGTGGTAAAACCGGAATTCTCAATTATCAGTGGTATCAAAACGGTACCCGGATTGAAGGAGCCACGGGGAACAGTTACACCATAACCGGAAAGGAAGCCGCCGAGACAAGGGCCTCTTACAATTGCAAAGTGTCGGATGGAGCTTCTCAGGCGTCCCGTAAAGAAATACATTTTTGGATTAACATAGACACAGGTCTGGAAGTCAGCAGCGCCAGTGGCAGTGAAACCAGTCTCAATAATAACAGATTCGTATCCGTAGCATATAACGAAGAAACTACCTTAAATGTAACTGCCAGCGGCGGAGTTGGAGTATTCAGTTATCAGTGGTATAAAATAAATAACAATATTCCCACCCGGATTGAAGGAGCGGCTGGGAACAGTTATACCATAACCGGAAAAACAGCTCTGGAAGATGGCAGACAGTATCAGTGTATAGTATCAGACAGTTTTTCCAGCAAATTCGTAACCTTTGAAATCTCTGTAGACACAGGTCTGGAAGTCGGCAACGGAGAGACTTATTACAAAACTGATATGGGTTATGAAATACCTGTATCGTATGAAGAAGGCATCATTCTGCATGTGGCAGCCAGAGGAGGACTTGGAACCTATCATTATCAATGGCATGTACGCGGTACTGACAAATGGGAGACAATAGCGGGAGCCACCACAGACAGTTATCCCGTAACTGCTGCAGACCTTGCCGCAGGAAAATTAACATATTCCTGCGACATAACGGACGGAGTTACCGAACGCCACGTCAGCTTTCTTCTTATGAAAGAGCCAGGATTAAAAGGAAAGATTTTTACCATTGGCCCATATAAATATAAAATTACCAATACCTCAGAAGCAGCCTTTGCAGGCCTGAAAAACAATAAGACAACAAAAGTTACCATTCCAAAAACAGTAAAAATCAAAGGCAAAACTTTCAAAATTACTTCTATCTCCAGCAAAGCGTTGCGAAAAACCAGGATAAAAGAAGTAAAAATTGGTTCAAATGTAAAAACTATTGAAAACGCAGCATTTGAAAACTGTTCTAAACTTTCTAAAGTTATAATAGGAACCGGGGTAACAAAGATTGGCGACAACGCATTTAGAAAATGCGGAAAACTGAGCAATATTCAGATACAATCCACAAAACTGAAAATCGTAGGAAAAAATGCATTGAAAGGAATCAACGCAAAAGCACAGATAAAAGTTCCGGCAAAAAAATGGAACGCATATAAAAAACTGTTAAAAGGAAAGGGACAGGGTAAAAAAGTAAAAATAATAAAAAAATAAGCGGCAGAAGACACTGAAGCCGGAATAAATTTATACTATCTTTTCTCTTGACAAATCCCCTGTTCCCGCCTATAATTGGCATAAATTAAAATCATTCATAATAAAAGCTGTGACGGGAACAAGTAACAGTAAGGAAATCCTACAGAGAGCTGCCGGAAGCTGAGAGGCGCAGGAAGAACTTAATGTGAATACCTCCCTGAGCTTCACACCGAATACGGATGCTGCCGGCGCTGATGCATATGCCGAACATACCGTCAGTAGGCTGTGACGGAACCGCAACCGTTATTTTGCAGAGGTGCTGACAGGCACCCGACAAGGCAGACTGTGCGAGCAGGCTGTGAATTAAGGTGGTAACACGGGCAGATACCCCGTCCTTTGGAAGGACGGGGATTTTTTCTTCTATAGGAAAAGGAAAGACCTTGTCACACTAAAGCGTGAAAGTATCTTCCTATAGAAGAAAAACCAGGATGCGCAGCTCGCGGAGAAGAAATTTATTGCTACGCAATCCGTTCGCGCGCGGCAAACCGTCCAGGTCTCTCATGATTGAGGGATTCAGGGAGTTGAAGCAGACCTGTCCGCTTTCTTCTCTTATATGATAAAAACAATTACAGGAGGTAACATTATGACCGTATACGAAGAACTGGTTGCCAGAGGGCTGATTGCCCAGGTAACGGACGAAGAAGAAATCAAAGAATTAATCAACCAGGGAAAGGCTGTGTTCTACATCGGCTTTGACCCAACAGCCGACAGCCTTCATGTAGGACATTTCATGGCTTTATGCCTGATGAAGCGCCTGCAGATGGCGGGTAACAGGCCCATCGCTTTAATCGGCGGCGGCACCGCAATGATTGGAGACCCTTCCGGCAGAAGCGACATGCGCCAGATGATGACTCCGGAAACCATTCAGCACAACTGTGACTGTTTCAAAGAGCAGATGAGCCGTTTTATTGATTTTTCCGAAGGTAAAGCCATGATGGTGAACAATGCGGACTGGCTGATGGGACTGAATTACATTGAAGTGCTGCGGGAAGTGGGCTCTCATTTTTCCGTAAATCGTATGCTGACAGCAGAATGCTACAAGCAGCGCATGGAGAAAGGCCTGAGCTTCCTGGAATTTAACTACATGATTATGCAGAGCTATGATTTTTATGCTTTATACCAGAAATACGGCTGCAACATGCAGTTCGGCGGCGACGATCAGTGGAGCAACATGCTGGGCGGTACGGAATTAATCCGGCGTAAGCTGGGCAAGGACGCCTATGCCATGACCATCAACCTGCTTCTGAATTCCGAAGGAAAGAAGATGGGCAAAACCCAGTCCGGGGCCGTATGGCTTGACCCCAATAAAACATCGCCTTTTGATTTTTATCAGTACTGGCGGAACGTGGCCGACGACGACGTGCTGAAATGCATCCGGATGCTGACCTTCCTTCCTCTGGAGGAAATTGACAAAATGGATGGCTGGGAAGGGGCCCAGCTCAACACTGCAAAGGAAATCCTTGCCTTTGAGCTGACCAAAATGGTACACGGAGAAGATGAGGCAAAAAAGGCACAGGAATCTGCCAAAGCGCTGTTTTCCAGCGGAAATGCCGCAAACATGCCCACTGTGACCTTAGGCAGCGGCGATTTTACCGACGGAACCATTGATATTCTGGGACTGCTGGTGAAGTCCGCTCTGGCTTCCTCCCGTTCCGAAGCCCGCCGGGCGGTGGAGCAGGGCGGCGTTTCTCTGGACGGTGAAAAAGTAACAGATATTAAGGCTTCCTATGAGCCTGCCGCATTTGCAGAGGGGGCCGTGCTGAAAAAGGGAAAGAAGAATTTCCGCAAGATTCTGGCGGAGTAAAACTGTTTTTGCTCTCCTGAATCATATTCTCACGGTCAGCGCAGCAAGTGCGCAGACCTGTCTGAACTGTTTCTGCAGACTTTTTTATTTCTGCAGAAACAATACTCCAAAAGCGCCGGAACCGCAGTTACAGGAAATGGTGGCGGAAGCAGCATTCACCACCACCCGTTTCCAGGGAATCCGCCGCTCAATTTCAGTTTTCAGAAACTGCTGGAATTCATAGGAACAGCCTGCAGTAATCAGAAACACCACATCCGGAACAATTTCGTTCTTCCGTTTCAGAACCCGGCGGAGGTATGCTCTGGCAAACCGCCGCCGGCTACCTGCGCAGACGCCGGCCGGAGGACAGTTCCTGTTTCACTTCCTCCAGAAACTGGCAGATCTGATAGGGAATACCCAGATTCTCTCCTATATTTGCCATAAGCTCATAATAACTTTCCGTTACAAAAGGATGGGCAAATTTCGGAAACCGCACATAACATAAAAGCCGCAGATTTTCTCTGTTCTCCACCTGGACAATGGGCGTCTCCGATTCTGTTTTCTGAGGAATCACCACTGTAAATTCCGTCCCGTTCCCGTACTGGCTTTCTACATGAATAACCCCGCCCTTTTGTGTAAATTTAATGGCATTGGTCAGAAGATTGATGATAACCTGACGGATACGGATTTCATCTCCATATAATTTTTCCGGAATATTGGGGTCGCAGTCCACCATCAGCTCAATGGTTTTGTCTCCCTTTCTGGCCACTCCCAGGCTCAGGCTGAAAATCCCTCCGTAGTACAGCGTCAGAAAGTACATGCCCTTTTTGTACTGACGCTCCGATACCAGCGCGTCAAATACATCCGCAATGGCCAGAATCCTGGCTGCCAGGGGAATTTCCTCACCTTTCAGGTTATGGGGATAGCCGCCGGCCCATTTCTCATGATGGCAGGCTGCCATGTCACGGACAACGTCCACAAATTCTTTTTCCGCAATCCGCTTCATATTTTCCTGAATCAGCCTTCCTCCCTCTTCTGCATGAAGCTGTATCAGACCGTATTCCTCTTTGGTCAGGGCGCCGGGCTTCTGGAGAATCCGGTCCGGCACAGTCAGCTTGCCGATATCGTGAAGGGGCGACGCTTTCTGCATGTAATCAATGTAAGTGGGAGACAGTACATCCTCGTAAAGGCCTTTTTCCTTTACTTTCCTGACCAGCAGATTCACATAGGCGCTGGTTCTTTTTACGTGTTCTCCTGTGATTCCGTCCCGGCTCTCAATGAGATTTGCCATGGTAATCACAATATCCTGCTGAAGCTGGGTAATTCTCCGGAGCTGCCGCTCTACCATCCGCTCCAGATTTTTCCGGTAATTCTCCAGTTCCAGTGTTCTACGCACCCGCTGCAGCATAATGGCCGGCACAAAAGGTTTGGCGATGTAATCCACGGCTCCTATCCGGAAGCAGGTTTCTTCTTCAGATGTTTTTCCCCGGCCTTTTCCTGAAGGACATGCACAGCTTCCTCAATAAATGAGGCTGTTTCATATTCTTCTGAGATAAGCTCCAGATTTCCCATATCCAGGCCGGAGAAATCCATCATATCTGCAACCAGCCCTGTCAGAGCCTTTCCGGCATTCTGTATGCCGGCTGCATAAGGCTCCATTCCGGTTTGGCCTTCCTGCAGTATTTTTTCATTCATGCCATTAATGGCGTCAATATTTTCCTGCATTTCCTGGAACACACTTAACAGAAATCTGTCTTTGAATTCCCCGGCAAAAACTGCCTGCTGCTTTTCTCGCTCCATACGGAATACACGCTGTCCCGTCTCGACCACCGCCAGTATCTGGAAAATCAGCAGTCCCATGCATAATATCATTCCGTTCAGAGTGAATTTCTGCTGATACGCCAGCGCCATTTCCAGTGTACCCGCCAGGGACGCTGCCAGAAATCCAACGGCCGACAGCGGATATTGTCTGATACGGTTCCGGTAAATGTCTGCGCACATGGTAATCCACACCAGCAAAATTGCCAGAAAAATCACCCACATGGTATATACCGAAGTTTCCGAAAAATCCCGGATATTTAAAAACTGCAGGCCGGTACATACTGCCAGATTTCCCACCACCAGAGTTCCTGCCGGAACGTAATATTTCTGATAGCGGCGTTCCTGAATTTCATTGATATAAAGAAGAAAAGGCAGGGCATCAGCATAACGGGGAAAAAGGCCATGCCGGAGGCCACGGAAATATTGGGAAACATAAACTGGCGCAGCCTTTAGGCCATAATCAGACACACCAATTGCAGAAACGCGCCCCAGCCCAGATATTCCAGTCGTATCATTCTGCTGTAAAAATGGTGCAGTACCTTCCCAAACAATATGATAATAATGCTCAGAGTCCCCACAAAAAGTGCAAACACCAGTTCCGCTCCATGAATTTGCAGCAGAATTTCTCCCGCCGCAAAATACAGAAGCATTCCAAACATCAGCAGTCCAAATACCCACTGCATGATATACATCAGCTTTCCTTTTTTCTTCTTCACATCAAATTCCCTCTTCAGTTCTTCCCGTATACTTCCTTCCACTCCACATCCACACTCTTTCCAATGCTGTGGTAGTATGCAAGGAACAGGAAGATTCCCGCCAGGCCAAGGAGTCTCCGGATTCTCCCTCCCTGTTTCGCCCAGGTCACGATTCGGTGGATCATCTCCTCTTTCTCCTGCTCTGTGATTCCGTTCTCTCCTTCAAAGTACAGCAGCAGGTAGCCAAAGCCTGCGATCATGGCCAGGGTAGCACAGATCTGTATCTGTGTGCTGTCCCCTGTCTTCGGCTCCCCTCCCAGGGGCCTTCCGGTCCTTCCAGGCCCTCCGGGATTCCCCGGATTTTGGTCTGCCGGTACTTCCTCCGGCACCTCCCTGCTTCCGCTGATGTTCAGGGTGACTTCCGCCGCGCTTTCATTCCCCGCATGGTCTTCTGCTTCCACCCGGAGGGTGTGCTTCCCTTCTCCCTTTATCTTTACCGTGAACTCACAGACTTCCGCAAAATCCCCGGTAAAGTCTTCTTCCGGAAGGCTGACGCTCTTCTTCCTGTCCACCTGGTACCGGACGCCGGAAATCCCTGAAGTCACACGGTCTTCTTCACTGTCCCTGACTTCCACCTTCACTTCCAGAGGCTTCCCTCCCGTGGTCTCTTTCGTTCCGTCAAAGCGGATTTCCGGGGCATTGTCCTCCACAATCACCCCTCCCCCTTCTGCCGTTAATGTCTTCTGTGCTGACACATTGCCTGCATAATCGGTACAGGCCAGGTATACTTTCCCCCTGAATTCCTCCTCGATGGCTATCCGGGCCTCATAGCTCCCGCTCTCCGCCTCTCCACGGATACTCCGGATAACTGCGGCAGAGCTTCCGCATGCTGCCATGGTATCGGTCATGGTGTGGAGTTCTGTAAACGCTGCCTGCCCCTCCTGCTCTGTCCCGTCTTCCGCCACCAGCAGGTATTCCGCTTTTTCCAGGCCGCTTCCTTCCTCTGTGACCGGCACGGTAACCACCATGCTTTCCTTCTGAATAAGCCAGTCCAGGAAGTCCCGGCTCCCCCTGCTGAAGGAAGCCTTCCCCATCGCAGGGGCCAGCTCGTCCGCCCATTTCGCGTACAGGGTTGTTTTCAGTGTTCCCGTATTGTGTTCCACAGGGCTTTCAAAGTCCCAGATTCCTCCGTCCAGTCCCTTATCATCCATGTACCAGCCTTTGAAATTATAGCCTCTCCGCAGCGGGTCAGATACCTGCTCCAGCAGGCCTCCGTAACGGATGTGCTGTGTGTCCGGTGCTTTCCCCTGGCCTCCGTTCAGGCTGAAGTCCACCTCATAAATGAGCCTGTCATAGTACAGCTTTAACACCAGGCTTCCATCTCTTTCCACGGTTCCCTTTGATTTTCCCAACGGGTGGGACAGGTTCAGAGTAAATCCGGTGTAGGTTTTCCGGGACGCTTCCGCTTCCATTCCCACAGTCCCTGTCAGAAGTTCTGTGTCACTGTCCATCCTGGTGTATTCCTCTCCTGTCAGGTTCTGGCAGTAGTATTCCACCCGGTAAGGGGCTGTCTCCGGGGCAGGGGCGTCAGGCCCGGAGAGTTCCGGCCCAGTGGGGCCGGTTGGGTCAGAAGGTTCCGGGGCTGCGGAATCCCGCCATACTGCGTAAAGCAGGGTGTCCTCTTCCAGCTTCCTGGTGCTTCCCGGTTCATATGAAGTTCCTGTCCCGTCCGCCTTCGTGTTCCATCCCACAAAGGTATCTTCGCCCCAGCGGATGGCGGAGGCAATGGCAAATTCCGGGTCCTGATACCCGATGGTATCGTGGACATTGGCGTACCGCTTCCCTGTCTCCGAAGGAGGCGTGGAGTCCCCTCCATTTGCGTTGTAGGTGAGGGTGATTTTCTTTTCATAGATTCCGTAGTATTCTGTTTTATCCGCTGTTAAGGTAAGGGTCCGGCCCGGCTGAATGTCACTGTCGACTGTATATGCCTCTTTGCTTTTACTCCAGCCCAGGGAGGTCCAGCCTGTGATGGTCTCCGGGGAGGGAACTGTAACGGTTCCTTCTGTTGCGTCTTCATCCCTTATGTCGCTCTCCGATTTTATCCGGAGAGGATTCCCGGAATAGAAATCAGCAGTAAAAGTTCTCTTCCCTTTTTCTTCGTAGACCGCGTACAGGGTGGTATTTTCCTGTATGGAAAATGAACTGCCTGCTTCATGCAGTGTTCCACTCCCGTCCTCCTGTTCACTCCAGCCCTGAAAGATGTAACCGGAAACCTCCGGCCCGGACGGGAGGGTGAAATCTGCTTCTTTATATGTAATCTCATCCTTATGGACGTTGGCGTAGCAGGAGGCTTCCTTTGCCTCCGGCATGGTTGCGGAGGCTGTAATCTCCTTATCTGAAGAATCGTAAGTGAGGGTGGCTTCCTTCCGGTAGATTCCGTAGTAATTTGTTATATCTTCTGTCAGAATACAGGGCTCGCCCGCTACAATATCGCTTTTATACGCCTCAGCGCTATCATTCCATCCCACCGCTTCCCAGTCTTCCATATCCTGAAGGGACGGAGATGTAATCTCTGCACTAATTGCGGTTTCCGCTACTGTTTTTGCAACGGATTCCGGCTGACATGCACTGCCAGAATAGAAACTGGCCCGGAAAGTTTTCTTTCCTTTTTCCTCATAGACCGCATCCAGTATAGTATCTTCCGTTATTTTTATTTTTTCTTCCGGCTTATAAAAGGTTCCCGGTTCCCCACGCATTTTCCAGCCGATAAAATTATAGCCTGTTTTTGTTACGCCGCCCAGAAGATAAAACTCCGCTTCCTTATAGGTAATTTCTTCATGTACGTTAGCGTAACAGGTTGACTCATAAATTACTTTACGGGAAACTTTTCCTCCATTAAGTTCATAAGAAAGGGTAACGTCTTTTTGATAGATCCCATAATACTTCATCCCAGGTGCTGTCAACACACATTTGTTATTCTGCCAGATACTTCTTTCATATTTTTCATCACTTTCATTCCATCCCAAAGCAGTCCATCCGGGAAATTCTTTCAGATAAGGCGTTGTAACCGTATTACTTTCTTCATATTTCAGCTCCATGTGCTGCGGCCCCTGAAGCTCCGGTCCACCGGAATAAAAATCCACAGAGAGCGGTTCATACACCGTCCCCGGTTCAGTCAGATAAATCAGATTATTTTCTTCATCCAGCTTTACTTCCCAGTTTTTGCCACTTCCACCCACATCAACCACAGATATTTTTTTCCGTTCTTCCTCTGTCAGAGTATAGGCGTCCGTACCCTGAGCAATCACGTAGTGCTCCACTGCTTTCAGATAAACAGTCATGGGATAATCCAACGCGCCACCGATTACTATTTTCTGGCGCGGCGGATTTTCAGAATCCAGATAAATGCCATCCACACCGGAATCTGTCCCATCTCCGCAAAATCTCACGCTGCCGGACATTTCAAAACAGCTTTCCCTGTCCCCTGGGTATTTATAATTTCCCGAAGCAACCATAGCTCCTCCGCTTCCCTCAAATCCCTCCGCATTACATGAATTTCCCATAAAAACCCCGCCATACAGATATGTTTTTGCCTCTTTTTTTCCGCTATGATAAATAGCCCCTCCTCGGAATGTTTTTCCTGAGGCAGTATTTCCAGTAAAAGTTCCGCCATAGATATATACCGTTGCACTAGAATTCTCAAGAAAACCTCCGCCCATTTGATAGTCCCAGGATCCTTCTTTACCTTTTCTGTTATTCCTGTAAGTTCCTTCATATATTTTTAAAGTAGCATTATTAGAACAAGTAATCGCCCCAACAGTTGCGCCACCACAATCTTCTATTGTACCGTCCTGAATCTCAACTGTCGTTGAACTCCCCACAATATACATTGCTCGCCCACAGTCTTTTATCGTATTCCCTTTGAAAATTACATTTGAACCGTCGTCTATCACAAATCCCTGGGAGCCTACTGCTCCTACTCCTACTATAACACTATCCTGGATTATGGCTGTTGTTCCTCTTATAGCAACATTATGCCCATTACGGTTGTTTTTTATCATGCAGCCTTCGTCTAACGTCAGGATACTATCAGAACAATCAATTGACGCGCCAGATGCTCCTACTGTTCCAGAACAGTTTTCCACTCTGACGCCATGCAACTCTGCCTTTACTTTATAAGCCAAAAACGCTTCTCCTTTACAGTCTTTTATTATACTGTCCCGGAAAATTATGGTTGAGTCATTGCCATCTACACGAACGGTTCCTTTAGAGCAGGTTCCTTTCTCTCCATAGCATCCTGTAATTGTAGCATTCTGAAAGATTACGTTCTCACTTTCTTTTACGTAAACCGCTGAGCCATATTTTGCCGAGCAATTTTCAATTACACAATCATTAAATTCTGCTGTTGCATTTGCCAATACAGAAACCGCTCCTCCTTTTCTGTCTTCCAAAGGGAAAACCGTACCCAAAGGATAGCTGTATTGATATATACACTTTTGGATTTTGCAGTTATTTTCTACTGTAAGTTTTCCACCACTGACAGTCAGCATTGAATAATGAAAAGAGATATGTTCTCTGCCATCTACTACAATCCCCTGTAATACCAGAGAGCCAGCTTCTGTTATTTCTATCCATGCATCAGCATCTCCCCTCGCAATCGTCCCGCCTCCCTGAATTATGACCGTTCCGTCTATAGTCACCTTATTGTTAATTGTCAGCGTAACTCCCTCATTAATCACAAGTTCCTCATTGGATAAAGTTACAGGGTTATCCCAGGTCTCACCATCACTAATCTCTCTCGTTTCAGAAACAGCCCGTACTCCATACTCCCTTTCTTCCGCTCCACTCACATATTCTTCCGTCAGTGCTTCCTCTGTTCCGGATTCCTCTTTCTTCCCTTCGGAAAACGTTTCCTGCCCTGCTCCTTCCCCTTCTAAATTCTCCCCGGACTTTACCGTCACCTGAATCTCCGGCAGCTCCGCTCCTTCCGCCAGCACATACCCTTCAGGCAGCACAGGCGCAAAGACATACACCCCTTCTGTCTCACTGTCATATGCCGGGATTCCTGTCCATGTGACATGTTCTATTACAACGGTTTCTTCTGAATTTGTATCCGGATTTGTCTCCGGATTTCCTTCCGGCACTTCCCCTGTACCTGGCTCTGTATCAGGAATCGGAGATTCCGGCTGTTCTTCCGGCCCGTTTTCTGCTGGAGGTTCCGATTCTTCCGTTTCATGTTCCGCCGGAAGTTCAACTTCACTATTACCATCACCCGAAAATTCCTGCGTTTCTTCCGGTGCTTCTGTTTCCTCTGTATGCTGAGAAACTTCCTGCATTTCTTCCGGCAGACTTCCGCCTTCCGGAGCTGTTCCTTTCACATCCGGAGTTTCCGGATTCACGTTACTATCCTGTCCCGCCGAAACACATACCGCTTCCAGGGTCTCCGGCAGGTTCAACTCCTCCAGGGACGTTCCCGGTTCCACGGTCTGGTATTTCACTTCCTCCGGCAGTTCAGAAAAAGACAGTACCTTTTTCTGAGGTTCTTCCGCCTGCACTTCGGAACCGTAACCTTCCATGGGCAGAGACGCCAGCAGCAGGCAGGCGCAGAGCAGAACCGACAGCAGTTTCTGACGGACGGGATTCCTTTTCTGAGATAAGGATTTTTCCGAAAAATTCTCTTTGGCTGTTTTCATTTCATAACACACTCCTTGTTTTAAACATCACACTCCCTTGTGATGCGGGCACAGTAATTCCGTATTTTACCATTGACTGAACATTATTAACTTAATTATAGCGAACCGGAATGAAAATTTCCACAATATTATGGGAATTATTTCTGTTTTATTGGTTATTTTGTAACAGTTCAGACAGGTCTGCGCACCTGCTGCGCTGACCGTGAGAATATGATTCAGGAAGGCAAAAATCCCATTGCGAAGCAATTTTAAATGGATTTTTGCATGTAACAGGGCAGCTTGTCTGAACTGTTACGTTATTTTGTCAGGGTTCACGCTATGCCTGTTCTGCCCTTTCTTCCTGTCAGGGTTTCGTTATGTCTCCTCTGCATTTACTGCCGACCATCTCGTCCACCCTGCACCCGGTTTCAGAAAATACCGTAATAATGAACTGTGTTACTGTTCACACCCTACTGGTGTTCCAGTAACGGCATCCGGCCATTTAAAGTCACCTTCGGTGAGGAGCCGGATGCCTGACAGTCACTACTTCTTTGACCGGACACCGTGCAGCGTGGTGCACAGTGCCGTGTGAACAGTAACGACCTGTTACTACAGATAGTAACAGGTCAGTCCACACCCCTCAAACAAGCCACAGACCGCCTGTCAGGCAGGCTATCCGCTGCTGACGCAGCTCCTGTCTGAGGCTTAAGGGGCGTTCCCCTCATCGCCGGCATTATGAACTCATTCATGCAAGCATGATTCGTCCATAAATTTGGCGATGGCTGAACTGATACTACAGATAAAATTTTTGAATAAAAACATATTGAAAAACATTTATGCATATGCTATAATGTCGTCAGGCAAAAGAGATGCAAAAGTTCCATGTGAACAAAGAATGAAATCCCCGGACTGTGTTGCACCACAGTCCGGGGATTCTTCTTTTCTTTTTTAGCGGCAAAGCACCCGCCAGGCTATTTGTTGCTCCTGTCGTCACCGTCTAACCATTTGATGATGTAGTGGCAAGCCACACCAGCCATAACGGCGATTAAAAAGGATGCAAATAACTCCATGTGAACACCTCCTCCCTGTTGCGGGTATCGGTGAGCAACACATAGATTATAGCATATTATTCGACAGGCTTATATACCTTTTTGTCGAAAATGACCTCCGACAGTCCTTAAATCTGATACCAGATAATCTCACTCTCCTCTAATTTCAGGGAAAAACTCTCTCCGTTTCCTTTGTAGACCAGAGTTTCCTGCGGTTCGTAGGTATTATTCACCACACAGAATTTACCATTTGCCGGATAGGCGTGAACTTCCACATTGAAATTCGTGCTGAACCAGTGATGAAGGCGGGATTCCTCATGAGAGCTCCACAGCACGGAGCGGTACAGCAGGCGGCTGTTCTCAAAGTTGTAGGGCAGGCCGCTGATATAAACCGCCCGGCCTTTTCCAAATTCATTTACTGCAAGCTGAACTTCTTTCTCCCGTTCCACGAGAATTTCCGTTCCTTCCAGCGCATAAATATTTTTCTGGCCTTCCCCAAAGTCAATCTCTCCCTGACAGTCTTCCGTAATGAAATGGCTGTGGCTTTCCCAGTTGTACTTATCGTAACCCAGGGTAAATCCCCGTTCTTCTTCCACGCCGAATACGCCTGCAAGCTGGAAAAATCTTCCGTTGGCCTGATGGGCAGAGGGCTCTCCCACGCCGATGATTCCGCCTCCTTCGTATACGAATTTCCTGATGGCAGTCACCACTTCCTCATCGCACCACCATTCGCCTCCGGTGTGAGCGGTATCTGCCCCTCCCACATTCATCAGCACGTCAATGTCTTTTAAGATAGCGGGATTCTGTTTTATATCCTCAAAGCTGATAAAAACTACGTCAAAGGGCGCGCCGGACAGGGCTTCGATGACCCCTGCATAGGAATAATTCTGCTTCTGATACAACGCATGGTGCACCATATGGCAGCCCCAGGCGCGCATTTTGCCCCAGCAGTTCAAAACAGCCACTTTTTTCACACAATAAGGCACGCAGCCTTTCACATTTTCATACAGTACCCGGAATTCCTCGCAGACACTTTCCACATAGGAAATAAATTCCGGGAATTCCAGCGCCAGCTTCAGATAACCGCCATATCCAATCCGGTCGATGGGCTTTCTGAGGATGGCCCTTCGTGCCGTTACCCAGTTGACTTTCGCCTCTTTTACCGGGTCGCCGCCCTCACAGAAGGTATCCGGGAAGAAATAAGGCAGCAGCCTTCCTTCCGTATATTTCACCCCTTCAATATCGCTGATGAGCCGCAGAGTGGAACCATTTCCCACGCTTCCCACCACAGCGTCCACTCCGATGGAAGCAAATTCCTCCAGGAAGGGTTCCGTGCCAATCCAGTGGTCTCCCAGGAACATCATGGCTTCTTTGCCGCATTCGTGGGTGATATCCACCATTTCTTTTGCAATCCGGGCCACTTCCCGACGCTGGAACTCCTGAAAATCCCTGAATTCTCTGGTGGGAATCCGGTACTGGCCATTGTAATATCCCTGGTCGATAATATATTCGGGACGGAATTTATAGCCTGCTTCCCGCTCAAACTGCTCCAGAATATAAGGGCTGACCGAGGCAGAATATCCGTACCAGTCTACATATTTTTCCCTGGCCAGCTCATCAAAAATCAACGTAAACTGATGGAAAAAGGTGGTGAACCGCAGCACATTTACATAAGGGTGTTCCTCAATGAATTTCCGCAGCCGCTTCATGGTATATGCATGGGTTTTGGGCTGGCGCACATCAAAGGTAATCTGATGTTCCACATCCTGCCAGCCATTGGTCACCGCATTGTACATATGCACCGGATCCCAGATAATATAAGCCAGAAAACTCACCGTATAATCATGGAAAGGTACGGACTGAACCGTCACTTCCCCGGTGCTCTCCTCATAGCTCCAGTGCTCCGAAGACACCGGCTGTCCCGTAGTCCGGTCCATCACTTCCCACCAGCGAGTGATATCATCCCGGCTGTTGGGTTTTAACATATCCGGATATAATCCTTTCATCAGCGGAATGCTCAGTGTACTCCCCTCCGCCATATAAAAAGGCGTCATCACATACATCTGCTGCACTTCCTCCGGGTTGGCCCTGGCCCAGTCGTTATCTTTTCTGGTGGTGTAATAGGTGGAATAAATTTTTGCGTCCACCGGCTGCAGTTCTTCCGGAAAATCCGTCCCGTCACAGTCACGTACCGCGTCCGCACCCCATCGTTCCATCAGTTCCAGCGTCTGGGGTATCACATCCAAATCTGTGGGTATGGTAACACGTCCTTTTACTTTATCCATTCTTTTCTCTCCTTCTGTGGAAATATTATTTTTTTCTATGTCTATGCGTTCAGAATCTGCCGGTAAATCTGATAATCTTCTTCCGTGTACACATCAAATATCACCCGTTCCATTTCAGCATTCTGCTCCAGATATTCCGTCACGGTCTTTACTGCAATCTCTGCAGCTTCTTTTTTCGGGAAATGAAATTCGCCTGTGGAAATACAGCAGAACGCCACGCTTTTCAGCCCCTGCCCCGCCGCCAGCTCCAGACAGGAGCGGTAACAGCCCGCAAGCTGCTCACAGTGGATTTCTTTCAGGCTGCCGGAAACAATGGGGCCTACCGTATGCAGAATATAACGGCAGGGCAGATTAAAAGCCGGGGTAATCTTTGCCTGTCCTGTAGGTTCTTCATGTCCCTGTTCTGTCATAATTTCATCGCAGAGCAGGCGAAGCTGCATACCGCAGGCGCTGTGAATCACGTTGTCAATACAGCCGTGGCAGGGTACAAAACACCCCCGCAGAGCACTGTTTGCCGCATTTACAATGGCGTCTGTTTTCAGGGTGGTAATATCTCCTTTCCAGAGCACCAGACGCCTGTTCCCCGGTACCGCAGGAAGTTCATCACCGTCCACAATCCCTTTTTCCTCTATCTCCTCCTGCAGATATTCATCCTGTATTTTCAAAAGCACCGCGTCCACCGGCTGAGGCGCCCGGATATTCATAAGCGTCCGGAGCAGGCGTTTCTGCTTCTCCGAATCCTCCGGGATTTCCATGCCCCTGTAGGGAGAATCCTCCTGCAGTTTCTGAATTAAAAACACTAATTTTTCTCTGTGTGTCATGTTGACCTCCTGCCTTTTCATAACCGTCTGTTTCCTGAATCATACTATTTGCCCGCTGAAAATTCAATACCTTTTTCCGATATTTAACAGAAAATACATACAGACGCATACCCCGGAACATTGCTCAAATCATGCATTGTGAATCAGAACGGGATACAATATAATGTTTGAAGGCCTTTCCATATGGAAAGAAGAAAAATATCGTCACCTGCAGGGCACCTTTCCGGTGATATCCATGAGTTTTGCAGGAATTAAGGAGAACACCTTTCCGGAAGCAAGGAAAAGCATCTGCCGAACCCTGGAAGAACAGTATAACAAAACGATTATCTGCTGAACGAAAAAGAAAAGGCGTTTTATCTGGAAGTTGTCACAACCACTTCTGATAAGTACGAGGATGCATTTGGATTTACAGAAACCGAAGTGTCTGCCGCCTCAGAGGAATATAACAAAGGGGCTGCAGAAAAATGTGATTCCGCAATATATGGTATGGAAATCACATTTTCCTGCAGCCCTCATTCTTTTCACCGAAATTCTCTTATTTCGTAAATACTACAGGGACAGCTTCTTATTACATATCTTCCGCAGTCCGTCCTTGTGGGAGGTAACAATCAAAATGCTTCCGTTTTCCGCCACAAACCGCTCTATATTTTCCAGAATAATCCGTTCATTTTCCGCATCCAGTCCATTGGTGGCCTCATCCATAATCAGAATCCTGGGCCTGCGAATTAACACTCTGGCCAGAGCCAGACGTTGTTTCTGCCCGCCGGAAAGATTTCCGCCGGACTCCTGTATCTGATGGTCCAGACCGTGGGTCAGGGCAAATTCCTTTAACTGCACCAGCTCCAGTATCTGAAGAATTTCCCTGTCTTCATACCGGCCGCCCAGGGCCACATTTTCCCGCAGAGTCCCTTCCAGAATCACAGGTTCCTGAAACTGTATTTTCAGAAGGTCAAACAGTTCTTCTTCCGGTATGGCGTGGGCGTCACGGCCGCAGATTTTTACCACACCTTCCGTCACCGGATAAAAGCCGCAGATTAACTTCAGCAGCGTGGTCTTTCCGGAACCGCTTTCTCCCTCTATAAATACTTTATCTCCGCTCTTCCAGGATGCATGGATATCGTTAAGGATATCCTGCTCTTTCCAGGCAAACCGCCGGATGTCCAGTTCCACCCTGGTTTCTTCCTCCGGAGCAATTCTTACTCCCTCCGTTGTTTCTTCCGGCGTGAGATATTCATAAATCCGGTCCGCAGCTCCCACACACCTCTGGGTACCGCGGTAAAAATCTGCCATATTATTCAGAGGTTCCACCAGCTTCTGGGTATACGTGTAAAACAGCAGAATACAGCCTACGGTAATTTCCCCTCTGTACAGAAACACGCTTCCCAGAAGAACCATAAACACCGGGAATATAATGGAAATCAGAGAATTCACACCATAGGAGCAGACATCCAGACGGATAATCCTTCTGGCAGCCTGGAAAAATTTCTCCCATATGTGGGAATAAAATCTTTTTTCAAAAAATTCTTTTTCGTTCAGAGTTTTGATTTCCAGCACCGCTCTGGTATCTTCTGTCAGGTGCTGGCTCAGATTGGCGGTTTCCTGGGAAAATGCCTGATAATTCTCCCTCATTTTCTTATTTATACGGTTGACTGCCAGGAAATACAGGGCGCCCACCAGAATCTCCACACTGCCCAGCAGAAGGTTTCGGGCCAGCAGCACGCCGATTATGATGACAATTTTCGTCATATTCAGTACCAGCATCAGCACGCTGATTCCCGCCGATTCCGCAATCAGGGAACCATCGTTCATCACTGCGGAAACAATGTCTCCCGTAGTTCTCTCATCAAAAAATACCGCCCGCTTTTTCAGGAGTTTCCCGTACATCATGGTGCGCATCTGGTTCATCAGGGTATAACGGAACACATGCCATACCCGCGTCTGATAAAGACCTGCTCCAAAGGCCAGAAGGCCTGTGAGTCCAATCCTTCCGAATTCTTTCAGGACTTCCTGCCAAGGGGCTTTTGATACCGCCAAATCCACAAATTCCTGTATCTGATACACAAAATACAGCTCCAGTACCGTGGAGAGCATACAGAAAAACAGCAAATGCAGCTGTTTTCCTCTGAGGTTGCGGAACAGGCGGACCAGTTCCCGGTATTTTACTTTGTTTGTTGATTTCATCAATTTCTCCTTCTATTTCCGGGGATTAATTACCATACGAAATGTGACCGGATCCTCTCTGATTTCTTTTCTGTTTAATTTGCCGTAAGGAAATCCGAATCCGTAAATCTGATATACGGAATCTGCTTCTGCTTCTGGAAGAGTAATGGGAACAACGTATGCCTTTCCGGCCGGAACTTTAATATATCCTTTTTCTGCTCCCTCTGTCAGAGGAATCTGTTTCCAGTTCAAAAATGCCGTAAGCACATATTCCACGTCTGCTGTTCCGTTTTTATTTGAAATCACAAGCTCGCAGATTTCTCCGGACTTCCCTTCCACAACCATCTCAATTGCATTTTTTACACTGTCATGCTTTTCTGTCAGCATGAATCCGTCTGGTATCTGTGCATCTGTAATATCCATGCTTTCCACAGTCTCATCCGGTTCCTCCTTTTGACCCCCAGATTCATTCATAAGATTAATCCGGTAGACATATCCCCTCTGAAGCTCAAAGACACAGTCCTGATATTCTCCGTCTTTCATAAATGCTTTTTCTTCCGGCTCCGGCAAAATTATATAGGAAAACTCTTCGGCAGATTCCGTTACATCCAGTTCTATCCGGAAATTCATCTCCGTGTCCCCTGTCAGTTCAAATGGAAAGCCCGTATATTTTTCTCCCTCTACCACAAATTCCTGCTGCTGATAATCCACCATGGCAATAAAAAGATAATGCCTTGTTTCCGGAAAATTCTGCTGGAAAGAAACACGCCCCGTTATTTTTTTGTCCTTTACCGGATATATCGTTCCGGAATCATAGATTTTTCCTGTTTCAATATCATAAAACCCAAAAGCCGTATAACCTTCACTCAAAGTAATGGTTCCATCTTCATGGTATATGGGGCCATCGGGTACTGTTTCCTCTTTCTCCTGTGCCGGTTCCTGAGAAATTACTCTTTTCTCTCTGTTTTCCTGCACTTTCTCCGGCAGACACCCGGCCATGGTTATAATCAGAACAACTGCCAAAAGCAGGATTTTTATCTGTTTTTTCATAAATATTTTATCGCATCCATTTTTTATATAGGAAATCATACCATTTGTACGGCAAAAACTCAACCATATCGTCAAATATTCTCTTAGTAAAAAATACACATAACGCCATCCTCAAACTGAGATGACATTATGTGTATCTGATTATTCCCGAAGTAACTACTCTCTCATATTTTCTCTGCTATTAACCTGTTTGCATTTCTCCCCGCAGTTTTTTCGCAAATTTGCTTTCCGGACGACTCAGACAATGGAATATATCTTCTCCATAAGGAACATTGATATGACCGTTTTGATCCATCCTGTATATCGTTCCATTGTAATTAAATTCGTCTCCAACCTCATAATTTATTAAATTATCCCCCTGAGTCATTCCAATGTAAGCCCCGTCATACTGATATTTAGGATAAAGTCTTCCATCATGACCGTAAAAAAAAGTATTTTCCTTTCCATCAACCATAACAGTACACATGCCTGGTTCAAATCCAAGCTGATCCATCATCCTTTTTACTTTGCTTTCGTCCAGCAAAATTGTAATACCTCCCGCCGCAGCGTTACCGCGATTTGTAAGAGCAGAAAAAAATGTTTTCCATTCTCCAAGTTCTTTCAACATAATACCATTTTCTAACGCATATAAGGTTTCTGACCGGGCAACATACAGCTTTCCATTACCTCCTGTCCTCATTCCCCATGTATTTTCCGTTCCGCCATCTCTCGTTGTTACTCCATAGCAGACGCCAGACTCAAAAGTCAGAACATTATCAACCGCTCTCATCTCTGTCAGCAATTCCCTGTCTAATTTTTCAATCTGACTGATGTCACATACCTTACCTTTTACCACAAACTGATTATTTACAACGGATCCTTTCAGATCTTTCAGATTATTCAGATAATCCCAGATATCTTCTTTGGCCACTTTTCCGGTTGCCGACCGCAAAACACCCGATTCCGTATAATCTGCATACAGGTATGGTTCCTGGCTTTGCCGGATATAAGAATCTTTTCCCAGGGACATCCCACGGGACTTTCCCTTGTTGGCTGAAAATATAACTTTTAATGCATCCTGTTCCATCTGAAGCTGATTCAACCTGGCTTTTTGAATAATATCCATATTATTTATCTCGAACATTCAAATCTCCTTTCATGGTAATGTCGGATAGATATAATAAAAACTGTATATTGGCGTAAAAGTTTTATCATTTTTATAGGTATACGAAAATGTATAAGCTCCGTCTAATCCATAATTATAACTGAATGGTACGTCAATACTTCCCCATGCAGCAGAATATGTTTTTATAAAAGTGCTGGGAGATTCAGAATAAGCCACTTCAACCTTATCCGCATAACCTGAATTTACTCCACCAATCAGGATAGTAGTAACCTGTGCTTTTTCCGGACAATCACTATAAGTAAAATCTATAATATCCTCCTGCTTTGTATTACCGGAAGACAAAGAAATTCTTTCTCCTTCTCGTATCACTTTACCAGTACGATATACGGGATTGCCAAACAAAAACTGATATGAGTCGATTACTCTTGTTCCTCTCAGACGAACATAATAATACCCCGTTGGCAAATGATTAAAATCATAAACATGATAGTGGCTGGTAGCATCTGTTTCATAAATCTCCTCTGTCACAGGATTTCCATTTGAATCATATATCTGAAAATACAATATGTCTGAATATATAGAAAAGTAGCTGTCCTGTGCGCTGTTTAAATACACCTTAAACCAGTCTTCATCACTTGTAGAAACATACCCTTTCACAACATAGGAATTACTATTATCCCCTTTCATATACTCCTGTGGCGTCTGCCTGTTTGCTGATATTGTTTCTGCTGTTTCCATAGTATCATTCGGCTCAGTTTCCTTCACGGACTGTGCATGTACATTCATAGTTATTCCTGTAAAAAGTGCTGCTGTTATACATGCTGCCAGAAATTTTCCCCACTTTTTCTTATCATACCACTTTCCTCCTGTAAATAAAATAATAAGTATAATATAATAAGTATAATACCTTTAAATGCAAAGTCTATGACGTTTTTCGAAAATCAGCATCAACGCATATTTTCGAAAAACGTCATAGACTTTGCCATAAAACTATATAAAATAAATAAAAAATTTTCAGGAGGATTACCATTAATGAAAAAACAATCATTATTCTTTTATGTAGTATATCATTAACTTCTCCCTTTATCTCATTACCCTACTGTTGTCATACACCAATCCAGACTTTCGAACTCCATGATTGTGGAAATGTAAATTAATGCCTGCCCGTCTCATACTTTTGTTGATAATATTCTTTTGTATGCTCAAAATCATCCTCATACAGCTTTAATATGTAATAACTGTATCTCATACAGGTCTCTGCCAGCACCTCATTTTCCTGGCCATCCTTTTTTTCGTACACACAGGAAAGATTTCCCATAATCTTTCCTGCTATGTCACCTCTCTGACAATCCATTGTCAGTCTGATTCCTTCTCTTCCAATTAGTTCTGCTTCCTCCAGCCTGTTTTCCACTTCCAGATACCCCGTATAATTAATATACAAAAGAAATAACGACACGGCATGATGCTGTTTTAATACTCTGCTGTTCCCGTATCTGCCTAATATCTGTTTATACAGGTCAGTTGCTCCTCTGACATTCCCGCTTCTTCTCATACAACGGGCTATCTGATTCAATATTACAAACTCCTGCCGGAAAGGAATCCGATGAATCTCTCCATCATATTCCTTCATCGTATACTGAAGCAGTTCTTCCAGCTTCTGAATGGCATGTTCTTCAGAGATTCTTCCTGTACTCCACTGTTCCTGCAGCCAGGCAGTCTCCAGAAACTGCCTGTTCAGGAGAATATTCCTGTCAAGACTTTCTTCCAGTTCCTGCAGAAGAACATGCGCTTCCTCATTTCTTCCTCTCGACGCTTCGCGTTTAAAAAGCCTGACCTTTTCATACAGACTGTAATCATCTGCCACAATAAATCCGTAATAGGTTTTTCGCTCAGAACCCATCCGCTCCATCATGGCATACAGATTATTCCGGTTAGGACTGCGTTTTCCCCTTTCAATCCTTGAAAGGGTTTCCTGCGTACAGATATCTGCGCTTAATGCTTCCTGAGATAAATGCTGTGCCAGACGGAATTCCCGAATCATCTCATTGCTTATCACCACTTCGCTCTGCTGGCTTGTCATCAGAAAATAACATACTTTTTCTAACGGAGGTTTTTCTCCTGCAAACTGAGAAAGAAATTGAATTGCTTCCAGTTCATGTACCGGTTCAGGCTGTTTTTCTGCCTTTTCCAGCTTCTTAAGACACTTTATTTCCAGTTTTAAAAATTCCTCCATCAGTGTCAGTACACCATTCTGAACCAGACATGCTTTCCCCTGCCTGCAGATTTTATATGCTTTCCCTGTCTCGTTCTGCTTCAGATAAATCTCTGTCAAAAGCCATGCGCACTGAGGATATATTTTTGCTTTTTCTTCTCCGTCCGTATAGTGATCTTCCAGGTACTGAAACAGAACTTCCAGGTAATTTTCTGCTGTCTTAAAATATTCAGTTTCCATCATCAGATAACAAATCAGCAGCAGAATCCGTATTTCCTGTACGCAAAGGTAATATCTTCTGCCTTTTTCCGGTTTCCATTTCGGAACCGTAAGTTCCAGGGCCTGCGTCAATGCTTCCATGCACTCTTCTGCAATATGATTCTGCACATATCTGTCAACCGCCTGCATCATCTGCAGAAACTGCCTGTGTAATACTTTTTGCTCTCCGGTGCATAATCTGTATTCACCCAACAGGGCTTCCACACTCCGATGATCTTTTTTTATAAGGCTTTCCAACATACATGTCCGCAGAAAAACAATCTGATATTCCTCCTGGGACATGGCAGTCTCCAGTTTATCCAGAGATTTCCCCAAACGCTGAAACAGCGCTTCCAGCAATACTTTATCTGCTGTTTTTTCTCCTTTTTCCAGACGGGACAGCTCCGGAATACTCAGAAGGCCTCCTGCCAGCTCTTTCTGGGAAATTCCCATCTCCTCCCGCATGGAATAAAGCATATTTCCTATGTGTCCGGTCACTTTTGCTTCTCACCCTCTCACTCGCCTTCCCAGTCATCCTCCTCCCAGTCGGGATACTGCTTTGGCGCCTCCCCTTTGCTTTTGATAATTTCCGGTTCTTCGGTGCCTTCTTTCAATACCCGGAGCACTTTGCACTGGAACAGCCACTCATCTCCGAAATCAAACAGAAATTTGAACTGTTTCTCTTTGCACAGACCTGCCCGGTCCAAGCTGCATTCCTCTGTGGACGGACCATCGTATTCCATTTCCATATCCCTCATAAAATAGCAGTTCCGGCGGCTCCACTGCACATTATCCATGAAAAATGCATGGGCATGGTCGTCGTCAAACCCAAAGGCTTCCAGTATAATGCTGTGCAGATCCCACAGTGTACTTCTGCCGGAAATCCGGATATGGCGGTAACATCCTGTTCCCAGGGAAACACTGATTACATAGGAATGGTCTCTCCCGGACTTTACAGTTCGAAACGCCGATTTGTCCGGCCGGTTATCAGCCAGTTCCGGATGCAGAAGACGCCTGACTTTCCACTCCAGTTCCTCCGGCAAAATCCCCTGTTCCAGAATCATGTCAATCTGTTCCACCATGTTTTCCGGCAGACTTTCCACCTGTTCTTTATTCAGTTCCAGTATCGTTTCCATCATCTGAATCATTTCATCCATTTCTTCCTCTTCGCTCATGGAAAAATGTTTCAGAAAATCAGCTTCCGCAGTCTCCAGTGCAGGCAGTTCTTTTTCCATACTGACAGTGATTTTCAGCCTGCTGCAAAAGGCTTTCACAAATGCAGCGGTACGCTGGTCCCGTACTTTTATCTGGTCCGGACATATTTTCTGCTGCTGAAGAGATTCCATAAACAGATTCAGCAATTCTTCCGGATTATCTTCATAATGTTCCACCGGAGGCACCGGAAGGATATAATTTGTGGAGGACTCCACTGCCAGCAGAATAATGGGGAAATAGGGAATTTCTTCCGGTTTGTTCCGAACAGGCTCCGGAAACCGGAGCAGCTCACATTCCCATACCCCCATCCGTTCCATCCGTTTCAGGCTGGCTATGCCGATATCATTGCCGGCTTTGGGCGCCGGCCACTTTTTCGGCTTTATACAGGGAAGTTTTGTACTGGTCAGCACAAAACCCTTTTCACCGGGTTCCAGCATCAGAATCTCTTCTGTAAGGTCATTTACCGGCGCCAGTCCCAACGCAATGGGCGTGGTGCTTTTCAGAATTTCCGACAGCTCAATGGCTGCCTGCAATGCCTGGCAGAGGAGTTCCTGCTCCTGTTCTGTCTGCAGATGCCAGGGATAGTGGTTGGACTGATATTTCACAAACTGGGGATAGGCATTTTTTCCGGAAATCCTGATATCATGTGCACGGGCATAAGCCCTGGCTTCCTCAAGCTCCTGTTCCGACAGTTCATTTTTCCCCTCAAAGGCACACTGCAGACAATTCTGCTGCAGCAGATGCTCCTGAAATTCCAGAGGGGAAAGCTGATATCTGTTGGCTCTGGCTATGGTACGGAAACTTTCCATGCCTTCATCGCCAACATAAAGGCCCAGGGCGCAATGCTCTCCTGCCGCCCCCATAATACTGATGTAACCGATTCTGCCATCGGACAGTTTTACCCCAAAAAGCTGCAAATCCCAGAGGATTTTCCACAACTTTCTTTTCTTATATTCAAACGCAAGTTCATACAGTTTATCTGAAATCATCTTTCACCGCCGTTTTTATAAAAACTGTTCACCATAACCATAGTGTTCCACTACATAATCAATGTCTTTATCGCCTCTGCCGCTGAGACACACCAGAATCGAACCCTGTCCCATTTCCCTGGCTTTTTTCATGGCCCAGGCAACTGCATGGGAGCTTTCCACAGCGGGAATAATACCTTCATAACGGGACAGTTTAAAGAAGGCTTCCATGGCTTCCTCATCTCCTGCGGTCTCATACTGAATTCTTCCCTCATCATGCAAAAATGCATGTTCCGGCCCTACGGAAGGGTAATCCAGCCCGCTGGCAATAGAATATACCGGCGCCGGCTCCCCTGCCTCATCCTTCAGCATAATACTTTCAAATCCATGCATAACGCCTTTCTCTCCGTATTTCATGGAGGCTGCATGGTCTCCCAGTTTCTCGCCTCTTCCCAGAGGCTCCACTCCCACAATGTCAACAGGGTCGTTCAGAAACGGAATAAACATGCCGATAGAGTTGCTGCCGCCGCCCACGCAGGCACATACCACATCCGGATCAATGCCTGTCATTTCACGGAACTGATCTCTTGCTTCATATCCTACCACAGACTGAAAATCCCGAACCATCAGGGGGAAGGGATGGGGCCCAAGAGCAGAACCGATACAGTAAATGGAATCTTTATAATTTCTGGCATAGGAATCAAAGGCGGAGTCCACGGCTTCTTTCAGAGTTTTCAGCCCATGGCTTACGGGCACCACCTTTGCCCCCAGGATTTTCATGCGTGTAACATTCGGCGCCTGTTTTGCAATATCCACCTCTCCCATATGAATTTCACATTCCAGTCCGAAGTAGGCGGCCGCTGTTGCCAGCGCCACACCATGCTGTCCGGCACCTGTCTCTGCAATCAGGCGTTTCTTTCCCATAAATTTGGCCAGCAGACCTTCTCCCATACAGTGGTTCAGCTTATGGGCTCCTGTATGATTCAAATCTTCACGTTTCAGATAAATCTGGCAGTTGCCAATCTGCCGGGAAAGGCGCTCACAATGATATACCGGTGTGGGCCTGCCCTGGAATTCCCTGCGGATTCTCCGCAGTTCGTTGATAAACTGTGAAGAATGGCAGATGGTCTGATATGCTTCCGTAATTTCTTCAAAAGCCGGTTTCAGTTCCTCAGACAGATAGGCGCCGCCGTATTCTCCGAATCTTCCTTCTTTATTGGGATAATTTCTTAAATATGTTCTGTAATCCATGGTTTTCACGTATCCTTTCCTGTTGTTTTACTTTTTCACTGCATTTCTTTCCTCATCCAGCTCATTCTGCACTCTGGCCAGATCCTCGCGAATCCGGATATGCTGGGGACATGCCTCCTCGCATTTACCGCATTTGATACAGCTCAGGGGCTTCTCTTTCTCACCCATCTGTTCCCAGCTTCCTTTTATCATATCATATTTCCGGTAAATGTGGTACTGATTCCAGATTTTGAAATTCCTGGGAATGTTCACCCCTGCAGGACAGGGCATACAGTAACCGCAGCCGGTACAGCCGTTCTGTACCCTGGAACGCAGCGTCTGCACCACATCTGCAATGGTCTGCTGTTCCTGCCGGCTCAGGGGCATATAATTCCCAAAGGTCTTTAAGTTATCCTCCGTCTGTGCCTCTGTGGACATGCCGCTTAACACTACTTTTACATTTTCATGATCTGCCACCCACCGGAGGGCATAAGAAGCGATGGAGCGTTCCCGGCTCAGACCGTAAAATTTCTCGTTGATATCTTCTGAAAATCCCGCAAGGCTCCCGCCCCGCACCGGCTCCATAACAATCATGGGCACGCCCAGTTTTTCCGCCAGCTCATACCCCCGGCGGCCTGCCTGTTCTTCCGTATCCATATAATTATACTGTATCTGGCAGAAGTCCCAGTCCCGGCTGGTAAGTATTTCCTCAAATACCTCATAGCTGTCATGGAAAGAAAATCCAAGATGACGGATTTTGCCTTCCCGCTGAAGGGCTTCGCATACTTCCAGAACCTGCAGCTCTTTTATTTTCTCCCAGCGGCTTTTGTCCACTGCATGAAACAGATAAAAGTCCACATAAGTTTTCCCCAGACGTTCCAGTTGCTCCCCGAATACCCGGCGCACGTCTTCCTCCCGCTCCAGAAGCCATATGGGGAGCTTTGTGGCAAGATAATAGGAATCTCTGGGGTATTGCTCCAGCACCTTTCCCACAAAGCCTTCGCTTTCCTGTTCATGATAGGTATAGGCCGTGTCAAAATAATTTACACCTGCCCGGTAAGCCATATCCAGCATGTTTGCCGCCCGTACCTCATCAATTTTACCTTCTGCATCAGTCGGAAACCTCATGCAGCCAAAACCCAGCAGACTGGTTTCCACATTCAGTTTTTCTGTTTTTCTTTTTATCATCCATATTCTCCTTTCATCTTAGCGTGACACGGTATTTCCTGTAAGATAAAAAAACAGCAAGGCTTTTGTACCTTGCTGCTTCCTGTCAGTCACTTCAACACAATACCTTATAAGTTTTCCGGTATTTCCGGTTCTTCTGATTTATTTTCCAGGCTCTTGCTGAATTCTTCATTAATCTTCCGCAGTGATTCATCAATCTCTCCGGCCTTGGCAATAATTGCAGAATATTTCTCTGTAGCCATGGAAGATAACTTGCCCATCTCTCCGGCCACAATATTAAATCCTCTTCCGGCTTCTCCGGCTCTGGCTGCTTCAATGGAAGCATTCAGCGCCAGAATATTCTGCTTTCTGGATACTTTGGTCAGATCCTGTACCATACTCTCAATCTGCTCCACATTCTGAGTGGTCACATCAATTTCTTTATCTATGGTATTAATCTTATTCTTCTCTCTGTAACGGGTGTACTCTGAATTCACCAGCATGTTGATCATTTCTTCCATCAGAGCTGCGGAAGCACGGATTGCCTTTTCTGTCTTAACCGGTACTTCTTTCAGAGCTTCTATGTATTCATCGGGGTCTACGCCGATTTCTTCTGCCACCTTGCGGAACTTGTCAAAGTCCGGCGGCGCCGGCAATACCTGTCCGCCAAGGATTGCCCCCAGCTTCTCTCCTTCCACCACAATATCTGCTGCAAAGTCCATCAGACCTGCATGGCAGAAATATGTTCCAACGCCTTCCATATCGCATTTCTGACAGCGCTTCAAACCAATCTCGCTTCCCCTTGTATATTTCATACAGAAATCCAGAAAATTGCTGACTTTCGTAACGTGTTTTCCTTCCTTATCAATCATGCTGACAGCCACGCCTGTTGCATCGGCAAACAGATCCTGCAGTCTCTGTAATTTCTCCTGATCAATTAAATCAAGTATTTCCATAATTATCTTCTCCTTTTCCCCGGCAATTCCATAAATCTTATTTATTGCAGGTTTTTCCCGTCTCTGTTATCTCATATCACCCATAATATGAAAACCGCACTATAATATCTGTAGACATTATAGCACGGTTTTTTCTATAAAACAACAAAAAATTCTCCGGTTTTTACAGGGAGAAAAAATTCACCTGATAGGAAATCGCTTTTCCTGCGCCTGTTATTTTTACCTGAAACTGGTCCCCGGAACGATAGGAAATATTATTGGGACGGAAGATAATACAGCCTTTGGCTCCGTAATTATTGTTTTCCACATTAAAATACCCATATTTGCTGTTGTTTTTTGAAAAGGTCCATTTTTTTCCGTCTTTTTTTCTGGTCAGTACCACTTTTACTTTGTCTGCATTCAGTTCTCTTCCCATACTGATGCTCCAGGGATAAGAATCTCCGAAAAATTCCAGCGGCATGTTCTGAGCCGGCCAGGCAACGCCGTAATACGATGATTTTCCGAATGCATTATCTATGGCATACATGGCGGAATAAGAAGACGGCCATTTTTCCGTTCCGGATACAAAACCGAACCCTGTTTTTTTCATAGGCGGGTTTAAAACCCAGCGGCGATGGCCTACCAGTGGAATATTATCCTTGTCTCCGTCATACATCCACATTCTGACCAGCGGATAATTCAGCCCCGCAGGACCTCCGAATGATGTTGCAAGGTTACTGCTGCCGGCTCCGGAATAACACAGCTGATAAAAAGACTGGCTCATTCCGGATGGTTTGGCCGGATAATGGCTCATACTGTTGTTCACGCAATTAATCAGAGCTGCCGCCTGGGCCTTTTTTGTATAATTGTCATCCAGTTTTACATTGTCATTGATTCCTGCAATGTACCGGATGGCATTTAAAGTCTTTAAGGCAGATTTCAGACTTTTCTTATCCACCTTTCCCGCAGAATAGGGGGCTTTTAATTTTGGTGCTTTGCTGTATTTCACTTTCTCATTGATATCAATTTTCTTTGCTTTCAGATACCGGCGTATTTCGCTCTTTGAATGATACTTCACATTGATACCTTTGCTGCTGCCCGCCGCCTGAGCAGTACAGGGCACTGCCGTCATGCAAAGAGATAGCAGCACTGTCAGCAGACATATCTTTTTCAGAACTGTTTTCATCTTATCACTTTCCCTTCTTTTCATTTCTGTGCTGACACACCCGCAGCTTTTGGATTCACCGTTCCCGCTGTAAAATTCTGGGGAACAGTATCAGAAAAGTAATGGTGGTTGCCACCCCGGCCACAAAATCAGAAACTGCCTCCGCCAGAAATACCGCCATCAGCTTATTTTCCAGAAACATCGGAAGAATAAAAATCAGAGGTATCATCAGAATCAGTTTCCGAAAACAGGCAAAAAACAATGATACTTTCGCCTGGCCCAGCGCCAGGAATGTCTGCTGACATGCCATCTGAGCTCCCATGGCAAAGGCACCTGCTATATAGAACCGCATACCCCAGCCGGCCATTTCGTACAACTCCTGAGAACTGCTGTTGAATATTTTTACGAATACGCCCGGAACCGCCATCACCAGTATCCAGGCTGAAGTGGCAAAAATCCCGCAGCAGCACAGCAGCAGCCGATAGGTCTTTTTTACACGTTCATCGTTTCCGGCTCCGTAATTGTAACTGACAATGGGCTGGGCTCCCTGCGTCAGGCCGCTGAGAGGCAGGAAAATCATCTGCATCACACTGCCCAGAATTGTAATGGAAGAAACTGCCAGGTCGCCGCCATACCGGTACAGAGAGGTGTTAAAAGATATATTAATCAGGCTCTCGGTACTCTGCATGACAAAAGGAGATACTCCAAGGGCCAGAACCGGCAGCACATATTCTTTCTTCAGTTTCATGTACTGTTTCTCAATCCGCAGTTTCGTTTTCCTGCCTCTGAGAAACCGCACCACCCACACTGCCGACACCGCCTGGGAGAGAATAGTGGCCAGCGCCGCTCCTGACACGCCCATATGAAAACCGAAAATAAAAACCGGATCCAGGATGATGTTTAGCACAGCGCCTATGAGAATGGTGGCCATGCCTTCCATGGCAAATCCCTGCGTTGTAATAAAACTGTTCAGTCCAATTGCCAGCATGACAAATATGGTTCCGCACACATAAATCCGCAGATAGCCCCAGGCATAGGAAATGGTATTTTCACTGGCTCCGAACAGAAACAGCAGTTCTTTTCCGGTAAACAGAAAAAGAAGCGTAAGCAGCACCGCAAGGCCCGTCAGCATTACCACGCAGGCCCCCAATGTCTTTCTGGCGCCTTCCATATCCTGTTTCCCCATATAAATAGCGGCTCTGGGCGCTCCTCCGATTCCAACCAGCGCACTGAACGCCATAATTATCAGAATTACCGGCAGACACAGGCCGATTCCTGTCAGGGCAATGGCCCCTGTATCCGGAATGTGCCCGATATAAATTCGGTCCACAATATTGTAAAGCATGTTGACAACCTGGGCCAGAATTGCCGGCAGTGCCAGCTTCAGCAGAAGTTTTCCCAGAGGGTCTTTTCCCAGGTCCGCTGCCTGATTTTTATTTACCAACGCCATACTGATTTCCTTTAATTTTTACTGTTCTGTCTTTTGCTGACAAAATCAATGATAAGATCCACAGCATCTTCAATGCTGATAACGCTGCTGTCAATGGTAAGATGGTATCCGTCGCATTCATTCCACTTCTCATCGGCATAATAGGAATGGAATCCGGCTCTGGCCTTGTCCTCTTTTTCCACCAGCCTTCTGGCCTTATCCGTGCTGATTTTCCGGTCCGTGGCTGTCTTGTCGATACGGTATTCTTTGGGTGCATGGATAAATACGCTGGTCATATCCGGATTATCTTTCAGGAAAAAGTTTCCGCATCTTCCCACAATCACACAGTCTTCTTTCTCTGCCAGATTCTTCATAAATTCAAAAGGTACTTTTCTCTGTCCATGGGATCTTATGTCTGTTGCAATGACATACAGCAGGCTGTTGACGGACTGTTCTTCGTAAAAATCCCGCAGTTCATCATATTTATTCATTTTCCTGGCTTCCTCCGCCATGGACTCCTTGTCATAATATTTAATATTCAGTTTTTTGGCAAGCTGGCGCCCAATCACATGTCCATAACTTCCAAACTCCCTGCCAATTGTAATAATCATAGTATCACTCCTCATCTGATCTTTTTCAAACACGTTATAGAATTATTATATCACTGTGATTTAAAATTACAATCGCCTGTTGAAAAAAACAGGGACAATTTATGGCTGTCTTCCACAAATCATCCCTGTTTTTCTTCTGTTTTTCCGTATTTTCATTCCCGTATACCTACGCTCTGCGGGAAAGATTTCTGAGCATTTCCACATTCAGATTTCCGCCCATCATCAGGGTTGCTGCTGCGAACTGTGCTCCGTATTTTTCCATGTAATTTTTTACTGCTTTCTGAATCATTTTCATAATAGTTCCTCTCCTTTTCCATAAGATGTTTTCTCTTTACGCTGTCTATCATACTATCCTGCACTCCGAAAAAACAGGTGATATTTTGACTTATTTTAAGTCGATATTGACTTTTTCTGCTGGTTTTTATATAATTTCAGCCAGAAAAACTGTATACGGGAGGCATATGTTTATGGCAGAACCCTATTATGAAATTTTCCGTGAAATCAATGAAGCCGGCATACAGCTTGCATACCATACCATCCCCGGAGGCTATCATCCCCTTCACTGGCATGAAGAACTGGAACTGCTCTTTCCTCTGAACGGAGATGCTGCTGTCACCATAGACGGAAAGACCTTTCAGTTAAGGCACCGCCAGATTCTGGCTGTGGAATCGGGACAGGTACACAGTACAAATACCAGCAGCGACCGTCTGATGTGTCTCTGCATCCACATATCCAAATCTCTGATGAGACGTTACATGCCGGATATTGAATGCTTCCGGATTCACTGCATTCCGGATGAAATCACCGATTCACAGTTCGGGGAATATCTGCACCTGTGCCAGATGGCCGAAACACTGACCCGGCTCTACATTGAAGAACTGCCTGCCACACTGCTGGAATCCGAGGGCATTATCCTGCAGATTCTGGCTCACCTGATGCGGCATTTCGCCTGCAAAACAGCACCTGAATTATCTTCCGGCGATATGCAGGCCCGCCAGAAACTGCGGGACATCATCACTTATGTGGGAGAACATTTCCGGGAACCCATAGCTCTTTCGGATGCTGCCGCACTGCTGGGCCTGAACAAAGAATATTTCTGCCGTTTTTTCAAAAAATATATGGGGCTTTCTTTTCTGCAGTACGTGAATGAAATACGGATTACCCATATCTATCGGGAATTACAGAATACAGACGCCCCTGTTTCTGAAATCATGGAGGCGAACGGATTTACCAGCCAGAAATTGTTTAACCGGACCTTTAAGGAAATTTACGGGTGTACCCCTTCGGCTGTGCGGAAAGGAGAAACAACATGTTAGCATGACACGGGATTTCCTGTGAGAGAACAAAGTGGGCAAACCCACTTCAACTCCCCTGCCCCTCAATCTTGAGGGGATTGCGCATTTTGTTGCGCCGAGTGCGGTCACGTAGTGACATCTTCTATTCGCACGAGTGCGCATAATGGTTTTATCTTATAGGAAGACGCTTTCACGCTTTAGCGTGACAAAGTCTTTCCTATAAGAGAACAAAACCCCGGAAATTTCAAATTTCCGAGGTTTATCAGAGGCGCAGACCGGATTTGAACCGGTGAATCAGGGTGTTGCAGACCCACGCCTTACCACTTGGCTACTGCGCCGCAATATAACTGCCAGAATACTGGCTTCCATATAACAAATTCATACCTGAATCTATTATATTATAGCAAACATTAAAATATTCGTCAAGAATTATCTTCTGAGAAATTTTATCAATGACTCCTACGGGAATCGAACCCGTGTTACCGCCGTGAAAGGGCGATGTCTTAACCGCTTGACCAAGGAGCCTTAGTTATGTCAGCAACAAATAAAATACTAACACAACTTTATTTTTTTTGCAAGTACTTTTTTAAATTTTTTACTAATTATTTTGTAACAGTTCAGCCATAGCCTGTGTTCTGTGGGAATCATGCTGGCATGAATGAGCACAGAATGCTGGCTATGAGCGGAGCGCCACTTAAGCCTCAGACAGGAGCTGCCTCTGGCAGCGGATAGCCTGCCTGACAGGCGGTCTGGGGCCTGTCTAAAGGCGCGGACTGAACTGTTACATTATTTCCCATCCTGAACGTCTAACCTTTTACCACGCCCACTGTTTTCAGTTTTTTCACCGGTGTTACCAGATCCGCCTGCTGCGCCATCACCTGGTCAATATCTTTGTAGGCAAACCGGCACTCTTCCGGCACATCGTTCTTTTTGCGTTTTCCAAGGATAATTCCCTGCTCCTTTAAATCCACCATGACTTTCTCCACGGAAAAAGTCTTCATGGCTCCTGACCGGGAATAATTTCTGCCTGCACCGTGGGAAGAAGAACAGAAGGACTCCGGATTTCCCTTTCCCTCCACCACATAGCTGTACGAGCCCATGGCTCCCGGTATGACAGCCAGTTCTCCCGCCCGGACTCTGGTAGCTCCTTTGCGGTGTACCCACACATTTGCGTCATAATGATTTTCCAGAGCGGCATAATTGTGGTGACAGTTAATCTCATCCCCAAATTTCACCTTAAGTTCCGTATGTTTCTCAATCACTTCTTTTACAATGGTACAGGTTTTCTCCAGCATATGGGCCCGGTTTTCAAAAGCGTAGTCCAGAGCCAGATTCATCCAGCGGATGTACTGCTGCCCTTCCTCAGAGTCAACGGGCAGAAAAGCCAGCCGGTATTCTTCCTCCACCTGACTGTACCATTTCCGGTTCAGTTCCCTGGCCCTCTCATGAAAATAATCGCAGATGGCCTTTCCAAGGTGCCGGCTGCCGGAATGAATCATAATACAGAGATATCCTTCCTCATCCTCCTGAAGTTCTATAAAATGGTTTCCCCCTCCCAGACTTCCCACCTGAAAATACCCGTCTTCAATCAGAGGAACCAGTTCCGGATTTTTCTCATAGTAATCAGATTCCTGTTTTGCCCGGTCAAGAACTTCCGACTCCTGGGGCTTCTTATACCGCTCGGTATTCAGCGGAATGGTACGCATAATATTACCGATTATTGCCTGAATGATACTTCCGTTTCCAGTCTGTATGTCCTGAATTTCCTCCATACGGATATTGGTGGGGATATAATCTATACCGCAGCCGATATCAACGCCCACCGCATTGGGAATAATCACGTCTTTAGCTGCAATCACCCCGCCGATTGGCATTCCCTTTCCTGTATGAGTATCCGGCATGAGACATACCCATTTATGGATAAATGGAAGCTGCGACAGGTGATATGCCTGTTCCAGACAGCTCTCCTCCAGATGCTCCATATTTTCCAGCCAGATTTTCACCGGAAATCTGGTGTTCTCGTTATAAAGTACAAACATATCATCCTCATCCTTTCTGTTTTCCTGTTGTCAGGCAATTGCGAAACGCTTCAATTATCAAAATTTCATGTACAATTTCCACAATTTTTTTAAATATTTTCATCATACAAAAGGCCGAAATGCCAGACGCACCGGACATTCCGGCGAGCCTCTGA
>CATLIX010000027.1 GCA_949959185.1 uncultured Eubacterium sp. | reverse complement strand
CGCGAGCTGCGCATCCCGCCCGGTGGGCTTTCTCTTATAGGAAATCTATATACTTTAGCACTTCTCAGTAACACGGTATTTCCTATAAGAGAACAAAAAAGTGGACAGCCACTTTCATACATTAGCGTAGCAAGGTCTTTCCTGTAGAATCAGAAACAGGTGTGACCCCGGTTATGAACTTATCATCACCGGAAATCACACCTGTCATAGTTTCAGATGTATTATTTTGCCATTTCAGCTTTCAGTGCTTCTGTCAGAGCCGGAACAACTTTATGTAAATCTCCAACTACGCCATAGTCAGCTACGTCAAAGATTGGAGCGTCTTCATCTTTGTTGATTGCGATGATGATGTCTGCTTCTTCCATACCAGCCACGTGCTGGATTGCTCCGGAAATACCGATTGCAAAGTATACGTTCGGGCGAACGGTCTTACCGGTCTGTCCTACCTGCAAATCTACCGGCTTCCATCCGTTTTCCACTACTGCACGGGAGCAGCTTACGGTTCCGCCGATTACATCTGCCAGATCCTGCAGCATTTTGAAGTTCTCTGCACTTCCTACTCCACGTCCGCCGGACACCAGAATCTTTGCTTCCATGATATCTTCTGTTTCTTTTACAGCCTTTACCACGTTCAGGATTTCAACGTATTTATCATTAGGAGCAAATCCGGGATTGTACTCTACCACATTTGCTTTTGCACCCTTAATGGGGTCAATTTTCTGCATAACGCCAGGACGTACGGTCGCCATCTGAGGACGGTTATCCGGACATGCAATGGTTGCAATGGTATTGCCGCCGAATGCAGGACGGGTCATCAGTAACTGATTGTGTTTCTGCTCATCTTCTTTACCCGGAACAGGATTCAGCGGGAAATCGCCGATTTCCAGTACGGTACAGTCTGCGGTCAGACCTGTTTTTACCCTTGCAGATACGCGGGGGCCAAGGTCACGGCCGATTGCGGTAGCGCCTACCAGCATAATTTCCGGTTTGTATTCGTTGATAACAGATGCAAGTGCATGGGTATAAGGCTCTGTTCTGTATTCTTTCAGTTCCGGATCGTCCACAACGATTACCTTATCAGCGCCATACTCTGCAAGCTGGTCTGCCAGACCTTTCACGTCTGAACCAATCAGTACTGCTGTTACATCTGTATTTAAATCTTTTGCCAGGTCTTTTGCCTTGCCAAGCAGCTCAAAAGCAATTCCGCTTAATACATTATCTACCTGCTGTGCAAAGACATATACTCCTTTATATGCTTCTAAACCCATTATTTTCACCACTTTCCTTATTTTTACGGATATATTAGATTACGTGTTTCTCTTTCAGTTTACCTGTAATATAGGCAACTGCATCTTCCGGTGTATCGGGAACAACTTTTTCTCCGGCACCTTTCTTTACTTTATCAGATGCTTTTGCAATCTTGGTAGGTGATCCTTTCAAACCAAGGTCAGAATCGTCCACATCTTTCAGATCTGCCCGGCCCCATACGGTTACTTCTTTGTCATATGCGTCAAAAATTCCGCCCGGCGTCATATAACGCGGCTCGTTCAATTCAGAAAGAGCGGTTACCAGACACGGCATTTTTGCTTTTAATTCATGATATCTATCTTCATACTGACGCTGAACTACTACATAGTCTCCGTCAATTTTGATTTCCTGTGCATAGGAAATTACAGGGATATCCAGATGTTCGGAAATCTGCGGCCCAACCTGAGCGGTATCTCCGTCGATAGCCTGACGTCCTGTGATAATCAGGTCATATTCCAGATTCCGGATTGCTCCTGCAATTGTGGTAGAGGTAGCCCATGTATCTGCTCCTCCCAATACTCTGTCTGTTACAAGGATACCTTTATCGGCACCCATTGCCATTGCTTCACGAAGAACTTCGTCTGCTTTGGGAAGTCCCATGGTAAGTACGGTAACTTCCGCACCATACTGCTCTTTTAATCTGAGTGCTGCTTCCAGTCCGGCTTTGTCGTCGGGATTCATGATGGTAAGCATTGCACCTCTGTCCAGAGTACCATCTGGATTGAATTTCACTCCGCCTTTGGTATCTGGTACCTGTTTTATACATACAACGATTTTCACGGTAATTCACTCCTTATGTTTTATTTTTCTTTGCTTATCGCGGCTATTTCAACAGTGCGCCGGAAATAACCATACGCTGAACTTCGGAAGTTCCTTCATAGATTTCTGTAATCTTGGCGTCACGCATCATACGCTCTACATCGTACTCTCTGATGTATCCGTATCCGCCGAAAAGCTGTACGCATCTGGTAGTTACGTCCATGGCAACCTCTGCTGCAAATAATTTTGCCTTTGCTGCTTCCACAGAGTAAACTTTCTGAGTAGCTTTTGCCATAGCTGCCTTGTAAACCAGCATCTGAGCCGCTTCAATCTTAGCTGCCATGTCTGCTAACTGGAACTGGGTATTCTGCTGCATTGCGATGGAACGTCCAAACTGTTTTCTCTCTTTTGTATAAGCGATGGTTGCATCCAGTGCGCCTTCTGCAATACCGAGAGCCTGAGCTGCGATACCGATACGTCCGCCGTCCAGTGTATGCATTGCGATTGGGAATCCCTTTCCTTCCGGTCCTAACAGATTCTCTTTCGGAATTCTGCAGTCTTCAAAAATCAGTTCATATGTAGCGGAGCCGCGGATACCCATTTTCTTCTCTTTTGTTCCGAAGGAGAAGCCCGGTGTTCCTTTTTCTACGATAAAGGTGGAGAAATTCTTTTTCTTTCTTCCTCTCTTATCTTCCACAACGCTTGTGATTGCGATTACGATATAAATATCAGCTTCTTTACCGTTGGTAATAAAGCATTTGGAGCCGTTCAGTACCCATTCGTCTCCGTCTAACACTGCTTTTGTCTGGCAGCCCTGTGCGTCCGTACCTGCGCCCGGCTCTGTCAGAGCAAATGCGCCCAGTTTCTCTCCTCTTGCAAGAGGTGCAAGATATTTCTGTTTCTGCTCTTCATTACCGTATGTCATAATCGGGTCGCAGCAGAGAGAGGTGTGTGCAGATACGATAACGCCGGTAGTACCGCAAACTTTGGACAGTTCCTCTACGCACATAATGTAGGTAAGAGGATCACAGCCCTGTCCGCCGTACTCTTTCGGAATCGGAATACCCATGAATCCGATTTTCTGCATTTTCTCTACGGTTCCTCTTGGGAATTTTTCTGTCTCATCAACTTCCTGAGCAAGAGGCTTTACTTCATTTTCAGCAAACTCTCTGAACAGAGTTCTCGCCATTTCATGTTTCTTATCTAAAGAAAAATCCATGATACTTTTCCTCCAAACTTTCTTTTATTTTATGGAATGGGACTGCCGCATTAAGATAAACCCAATACGGCAGTTCCTCACATTCTATACGGCGCAGGCAAAAGCCCGCTGCCGGCCATGCTTTCGTTATTATGTATTATTTGCTGTAGTCATAGAAACCGATTCCGGTCTTCTGTCCCAGCTTACCTGCACGTACCATTTTCTTTAACAATGGATGCGGACGGTATTTCGGATCTCCTGTCTCATCATATAATACATTCATAATTGCAAGGCAGATATCCAGTCCAACCAGATCTCCCAGAGCCAGAGGTCCCATCGGATGGTTTGCACCCAGTTTCATAGCGGTGTCGATACCTTCTACGGAAGCTACGCCGTCTGCATAGATTCCAACTGCTTCGTTGATCATCGGGATTAAGATTCTGTTTACAACAAATCCTGCTGCTTCGTTTACTTCTACCGGAGTCTTGCCGATTTCTTCAGAAATCTTAACGATTTTATCTTTCATTTCATCCGGTGTGTTCTCTCCTTTGATAACCTCAACCAGTTTCATAACCGGAGCCGGATTGAAGAAATGCATACCGATTACCGGTCTGTCAAGTCCTGCGCCAATTTCTGTGATGGAAAGGGAAGATGTGTTGGTTGCGAACATGCAGTCTTTCTTCACAATGTCCTGCAGTTCTTTGAATGTCTGTTTCTTAACATCCATTACTTCCAGCGCTGCCTCTACGATTAAATCACAGTCGCCGCAGATTTCCTTTGTACCTGTGGAAATCTTTGCAAGGATTGCGTCTGCTGCTGCCTGGTCCATCTTGCCTTTTGCAACTCTCTTCTCGAATCCTTTTGCAATTTTCTTCTTGCCATTTGCTGCAAATTCGTCATTAATATCGCAAAGGCATACTTCATATCCTTCTGTCTGTGCAAATGCCTGTGCAATTCCGGAACCCATGGTTCCTGCTCCAATAACGCCAACTTTCATGATAATCCTCCTTAAATTATTCTGTGAGATACCGAAGCGTGACCGCTTCGGTATCTCAATTAATAACCAGCTAAATTAATCTCTTTCCACGATGGTAGAGCATCCCATTCCACCGCCGATACACAGAGTTGCAAGACCTTTCTTAGCGTCTCTCTTCTGCATTTCATGAAGCAGAGTAACAAGGATACGGCATCCGCTGGCTCCTACCGGATGTCCCAGTGCGATAGCGCCGCCATTTACATTAACCTTGCTCATATCAAAGTTCAGGTCATGTGCTACTGCCAGAGACTGAGCTGCAAATGCTTCGTTAGCCTCTACCAGATCCATATCGTCAATGGTCAGACCTGTCTTCTCGAATACTTTCTTTGTGGAAGCAACCGGTCCCACACCCATGATGGACGGGTCTACGCCGCCAAGTGCGCCTGCTACGAAAGTAGCCATCGGTGTAACGCCCAGTTCTTTTGCTTTTTCTTCACTCATAACAATCACTGCTGCCGCACCGTCGTTGATTCCGGAAGCATTTGCTGCGGTAACAATTCCGTCCGGTTTGAATGCGGGACGCAGTTTGGAAATGCTTTCTTTGGTTGTGCCGGGACGTGGTCCTTCGTCTGTATCTACAATCACTGTTTTCTTCTTCTGTTTTACTTCTACCGGAACGATTTCATCTTTGAATTTACCGTCGTTCATTGCTTTTTCACATTTCTGCTGTGAAGTTGCTGCAAACTCGTCTAACTGTTCTCTGGTCAGTCCCCATTTCTCTGCTACGTTTTCAGCAGTAATTCCCATATGGTACTGATTGAATGCATCCCACAATGCGTCGTTTACCATGGTATCTACCAGAGTCGCATTGTTCATTCTGTATCCGTAACGTCCCTGCATAGCAGCATAAGGAGCCATAGACATGTTTTCCATACCGCCTGCCACAACGATATCAGCATCGCCTGCCTGAATCATCTGAGCAGCCATATTTACGCAGTTCAGACCGGAGCCGCAGACTACGTTCACGGTAACTGCCGGTGTCTCAATAGGCAGACCGGCATTGATGGACGCCTGACGTGCCACGTTCTGTCCCAGACCAGCCTGGATTACGCAGCCCATGTATACATGGTCAACTTTGTCAGCCGGAACACCAGCTCTGTTCAATGCTTCTTTGATAACGATAGACCCCAATACCGGTGCAGGAGTTGTGCTTAAAGCTCCACCCATAGTTCCGATTGCGGTACGACATGCGCCTGCCAAAACAACTTTCTTTGCCATTTTCTTCGTCTCCTTTTAAAATATTATGTAATCGCGAAAACATTTTTGACAAAATCACCAAAATGTCTGTTATTTTTTTAACAATCTTTTGCCAAAAAAAAGGAAAACAGGTTCGCTGGCATTCATTTCTCTGCCATGCCTGCAAAATAATTCTGAAAATTCCTGTTTTTCCCATGTTTTCTTCCCTCGATAAAAATATCCTAGCACATTTCACTGTAAATTGCAAGGATTATCTTCCCCGCTCCGGCCCTTCTCATTCTCCCTTTTTTTCCTGTTCTTTTTGTACATCTTTGTTATATTTTTATCATTCTCCCCGGTGTTTTTTCGATAAAAAAGGGTCAGTTTTTGTGCATTTTCCACAAAAACCGACCTTTTTCGGTTTTACAGCATTCGGGCTGTGTATTAATAAAAAACATGATTTCCTATCACAGTGCCCGGAATGGTGCCGTTATTCCTCCGGAAATAGAGACAGTTTATGGTAATATTTCCACCCAGAACCTCTGCCGCCGCCTGGACGCAGCTCTGGCTGGCCCCTTTTGCCAGCACCGTTGCAAACCTGCCGCTTGCCACAGGAGAAAACTGTCCTCCCTGATAGATTACCCCTGCTACCGTATTGGGAAAATGGGAACTGCGCACCCGGTTCATTACCACGCTCCCCACGGCCAGTTTTCCCTCATAGCTTTCGCCTCCCGCTTCACACTGAATCAGAGCTGCCAGCAGCGAGGTATCGGAAGCATTGCCCTGATAGCTTCCGCCTCCTCCGCTGCCTCCGGTTTCTTCCTGCCGTTTCATCTCTTCTTCCTGCCGTTTGATTTCCGCCATCCTCTTTGCATCTTCTGCGGCTTTCTGCTTCTCCAGCTCCGCCTCATAGGCCTTCTGCCGCTCAATCTCCGCTTCGTAGGCCTCCACGTCTGCCTGGGCGTCTGCAATCTGTTTTCTGGCAGCGTTCAGTTTATCGGATGTGCTGTCCACCAGAGCTGTCAGCTCCTGCTGTTTGGCTTCCTGCTGTTCCTGCAAATCTGCCAGCAGTGCTTCCTGTTCTTCCAGATCCCGTTCTTTGCCGGCAATCTCTTCTTTGGTCGCCTGATATTCTTTCAGCATTTTACGGTCGTAACTGTGAATGCTTACAATATATTCACCTTTATTTAAAAAGTCTGCAAAACTTTCTGCGCTCAGCAGCACTTCCAGCATACCTTCCATGTTCATTTCATACAGGAAGCGAATTCTCTTTTTCATGGCTTCATACTGGTCACGCTCTTTTTTCCTGGCCGCGTCCAGCGCTCTGCCTGTTTCTTCCAGGCTGATTCTGGTATTGTTTAACTGTTCTTCCGTGGCGTTCAGTTCTTCTGTCACAGCAGCCAGACTGTTATTAAAATTTTTCAGATCTCCTTCCAGGCTGCCCGCCTGTCCTGTCAGGCTGTCCACCTGCTCCTCTGCTTCTTTCTTCTGTTTTTCCAGGTCCTCTATTCCTTCCTGTACCTTGTCGATTTTCCCCTGGGTGGCAGAAACTGCTGTGCCGGACAGACAGCACAGGAATAAAATAAGGACTGCGCTTTTCCATATTTTTCTCATGTTTTCCTCCACATCTTCGTCTTCTGCAGTTGGAACTGTCATACCGATTTTAACACACAACCGGCAGCAGTGCAATTCCTGCCGGACATCAGGAAACATTTTTATTTTCTGACAGCCTTTGCCATTTCCTCCTTTTATCCGATATAAAAATAGTAGTATTTAACACCAGAATCAGATACGGAGGTGTTTTCGTGCAATATGTAAAAATCAGCCAGTTAAAGCCCGGTATGCGTCTTGCCCGGCCAATTTACAATAAAAGGGGAGTTATGCTGTTTGAACGTGATACAAGACTGACACGCCAGGGAATTGCCAGCATTGAGAATTTCGGTCTCTGGGGCGTATACATTCTGGAGCCGGCCGAGCCGGTACCCCCTCTCAGCGAGGAGGATATTGAACTGGAACGCTTTCTCACGGTCTCCACATTCCGCCTGAAAGACGACCTCACACTGCTTATGAATGATATGCCGCCTCAGAATATCACCCCTCTGGCCCAGACAATTCTGCGCAGCTTCGGTTCTCCCGACCACAAAATCAACTTTGCCAGGAATCTCCGCAGCAACGGGGACTATGTATACAAACACTGTCTGAATACGGCTATTTTAGCAGCCATGATGGTAAACAGACTTCATTATTCCTATGCGGAACAGCTTGCCATTGTGTGCGCCGCCCTGCTGCATGATACGGGGCTTCTGATGGTGCCCGACGAGATTCTGGAAAAGGGAGACCGGCTTCTGTCTCCGGACGAACGCCGGTTAATCCAGGGCTATCTGGAAAAGGGCTACCAGATGCTCCATCCGGATTACAACGATTATAAGCTGCCGGAACTTACCCTTCAGATTGTAGGGCAGATGGCCCGCCTGGAGCACAACGTCAAAGTACCTCTTCAGAAAAACATCCGCTGGAAAAACGGCACCCATGTGCTTCATGTGGCCAGCATGTTTGACGAAATGACTTCCATGCATCTGGACCGGGAACCGGTATCTGAAATCCGGGCCGTGCGTTTTCTGCGGGATTATCCGGACTATTATCCCGCCCAGTTCGTCACCGCCCTGACCCAGTGTATTCACATTCTTCCAAAGGGATGCTGCGTGGACTTTTCCAATGGCCAGAAAGGCATTGTGGTGGAGGAAAATCAGAAAAATTACGCCCAGCCTGTGGTTATCCTGTTTTCTGACAACCAGCGGGTTGACTTTACCGATTCCAGATTCCAGAAAACCATGCATATTGCAGATGTGATGAAAACCATGGATTTGCGCCTGAAGGTAGACCATGAGACTTTAAAGAAATATGCCAGCGACCCTCACACACTGGAAACAGCCAGACGGTATTCGGATAAACGGAATCAGATACTTGCTGCGGGAAGGTCGCTGTAATTTGCGGAGGCACACAATGAACGTTTCTTTTGAAGATTACGAGACATATCTGCTCTGTACTTACGGCAATTCCGTAACGGAACAGGGACTGTTTATGAAACTGGTGGAAGAAATCGGGGAAGTTGCCGAAGTCCTCAATATGCGTGCAGGAAGAAAAAAGGTCAATGAAGAAGATATGCAGACACAGCTGGCAAACGAGCTGGCTGACGTCATTCATTATGTTGTGGGGATTGCTGCAATCAATGATATTGATTTAAGCGGTACTATTATTGATAAAGATAAAAAAGCTGCTGTAAAGTACCATCACAACACCTGTCTGGAATCTTTTCTTATGAGCAGAAAGGAATAAAATCCCTGACTTTAAAATGAATACCACCGGTGCAGGCCATTCTGCACCGGCGGTATTTATCATTACTCTGCGTGCCGCCCGGTATCTTTTTGGATGTACTGTTCTTCCACCAGTTCATAAAAACAATCTTCCGGTATGGCATAATGGTTATAATATCTGTGTTACCTTCCATAAATTAACTGCGATATCCGTCCGGATTGGTACTCTGCCATCTCCAGGAATCCTCGCACATTCTGTCGATGCCAAACTCTGCCTCCCAGCCCAGTTCCGCTTTTGCTTTGGAAGCATCTGCATAACAGGTGGCGATATCTCCGGCTCTTCTGGGTTTGATTTCGTAAGGGATTGGTTTACCGCAGGCCTTTTCATAAGCCTTTACCACATCCAGCACACTGTAACCGTTACCGGTTCCCAGATTATATATGCTGACGCCGGATTTATCTTCAATTTTCTTTAATGCTTTCACATGGCCTTTTGCCAGATCTACTACATGAATGTAATCCCGCACGCCGGTTCCGTCCGGTGTATCGTAATCATCCCCGAATACGCCAAGGCATTTTAATTTGCCCACAGCAACCTGGGCAATGTAGGGTACCAGATTGTTGGGAATTCCCTTGGGGTCCTCTCCGATGATTCCGCTTTCGTGGGCGCCGATGGGGTTAAAGTAGCGAAGCAGCACCACATTCCATTCCGGATCTGCCACATGGAAATCTGTCAGAATCTGTTCCAGCATTCCCTTGGTCTGACCATATGGATTGGTAATCTGGCCTTTGGGGCACTCCTCTGTAATCGGAATAATGGCGGGATCTCCGTACACCGTTGCGGAAGATGAGAAAATAATATTCTTCACTCCATGCTTGCGCATAACGTCGCACAAAATCAATGTTCCGGTAATATTGTTATGATAATATTCCAGCGGTTTCTGCACAGACTCTCCCACTGCTTTCAAACCTGCAAAATGAATGACACTGTCAATCTTTTCTTTCTCAAATACTTCTCCAAGGCCCTGAGCGTCCAGAATATCCACCTGATAAAAAGGTACCTTTGCTCCGGTAATTTTTTCCACTCTTTTTACTGCTTCTTCACTGGAATTTACCAGATTATCCACCACAACCACTTCATATCCTGCATGAATCAGCTCAATACAGGTATGGCTTCCGATATACCCAGCTCCGCCTGTTACCAAAATTGCCATAATTTTTACCTCCTGTCCGCAATCTGCGCGCGTTACGCATTTCTTATTACCTGTCCGGGAAAACCAACATATTCTGACCTGCTGTCCGGTTCTCTCAGGACTCAGTATACCACACTCGGTTCATTTAGTAAATACTATTTTTATTTTACTATATTTTTAGTAAATATTTAGTCCGGAGTTCCCCATCAGCCTGCTTTCTTTGCGTTTAAGCACAAACAATATATTAGCGTGACGCAGGATTTCCCATAGAAGTTACCTGTCAGTCTGCTTTTTTACCGCTTATGCACCCTGGCACTCCCTGACAATTTCCTCCAGTTCCTTCCACTTCTTTTCCATATCTGCCACCAGCTTCATCTGGGTACGGCACCGGTCCAGATTGTGGCCTTCCCGGTGGATTTTAAAATACGTATCTCCCTGCAGATAATCGGTCAGGAAACGTATGCCGTTTTCATAAGTCATCACTTTTGCACCCATGGGAAGCATGGCAACTTCCATATCTGTCAGATTTCCCTTACAGCCTTTTAAAAATCCCTCTGTATAAATGCGGAACAGTCTCAAATCGCAGCTCACTTTTGACAAATCCTTTTCGTCCTCATCTCCGGTGCTGGCTCCAAACCGGATGGCGTCTCCAAAATCATTGACTGCCAGTCCCGGCATAACCGTATCCAGATCTATAACGCAGATTCCTTTCCTCGTCTCATTGTCCATCATAATATTATTCAGTTTTGTATCGTTATGGGTTACCCGCAGGGGCATTTTTCCCTGTGCCAGCAAATCTCCCAGCACACAGGCTGTCTCCTTCCGGGATTTGAAAAATTCGATTTCTTCCAGGGCATTTTCTGCCCTTTTGCACACATCTGCTTCCACCGCATCGAGAAATACCTGGTATCTGGCTTTCGTATCGTGAAATCCGGGAATGGTCTCATGAAGGGTTTCCGCCGGATAATCTGCCAGCAGCTGCTGGAAATTTCCGAAAGCCAGAGCGCTCTCATAGAAATCCTCATCCCGTTCCACTCTGTCATAGCTTACCGCATCTTCAATCAGATAATACATGCGCCAGTATTCTCCCTGGCTGTCCCGGTAAAAAGGTTTTCCGTTTCTGGCAGACAGTACCGTCAATGTCTCCCGCAGTTCATCGCCTCCGGCTTCTGCAATTTTCTTTTTCAGAAAGGTGGTAACGCCCAGAATATTTTCCATTACCTCTTCCGGCTTTGTAAAAATATTTCGGTTCATCCGCTGCAGAATACAGTCCTTTTCTCCTTCCACCAGAAAGGTGTCGTTAATATGCCCGCTGCCATAAGGACAGATATTTTTCACATTCCCTGCCAGCTCAAACTGACTGGCCGCCTCTTTCGCCCATTTCAGTATTTCCTTTTCTTCCATATGTTCTCCCTCCATATGCTTCCCTTCCAGCCTTTAAAATTCTTCCGGGTACTGTCCCTGCTGTTTCAGCTCTGCAATGGCTTTTACCACCTGCTCTTTGTCCTCTTTATAGGTAACCCCAAACCATTTGTCACGGGAATTTAATACCTGTACGCTGGCCTTGCCTTCTCTCAGTATATCTCCTACTGCCATGGGCAGGTAATACTCGGCTTTCATTGGATTATCCGGCAGTTCCTCTTTCAGGAATTTCACAAATCCTGTTTCCAGCTCCTTTAAAATGCTTTCAGAAAAGCCCCAGATATTCATGGAAACCACGCTGTCCATGGGGATTTCTGTCCAGGAAGCCCCGTCATCCTCTGTATAAACCGCTGTTTCTCCCCGTTTTTCAATATGGGTGCGTTCACAGATTTCTGTTAAAAATCCTTCTTCATCTGCTTCGCAGATTCCTCTGGCTACATGTCCGTTTTCTGTCAGAGTATTTTTCAGCTCATATCCCACCATGGCATAACGATATTTTTCATCGTCCTGATGGCTGGTCAGATAATCATAGATTGCCTGATAGGCATGTTTGCCATAATAATCATCTGCATTAATCACTGCAAAAGGCCCGTCCAGCACGTCCCTGCAGCACAGAATGGCATGGCCTGTACCAAAGGGTTTCACCCTGCCTTCCGGCACCTGAAAACCTGCAGGAATTTTTTCCAGTTCCTGATATACATATTCCACCTGAATTTTCTCAGAAACCCGGTCTCCGATACTCTCCTTAAATGCGGCCTCATTGGCTTTCTTGATGATAAACACTATTTTTTCAAATCCTGCCTCCAGAGCATCGTAAATGGAAAAGTCAATAATAATATGTCCCTGCTCGTCTACCGGATCAATCTGTTTTAAACCACCGTAACGGCTTCCCATTCCTGCTGCCAAAATGACCAATACTGGTTTTTTCATATTTCCTGTCCTCCTGAAATTCCAGTGCCTCCGCACTGTTTCTGTTCTTCTTATACCTTTCATGATAATACAAAAAAAAATTTCTGTATTTGCACAATATTTCTACTTTTTTGCATAATTTTATGTTAAAATATATCTGTTCAGAACTCCATGGAAAGTCAGATCAGGCCCCTCCGGTTTATCGGTGATGGGATGATTTGCTCTTCCATGAGGGGATACCTCCCAGCCGCAGCCAGGAGCCTCCCCTAAAGGCGTATGACAGCTCTGCTGGCATGGCTGTGGCGCGGTATTCTGAATAACTACTCCCTCATAAACCCCATGGAGACAAATCAGACCTCTCCGGTTTATCGGTGATGGGATGATTTGCTCTTCCATGAGGGGATAACCTTCTCACCCGCAGCCAGAGGCCCCCGAAGGCGTATGACAGCTAACGGAAAGGAATTTTTATGGAATTTTACAGATATCCCCTGTCCCGGTTATTTGATATCCCTCAAATCATTACCATCCACTATTTTGAATATGGCAAAGATTTCATGTTTGAGGGAGAATCCCATGATTTCTGGGAATTTCTCTGTGTGGACAAGGGACAGGTCACCGTCACTGCAGACCGGAATACTCACATTCTGCAAAAAGGCAGTATTATTTTCCACAAACCCGGCCAGTTTCATTCCGTGGCTACCAACGGGATCATCGCTCCCAATCTGGTGGTGGTCTCTTTTGTATGCAATTCGCCCGCCATGCAGTTTTTCGAAGACAAAATTCTCCATCTGGGAGAACCGGAACGCTGCCTTCTGGCAACGGTCATTTCCGAGGCCGGCGACGCATTTCTCACCCCTCTGAATAATCCTTACACCTGTCAGCTTTCCTGCAATCCCAGGCAGCGCCCCGGAGCAGAACAGCTTATACAGCTTTCTCTGGAACATTTTCTGATTTCCCTTTACCGGAAAGGGATTGCCTCGGCTCCGGACATGCAGCCTGCAAAATCTGTAAAATTAAAACAGGACGATGAGACGTTCCGCCGCGTTCATGCTTACATGGAAGCCCGTCTCTCTCAGAACCTTACGCTGGATGAAATCTGCCGGGATAATCTGATTGGCACTTCCCAGCTTCAGAAGCTGTTCCGCAGTAAATGCGGCAGCGGTATCATTGAATATTTTTCTCATATGAAAATCATACGGGCCAAAGAAATGATTCGGGAACAAAACATGAATTTCACCCAGATTGCCGACGCTCTGGGCTACACCTCCATTCATTATTTTTCCCGGCAATTTAAGAAAATAACCGGCATGACTCCCTCAGAATATTCCCTTTCCATACAGATGCTTGCGGAAGGTCCTGTAAGATAAAAAGACTGTCGCAAAATGCGGCTTATATACATGATACGGATAAAGATTCTGTAATCGAATGCCATATCATATATACAGCAGCTATTCTGCAACAGCCCTGCGTAATCCTTATAATGTTTTACTATACTCTGGACAGATATTCCCCGGTTCTGGTATCAATCTTAATTACATCCTCCTGTTCCACAAACAGAGGAACATATACGGTCGCGCCGGTTTCCACAACTGCCGGCTTGGTTGCGCCTGTCGCCGTATCGCCTTTAAAGCCCGGCTCTGTCTCCGTAATTTTCAACTCTACGAACAGAGGCGGTTCTACTGCAAATACGCTGCCGTTATGAGAACACATTTTCACCATCTCATTCTCTTTCACGAACTTCAGTGCGTCGCCGATTGCTTCCGCATCCAACGCAATCTGCTCATATGTCTCCACATCCATAAAATGGAACAGATCCCCGTCGGAATATAAATACTGCATGTCCGCTCTGTCAATTCTTGCCTGGGGACATTTTTCCGTGGGACGGAAAGTCTTTTCCACAACTCCGCCGCTCTTAATATTCTTCAGTTTCGTTCTTACAAAGGCTGCGCCTTTTCCTGGTTTTACATGCTGAAACTCAATAATCTGGTAAATGTTATTATCTAATTCAATCGTAATACCATTTCTGAAATCTCCTGCTGAAATCATCCGAATTTCCTCCTTAAACTACACTTGGGCCCGTTCAGCCCCTGTATTCGTTATTATTCTATCCTATAATGGCAGATTTTTCAACCTTTTTTTCCGGAACCATCCGGAAAATGGTAACAGTTCAGACAAGCTGCCCTGTTACACCTTTCTTAATTCTGAAGCCAGGTTTCTTCTATTCTGTCCAGCATATCTACCCTGTGCTGATGTCTTCCTCCCTGAAATTCTGCTTCCAGATAGGCTTTTACGATATCCTTCGCCTTTTCCAGTCCTACAATTCTTGCCCCAAAAGCTATAATATTGGCATTGTTATGTTCTTTAATCAAACGGGCCGTCGTGGTGTCCGAGCAGACGCCGCAGCGGATGCCCTTCACCTTATTTGCAGCCAGGGAGACTCCCACTCCTGTTCCGCAAATCAAAATCCCGCAGTCTGCTTCTCCTTCTGCCACTGCCCGTCCTACTCTTTCACCATATATGGGATAATCGCAGCTCTCATTGCTGTCCGTCCCAAAATTAATTACTTCATAGCCCAGACTTTCTACATACCTGACAATCTCTTTTTTTAAATCCGTTGCCGCATGGTCGTTTCCAATCGCTATCTTCACGTTACTCCTCCCTGGTTCCTGACATACTGCCGGCAGGCTCTGCCAGTCATTATTATTTTTGGCTTCTCTGATAAAAAAACAGAACAATTCTTTCCAGATACCGTTTCAGTACAATCTGGATTTCCTCTTTTGGGTGAATGGGCCTGGTGAGAATCGTCCGGATTCCTGCCCGGTTGGCCCCATACACATCAGTAAAAATCTGATCTCCCACAAAAAGTGTATTCTCCCTGTGGGTTCCCATCAGCTCCATGGCCCGCTCATAGCCGGAGACTTTGGGTTTTCCGGCCTTAAAAATATACTGCACCTGTACCTGGTCATTAAACATTTTGACTCTGGGTTCTTTATTATTAGACAGCAGACAGCACTGATAGCCCAGCTTTTTCAGCTGAGCAAACAGCTTTTTCGCCCGCTCATCTGCCGGCGCGCCATGAGGTACCAGTGTATTGTCCACATCAAAAATAATTCCCCGATATCCTTCCTGATATAAACGTTCAAACTCTATCTGATACGCGGAATCCAAATATTCATTCGGATAAAATTTTCTCAACATTCTGTCATTCTCCTGAACTCTGCAATTTGAAATCTCACCTTACTTGTCCAGTATTTTCTTCAGCTCGTCCATAAAAGTATTGACATCTTTAAACTCCCGGTACACGGAAGCAAATCTCACATAAGCTACCGGATCCAGTTCCTGCAGCCTGTTCATGACAATTTCTCCGATTTCCGAACTGGAGATTTCTTTTTCTTCCCGGTTAAAAATGTCCACCTCTACGGTGTCCACCATCCGGTTAATCATATTTGCAGGTACCGGACGTTTATGGCAGGCCCGCAGAATTCCGGCCTCCACTTTCGTCCGATCATACTGTTCCCGGTTATTATCTTTCTTAATGACAATCAAAGGAATTGTCTCTACTTTCTCATAAGTGGTGAAACGCTTCCCGCAGTCGTCACAGAGCCTTCTCCTGCGAATGGAATTATTGTCATCTGCAGGCCTTGAATCAATCACGCGCGTATTATCGCTGCTGCAAAACGGACATTTCATGAAACCCCTCCCAAATCTGTACACAAAACTGCCTGGTCGCTTTTCAGTATATTCTACTTTTTTTCTCCTGTCAATATGATTTCCTGAAAGTTTCCGGCCCTGGGAAACCGCTGTTACGGCGGGTCCGGAATTTCCACCAGGATAATGTCCGGTCCGATTTTGACCACCTGTTTCCAGGGAATCACAATTTCACTCTCTCTGCCGAACAATCCCCATATTTTTCCGCAGCCGGGAATAATCAGTGCCAGAATACATCCGTTGCAGGGGTCAATGTCCAAATCCACCACAAACCCCAGGCATCTGCAGTTGCAGACGTTAATGACTTCTTTTTCTTTTAATTCACATAAACGCATAATAATCCCCCTGCTACAGTATATGCCGCAGGGGGATATTCTTTACCGCATAACGGTGAAAGATTTTGAAATTTAGGATAGGCTTAATTATAATACGTTTTTGGTTGCGATAATGTCTACGCCTGTACCTGCCACGTCGCTTACAATTACATCCCCGATATGTACCGGTGCCTGAACTTTTACGCCTTTCAGGTCTTTCATAATATCAAAGATTTTTCCTTTCGGAATATCTTCTTTTGTCTTTACAGATACTGCTGCAAGGCTTCCGCCTTCTACGATAACAGAACTTGTAACGATTCTGGTCGGGTTGGTTACTTCTTTTCTCGCATAATCATCACCGCGCTTGCAGGTATTGCCGGTAACGCTTACCACTTCACCATTGTTCATTTCCACTTTTAACGGGCAGCCCATGGGGCATCCGATACAAATTAATTCTCTTGTTTCCATAGTTTTACGCCTCCTCAATCTTTACGGTAATCTGAGACAGATTTGAAAATGCTGCTAATTCTTCTTTTTTCAGTACAACTTCTTCCATCTCTCCAGGTGCTACAACCGGACGCTTTTTGTGAATAATACGCTCATCATTCAGATATACGGATACATAGCAGTTCTTATATACATCGCCCACACGAAAACGTACCGTATGTTTCTCATCCATTCTGTCCGGATTGATGGTCTTCGGTACGGTGTAGCGTGCACCTTCTACCGCAACAATCGGAATATCCTTTGCATTGGTGTCTTTATGTTTTGCACCGTTCAGTACATACTCAGCAGCATGTTTTCCGGCAGCAGATGCTTCCTCGGAAACAAAGTCTACCAGATCATGTACGTGAAGCACGTTACCACATGCAAATACACCTTCCACATTGGTTTCCAGACATTCGTTTACCAGCGGTCCGGATGTAACCGGGCTCATTTCCACATTCAGGCTTCTGGACAGCTCGTTTTCCGGAATCAGTCCGCAGGATAACAGCAGAGTATCGCAGGTATAACGTTCTTCTGTTCCCGGAATCGGTCTTCTGTCCGAACCCACTTCTGCGATGGTAATCGCTTCCACTCTCTCCTTGCCTTCGATATCTACAACAGTATGGCTCAATTTCAGCGGAATTCCGTAGTCATCCAGACACTGTACGATATTTCTCTTCAGTCCGCCGGAATATGGCATTAACTCAGCTACCACTTTAACCTTTGCACCTTCCAGTGTCATTCTTCTTGCCATAATCAGTCCGATATCACCGGAACCAAGAATTACTACTTCACGTCCCGGCATATAGCCTTCCATATTCACAAGACGCTGTGCAGTACCTGCAGAATAAATACCTGCCGGACGATATCCGGGAATATTCAACGCGCCTCGGGAACGCTCTCTGCAGCCCATGGCAAGTACAATTGCTTTTGCCTGAATTTCAAACATTCCATCTTCACGGTTCATGGCAGTTACAACCTTGTTCGGTGCAATATCCATAACCATGGTGTTCAATTTATATTCAATCTTCTCGTCTTTTAACTGGTCAATAAATCTTCCTGCATATTCCGGGCCTGTCAGCTCTTCTTTAAATGTATGAAGTCCGAATCCATTGTGGATACACTGATTCAGAATACCACCCAGCTCTTTATCTCTTTCTAATACTAAAATAGATTCTACTCCATTTCTTTTTGCTGATACGGCTGCTGCAAGTCCTGCAGGGCCGCCTCCTACAATAACAATATCATAATTTAACATTTTTTTCCCTCCTGATTCGTAACCAACTATATTCTGTCTTTATTAATTCCTACAATAATCCTGGATTCTCCACCTGCTTTTGTAATTTCGGATGGGTCTACTCCGCGTTCTCTGGAAAGAATCTCGATGGTTCTCGGAGAACAGAAACCTGCCTGGCAGCGTCCCATTCCGGCTCTGGTACGACGTTTTACACCGTCCAGGGATTTTGCGCCCAGAGGACGTTTGATTGCGTCGATAATTTCGCCTTCTGTAATCATCTCACATCTGCAGATAATATTTCCATATGCAGGATTTTCCTTAATCAGAGCCGCCCGTTCTTCATTGGTCAGAGTCTTGGGATCCAGGATTCCTTTTCTGGTTCCGTTAAAGTCAGGATTCTCTTCTGCATTTGTCAGATCTTTGATAATATTTGCTACCATTTTTCCAATTGCCGGAGCACTGGTCAGTCCGGGAGACTCGATACCTGCACAGTCAATGAAGCCTTTTGCTTCTTCCAGCTCGCCAATGTAGAACTCATGCCCGTCTTCATGTGCACGGAGTCCTGCAAATGAGGTGATTACCTGACGGATTGGAAGACCTTTTACAGTAGTTCCTGCCTTGTTAATCAGTTCGTCAATACCTTCCTGTGTGGTATTGGTTCCTTCTCTGTTCTCAATGTCAATTGCAGTAGGTCCTACCAAAGTATTGCCGTGAACGGTAGGAGATACCAGAACGCCTTTTCCGTATTTACCTGGAAGCTGGAAAATAGTATGTGTTACAAATCCTTCGGTAGAGCGGTCTAACAGACAGTAATCTCCGCGTCTCGGTGTGATATGTAATTTCTTATCGCTTACCATGTTGTGGAATTTATCAGCATAAACGCCTGCTGCGTTTACAACGTATCTGGTCTCAATCTCACCCTGATTTGTCTTAACAATCCAGTTGTCTCCCTTTTTCTCCAGATCCGTTACTTCCGTATCAAATTTGAATTCCACGCCGTTGGTTGCCGCATTTTCAGCAAAAGCAATGTTCATTCCAAAGGGGCAGACAATTCCGCCGGTAGGTGCATACAGCGCTGCCACTGCCTCATCTGCAATATTTGGCTCCAGTTTTACAAGTTCTTCTCTGTCAATAATGCGCAGATCTTTGACACCGTTCTCCACACCTCTGTCATACAGCGCCTGCAGATTGGGTTTTTCTTCTTCGTTGATACATACAACCAGAGAACCATTGTTCTTATAATGGAAATCCAGTTCTTTGGAAAGAGCTTCCATCATCTGGTTGCCTTCCACATTCAGCTTCGCCATAAGGGAACCTGCTTCTGCGTCAAATCCGGCATGTACAATTGCACTGTTTGCCTTGGATGTTCCACAGCATACGTCTTCTTCCTTTTCCACTACACAGACATTCAGTTTGTATCTGGAAAGTTCTCTTGCGGAAGCACTTCCTGATACGCCTGCTCCAATAATTACTACATCATACATATTGTTCACCTATCCTTTTCTCACTCTTTCTTATTTATTTTTTACTGCCATAAGCCGGAGGTTCAGGGCAGTTAATTTACTTATTTAAAATACAAACCAGTTTCTGATACAGGAAAAGCAACAATCACACTCCCCATTCCGGGGAATGTAATCATTGCCTCTCTGTTATCTCTGCAATGCCATATTTCACATATCAGTGCTTTACACGATAATTATAACATTCGAGTCATTATTTTACCATGGAATGATTCCATACAGACCAACTGCCAGCAGAGCGCCGATGATCGGTCCAACTAATGTAACGATTCCATATCCCCAGTTAGAGCTTCCTTTTCCGCTGATCGGAAGGATTGTATGTGCCAGACGAGGTCCAAGGTCACGGGCCGGGTTCATAGCGTATCCTGTTAATCCACCAAAGGACATACCGCAGGAAACGATGATTCCGAATACTAACAGGTTACCTACACCAGCAGGAGCTTCTGCCGGAAGGCCTTTGATTGCAAATACCAGTACGAAAGTTGCAACTGCTTCTGCAAGGATGTTCATTGGAAGGTTCGGAATAGATGGTCCACAGGAGAATACACCAAGTTTGGTTCCCGGATCATCTGTTGCATCGAACTGGCCTTTGAAAGCAATCCATACAATAATCGCGCCTACAAATGCACCTGCGAACTGTGCTACGATATAACCAGGCACCAGATCCCATGCAAAGCTGCCGTCTACTGCTAATGCCAAGGTTAAAGCGGGGTTAAAACTTGCACCGGATGCAGCACCAAAAATGAATGCCGGTATCATAACTGCAAGACCCCAGGCAATGGTAATCTGGATAGAGCCTGCGCCCTTCATTCCGGATTTGTTCAGAGTTACGTTAGCAACTACGCCATCACCTAACATGATCAACATCATTGTTCCTACAAATTCTGCTATATATGGTAACATTTCGTGTTCCCCTTTCTGCCTTCAATCTACTTTTGTCTTCTAGTCTTCTTTTGCCCAGCCATAAGAATATTTTACAGCCTTGTTCCAGCCTTCTACTTTCTCTTTTCTCTCTTCTGCAGAAATCTGAGGTTTGAAAGTCTGGTCAATTGCCCAGTTCTTAATAACGTCTTCTTTGCTTGCCCAGTAGCCAACTGCAAGACCTGCCAGATAAGCAGCACCCATAGCGGTTGTCTCTACGCAGGAAGGACGGTTAACCGGAGCGTTGATAATGTCTGCCTGTGTCTGCATTAAGAAGTCGTTGGCACTTGCACCACCGTCAACCTTCAGAGCACTCAGTTCAATGCCGGAATCTGCTTTGATTGCCTGCAGAACGTCATTTACCTGATATGCCAGAGACTCCAGTGTTGCGCGGATGATGTGATATTTATTAACACCACGGGTAATTCCTACAATCGTTCCTCTTGCATACTGATCCCAGTGAGGAGCACCAAGTCCTGTGAATGCAGGTACTACATAACATCCATTGGTGTCTTTTACTTTCTTAGCCATGTACTCGGAATCCGGAGCGCTGTCGATGACTCTTAACTCATCGCGCAGCCACTGGATTGCAGCACCTGCCACGAAAATAGAACCTTCTAATGCGTAATTAACTTTTCCGTCAATACCCCATGCAATTGTTGTAACCAGACCATTCTTGGAGAATACCGGTTTTTCTCCGGTGTTCATTAACAGGAAGCATCCGGTTCCATATGTATTCTTTGCTTCGCCTGCTGTGAAACATGTCTGTCCAAATAATGCTGCCTGCTGGTCTCCTGCTGCTCCGCTGACCGGAATCTTTCCACCAAAGAAAGCCGGATCTGCTTCTCCGTATACACAGCTTGAAGGTTTTGCTTCAGGAAGCATACTTGCCGGAATGTTCAGCTCTTTCAGAATTTCCTCATCCCATTTCAGGTCATTGATATTGAACAGCATGGTACGTGCTGCATTGGAGTAATCTGTTACGTGAGCTGCGCCCTTTGTAAGTTTCCAGATTAACCATGTCTCAACGGTACCAAAGAGAAGTTCTCCTTTTTCTGCTCTTTCTCTTACGCCTTCTACATTATCAAGAATCCATTTTAATTTTGTTCCTGAGAAGTATGCGTCGATTACCAGACCGGTTTTCTGACGGAAGGAATCTTCCAGACCCTTATCCTTCAGAGAATCACAGTATTCAGAAGTTCTGCGGCACTGCCATACAATTGCATGATACACTGGTTCGCCTGTATTCTTATCCCACACGATAGTGGTTTCACGCTGATTTGTGATACCGATTGCAGCGATGTCATCTGCGGAAGCCCCAATCTTCTGCATTGCTTCTACTGCAACACCTAACTGTGTAGACCAGATCTCGTTAGCATCATGTTCTACCCAGCCTGGTTTCGGAAAATACTGTGTGAACTCTTTCTGAGCTACACTGCACATTTCACCTTTTTCGTTAAAAAGAATACATCTGTTGCTTGTTGTGCCGGCGTCCAGCGCCATAACATATTTTGCCATTTGTAAAATCCTCCTCCGTTTTGACTTGATAGTATTATTATAGCTTTTTAAATACTTTTTGTCATTAGACACATATTCTTATTTGTACAATTTATTGAAATTTATTGTTCTTCCGTCCCAATACACGGTGTTTCTGCCGAAACTCTATGCTGTCATACTGCTTTTTGTTGTAGGAAGTACCAAAATATTATTTGTTGGATGATGCAGCATGGCTCTGATATTTTCCACCGCAGCAAGCACTTCTTCCTCTCCCGGCCCTTTCTTCATGGCCACACAGTCCAGTACAAAATGACAGACAGATTTCACAATAAAACTTTCCACCAGATAGTTCCCGTTTTTCTCTGACCAGAACCGGCCTCTGAGCTGTTCGTCCACCACCGGAAACAGCCGCTCCATCAGTCGTTCTCTGCTGATATTCTCCAGCACTTTCTTATAGAAGAAACGATTTTCCCTGATGATTCTTACAACCTTGCAAATCCAGTCCTCAAATGCCTCATTCTCGTCATATGCAACCTGTTTTACAAAGTCTTCATTATAAAGCCACTCAATCACTCCGTAAATATCCTGGAAATGATAATAGAAACTCTGGCGTTTCATATTCTTGCAGTCCATGATATCCTGAACGGTAATCTTCCTCAGCGGCTTTTCATGAAGCAGCTCCTGTAACCCGTCTGCAATCTTTCTTTTTGTATTACCCATCTCTCTTTCTCCTCCTTACATAAACCATATATCCTGGTTGGTGGTTGAAACTGAAATTGCCCCGGCATTCAGCGCGTCAATCACATCTTCCCTGTCACTGATCAGTCCGCCGGCAATGACAGCCTGAGAACTAAGTTTATTGATCTTCCGTATAATCTTCGGCATGACTCCCGGCAGAATCTCGATAAAATCTGCCCGGATTTGCTTTTTCTGCTTTTCTATACTCTGATAAGCTCTGGAATCCAGCACAAAAATTCGATAAACCGTATACATGGACAACTCTTTTGCACGATTAATCATATTCATCCTGGTTGAAATAATTCCATCTGCTTTTGTATTTTTTCTGATATAATCCACCGCAATCTCATGGGCGCTGAGCCCTTCAATCAAATCCAGATGCACCAGAGCTATTTTGTCTGCCCTTTTCAGCTGTTCCACAATTTCGCCGATATTGCACATATCTCCGAACAGAATAAATACAATTTTTACATCAGATTTCAGACATTTCTCAATTCCCTCAAAGTTTTTTACCGCCGCAACAACGGGACAGTCCGCCATCGCATCATAAAATTTCTGTTCCATAAGCCTCCCATACCAGTTTCAGCCAGTTCACGTTCCGAAATTATTTCCAGGCATCCACCTCCTTAATTTTGCGAAAAGAAAAAAGAGTAAAGTTAATAAGCAACATTTCTGCTGTGCTAACCTTACTCTCCACTCTCCAGGCACCTGTTTACTTCCTTCTTGTGCTATTATGTTAGCATTTTTACCGGGAAAATTCAAGCAAACTTTCGAAAAAAATAAAATTATGGCCAATACTGTCAAATTTTATTCTGACATTTTGGTTATTTTGTCCAATGGTTTTTTACTTTTTACACTTTTTAATCACCTGATACATTTCTTCGATGGTTTTTGTCCCCATCAGCACTTCCTTCTCGTTCACAATAGTCATGGGAATCCGTTCAATATGGTATTGTTCCGCAAGCTCCGGATATAATCTGGCGTCTATCATTCTGGCTTCAATCATTTCTGACTCGGAAGCCATTTTCTGACAGGTTATTACCTGCTGTGCACAATGATGGCAGGACAGAGATACAAATACTCTGATATCCACCTTGTCTTCCAGTTTCTGCAGCTTCTTCTGTATTCTTCCGCTGATTTCCTGACCAGGGCCTGCCGTATTGTAAATACCGAATACCAGAGAATTCATCTCCTTGCCGCCGGTAACTCCATGATATGCCACCCCTGTATACCTGTCATTTTTATAGAGTGCTGTCACGGGCAACAGTGAAGCGTCCAGCTCCGGCAGTTCTTTTTCGGCCTCTGCCTGATCATAAAAACGGCAGGAAAGTTTATCGGACAGCCCGGCCATATGGCGCACCAGTTCCGCCATTTCCATGGAAGCCTTTTCTTCCGGATTGATTACACACACCATGCATACTTCCCCTGTGAGCTTCCCAAGTACCGTATTCAGCTGACTTTCCAGTTCCTCCGTAATAAGTTCACTTCTGAGAGATATTTTTTCGATATTAATCATTTCGCTTCTCCTACAGCATCCCAACCAGGTCCAGGCTCGGACTTAAGGTCTCCTCTCCCGGCTGCCATTTTGCCGGACACACCTGATCTCCATGTTCTTCCACGAATTTTGCCGCCCGCAGCTTCCGGAGCAGTTCCTCCGCATTTCTTCCGATTCCCATGTCATGAATCTCATATGCTTTTACTTCTCCTTTTGGATTCAGAATAAAAGTTCCGCGCAGAGCCTGTCCCAGTTCTTCCACCAGAACACCAAACTGTTTTGCAAGAACACCTGCCGGATCTCCCAGCATTACATACTGAATCTTTTTAATAGTGTCTGACGCATCCGCCCATGCCTTGTGTACAAAATGAGTATCTTCCGATACGGAATAAATCTCACACCCTTCTTCTTTGAATTCCTCATAATAATCTGCCAGATCTCCCAGCTCCGTAGGGCATACAAAGGTAAAATCTGCCGGATAAAAAAACAGCACGGACCAGTGTCCTTTCAAATCCTCCTGCGTTACGTCCAGAAACTCTCCTTTGCAGAATGCTGATACCTGAAATGCTTCCACCTGTTTATTAATCATATTTTCCATTCTAAAAACTCCTTTCCTCTGTTCATTCTGTAACTGTTTCGCTTACAGTTATATCCGGAGCAGTAAGGCTCCTGAAATTTATTATATCTTTGAAAATCCATAAAATCAATAAATATTTTCCCGGAACCGAATATAATTTGTCTGCAATATTTCTATCTGGCCTCATACAGTTCATTTTAAGTGTCAAAAAACCCTGTCAATTCTGCCATTTCCAGTTTTTTTGCCTTGCAATCCCTGCCAATTAACGTTATAATACAGACACAGATAAGACGCAATTACATTTTTTATATTGGTTCAGGAGGGAAACTATGGAGAAGAAAAACTTAAATATTTCGAACATGAACGGAGTAACTTCAGATGAAGATACTACCTGCAGTATTACAGATATGAACTGTAACGGCGATAATGACGACAGCACCTGCAGTATCACAGACATGAACTGCAACAGCGACAAAGATGATACTACCTGCAGTATTACAGATATGAACTGCAACGGGGATAACTAAAAGACAGTCGTTACACGTTATATGAATTTGCCCACTCTCTTTTAGACCAGGGTTCTGCCTCGGCGGAACTTCTGGTCTTTTCCATATATCCGGGATTTCCTGCAGGCCTGAAAGCCTCTCAGATTATCCGGATATATCCAGGTATATAACGAGGATTCAGAGATTCATAAAAGAAAGGAAAACACCATGCGTATCTGGTTTAAATTATGCAAAGATAACCGTCTGCTCCGGGATACCGTGATTACGGACGACAGCAGCGACACCCGCACTCATAAAATCTTCCATGCACTGGAACAGGTCTGTTATGAATTTGATCTGGGCCGGCCAATCTGGCTGGACGCCACCGTGTCCGAATTCAAACGCCATGGCAAAGCCCGCTTTTATCAGGATAATTTTCTGGAAGAAATTTCATTTGATTTTCTGGAAATACATATGATTGAGGAATAAGGGGCCGCAGGATTCAGAATCCCGCGGCCTTTTATCTTCTCTTTCCTTTTATTTTGTACACCCGCAGAAGAATTCACCGTTCCCTTCTCTGCCGGTTTGCTTCGTACATCAGAAGGGCTGCTGCCACAGCAGCATTCAGCGATTCCGTCCGGCCCTCCATGGGAATCCGAATCCGGATATCTGCCAGTTCCGCAATCTCAGGACTCAGTCCATTTCCTTCATTTCCAATCAGAAAACCGGTATGGCCTCCGTAGTCCGGTTCATCGTAGCACATTGTTCCTTCCAGATGTGCCCCGTACAGGGTGACTCCCCGCTGTTTCAGTTCCCGGAGGAATCCCGGCAAATCCGGCATAATATAAAAGGGCACCCGGTACAGAGCTCCCATGGTAGCCCGGATGGTTTTGGGATGAAACAGGTCCACGGTGGTCTGATTCATGATAATTCCGGTAATTCCGGCGGCCTCCCCGGTGCGTATCATGGTGCCCAGATTTCCTGGATCCTGAATGGTATCGAGGATTAAAAGATGTGCATTCCTGTCCTCTCCCAGTAAATCTTCCGGATGGTATTCCGGCATTTTTATGATACACAGGATTCCCTGGGGGGTTTGGGTATCACTGACTGCCTGAAATACCCGGTCAGAAACCACTTCATAAGCATACCCCTGAATCTTCCGGCATTTTTCCTCATCTTCCAGAAAGGATTCCGAGACGTACATGGCCTCAATGGATTCCCTGGGTGCCTCCAGGCACATTTTCATTCCTTCCGCCACAAAAACCCGCTGTTCATAGCGGGTTTTTGACTTTTTATTCAACTGTAAAATCTGTTTCATCTGTCTGTTGGCAGAACTCGTAATCATAAGCACTCCATTTCCTAAACGCTCAGATTTCTGCAGACTTCAAACTGGTATTCCGGAAGCTGTTTCTCCATGGCCAGAGCCTCGTCAATGTCAAAGTCCACAAAATCTCCGTGGCGGTATCCCACCACCCGGTTGGACTTTCCTTCGCAGAGCAAATCCACCGCATAGGCTCCCATGGTGGACGCATAGACACGGTCCTTACAGGTGGGGCTTCCGCCGCGCTGCATGTGCCCCAGGATGGTTGCTCTTGTCTCAAGACCTGTAGCTGCCTCAATTCTCTTAGCCATACTTGCGGAATGTCCGATTCCCTCTGCATTTATGATAATATGATGTTTCTTTCCCCGTTTCCGGTTGGCAATAATATTATTTACCAGCTTCTGCTCGTCATAATCGTATTTTTCCGGCAACAGAATGTCCTCCGCACCATTGGCAATACCACACCACAGCGCAATATAACCTGCACCCCGGCCCATAACCTCTATGATAGAGCAGCGCTCATGGGAAGTGGAAGTATCGCGCACTTTGTCAATGGCGTCCATGGCTGTATTCACGGCTGTGTCGAATCCAATGGTATATTCCGTACACGCAATGTCCAAATCAATGGTTCCGGGAATTGCCACCGTGTTGATTCCAAGAGCCGCCAGCTTCTGCGCCCCTTTAAAGGAACCGTCGCCGCCGATTACAATCACTCCGTCAATCCCATGCTTACGACACATTTCCGCCCCCAGTGCCTGTCCTTCCGGGGTCCGGAATTCGCTGCACCTTGCAGTCTGTAAAATAGTACCGCCCCGCTGAATCGTATCTGAAACGCCTTTTGCTTCCATATCTATAATCTCTCCCTGAAGCAGTCCGGCATATCCTCGTTTAATTCCCTTTACTTTTTTGCCCCGTGCAAGGCCCTGACGTACTACCGCACGGATTGCAGCATTCATGCCCGGCGCGTCGCCGCCGCTGGTCAGCACACCAATTGTCTGAACTTCTTTTGCCATAACCGTCCCTCCTGTTTTCCTGTCCTGATTCTCTAATCTCTTACATTCTAATCTCTTTTTCCATGATTTTCAATGCTCTTTTCTACAACTTTTACATTATTTTCTCCCAAAAAGTTAGTTAATCTGTTGACAATTTCCGGTAAAATGCCGATATTTCGGTTTGGCGGCAGACGTTTCATCAGCTTTTCATCTGCGATATAAATCACTACTGTGTCATTCCCGTCACCGGACTCCAGCAGGCGGAACAGTTCCTCCTCCTTCCGGCTGTAGGATTCCCTGGAAGAAAACTGCAGCCACAGTTCTTTTCTGGTGTCGTCAAAGGAATAGATTTTATCGCAGATGAGTTTCCCGTTTTTCTCTTCTTCTGTGGCCACCCGGCCCTTTACAAATACTTTTTCATCCAGATTCAGAAGATGGCTGCTTTTTTCATACACTTTGGGAAACACAATGATTTCCAGGTTGCCCACCAGATCCTCCAGTGTGATAAAAGCCATGGTCTGGTTCTTCCTGGTGTATTTCACCGTTTTGTCCACAATCATTCCGCCCACCATGGCGGATTCTCCGTCCCGTACTTTCGTCTGGCCGCTGTCTTCTTCCAGCACAAAATCCGTGGTCACTCTGGTGATATTTTTTCTCCATTTTTCTTCGTATTCTTCCAGGGGATGGCCGCTGATGTAAATACCCAGCACTTCTTTCTCAAATCCCAGATATGTCTCTCTGGCGTACTCTCCCACATCCGGCAGCTTCACTTCAAATTCCGCTTTTTCCTCTTCTCCTGCCAGGTCAAACAGGGTCATCTGTCCGGCCATGGTATTTTTCTTATCCTGGGCAATGGCGTCCATCATCCCCGCGTAGGCCATCATGTTCTGTTTCCTGGTACCTCCCAGATTGTCCAGCGCACCGGCTTTAATCAGATTTTCCACCACCCGTTTGTTGATTTCCTGGTCTGCCATACGGGTAAGAAAATCCTTCAGGCTGGTGAATTTTCCCCGCTCTTTCCGCTCCTGACAGAGATTTTTGATAAATGCATGGTTGACGCTCTTGATGGCGGAAAGGCCGTAACGGATGGCCCGATTGCCGGATACGGAGAAATTACTTTCTCCTTCATTGACACTGGGGGGAAGCACCTGAATCCCCATCTGGCGGCAGGTAAAAATATACTCGGAAATTTTGCCGATATGCCCCATGACAGAACTCATCAGGGCGGCCATATATTCCAGCGGATAGTAATATTTCAGATAAGCGGTCTGATAGGCCACCACCGCATAGGCTGCCGCATGGGATTTGTTAAAGGCGTATTTGGCAAAATCAATCATATCGTCGTATATTTTGTTGGCTGTTTTTTCGTCAATCCCGTTGCTGATACAGCCCGGAACCCCCTCTTCGGGATTGCCGTATACGAAATTCTTCCGCTCTTTTTCCATGACGGAGACTTTTTTCTTGGACATGGCCCGGCGCACCAGATCGCTGCGGCCCAGGGTATAGCCTGCCAGATCCCGGACAATCTGCATTACCTGTTCCTGATATACGATACAGCCGTAAGTGGGGGCCAGAATGGGCTCAAGCTGAGGACAGTCGTAAGTGACGGAACCCGGATTGTTCTTCCCCCGGATATAGGCGGGAATAAAGTCCATGGGGCCCGGACGGTACAGGGAAATACCTGCAATAATATCCTCCAGGCTCTGAGGCTTTAATTCCTTCATGAAGTTCTTCATACCGGCGCTTTCTAACTGGAACACCCCTTCATTTTTCCCGGTTCCCAGCGCATCCAGCACCGCCTTGTCCGCAAAATCAATATTGTCAATATCCAGCGCAATCTTCCTGTTTTCCTGAATGAGATTTACCGCATCCTGCAGGACAGTCAGGTTGCGCAGGCCCAGAAAATCCATTTTCAGAAGACCCAGTTCTTCCAGGGTGGTCATGGTAAACTGAGTGGTAATGGCGCCGTCGCTTCCCCTTGAAAGGGGGACAAATTCGTCAATCTCTCTGGAACTGATTACCACGCCCGCCGCGTGCATGGAGGTATGCCGGGGCAGACCTTCCAGCCGCTTTGACATGTCGATAATCCGTCTGACATTTTCATCATTTTCGTAGAGGGTGCGCAGCTCCCGGTTCTTCTCCATGGCCTTGTCAATGGTGATTCCCAGGTCTGTGGGTATCTGCTTGGCAATATTGTCCACATAAGCATATGGCTGGTCCATCACCCTTCCCACATCCCGGATGACGCCTCTGGCCGCCATGGTACCGAAGGTGACAATCTGCACCACCCGGTCTTTGCCGTATTTTTCACTCACATAATCAATAACTTCCTGCCTGCGCTCCACGCAGAAATCAATATCAATATCCGGCATGGTGACACGTTCCGGATTCAGAAAACGTTCAAAAATCAGATTATAGCGCAAAGGGTCGATGTTGGTGATTTTCAGGGTATAGGAAACCAGGGAGCCGGCAGCGCTTCCCCGTCCCGGCCCCACTGCAATCCCGTTTTCTCTGGCAAAACGGATGAAATCCCACACAATCAGAAAATAGTCCACATATCCCATCTGCCGGATAATATCCAGCTCATACTGAAGCTGTTTTTTAATCTCATCCAGCGGAATGTCTTCTTTGCCGGGGATGACAGCCATACCGTCCCGGACAGGATATCTGGCCTCCAGCCCTTCGTAACACAGCTTCTTAAGATATTCCCAGGAGGTATAGCCTGCCGGCACGTCAAATTTCGGCAGTTTGGTGACGCCAAATTCTATTTCCACCTGGCAGCGGTCTGCGATTTTCTGCGTATTCTCCAGTGCTTCCTCCGCATAGGGAAAGAGCCGGGCCATCTGTTCTTCGGATTTAACAAAAAACTGCCCTCCCTCGTAGCGCATCCGGTTCTCGTCGGACAGTTTCTTTCCGGTCTGAATACACAGAAGAATATCATGGGAATCCACGTCGCTCTCATAAGTATAATGGACGTCATTGGTGACAACCAGCGGAATGCCTGTGTCCTGGCTCAGCCTTAAAAGCTGCTGATTCACATTCCGCTGTTCCGGCAGGCCGTGATCCTGCAGCTCCAGGAAATAATTCTCGTGCCCGAAGGTTTTCTCATACCAGAGGGCCGCCTCTTTTGCTTCTTCATAATCTCCTCTGGACAGGAGCTTCTGAACCTCGCCCGCCAGGCAGGCGCTTAACACAATCAGCCCTTCATGATACTGTTCCAGCACCTCCCGGTCCACTCTGGGCCTGTAATAATAGCCTTCCGTAAAGCCTCTGGACACAATTCTCATTAAATTACCGTAGCCCTGATTATTTTCTGCCAGCAGAACCAGATGGAAATACCGGTCTTCTCCTTCCACCTTCTCCCGGTCAAACCGGGAACCGGGGGCCACATAGACTTCACAGCCTAAAATGGGCCGGATACCTGCTTCCAGCGCCGCCCGGTAAAAATCAATGACCCCGTACATTACGCCATGGTCCGTGATGGCCGCCGCAGTCATGCCCAGTTCCTTTACTCTGGCCACATATTCATTTATCTTATTGGAACCGTCCAGGAGACTGTACTCCGTATGGACATGAAGATGCACAAATGACATAATCCTTTATCCTTCCTGTAAATAAGAATGCGCAAGCGCATTCTTCGCGCGCGAGCGGGTTGCGCAGCAATAAATTTCCGCTCCGCGAGCTGCGCAGTAATCATCCCTACATATACTCCGGATTCAGGAAAGGAATGACCAGTTCCGCAGGCTGCCCCTGCTCGTCCAGCCCCCAGTAACCGCTGTATATTCCGTCTCCCATGCCGCTTGCAAACATTACCACCTTTTCTTCCGTATCCGGTATCTGCCAGAGCAGGAAATCGCCGCTCTCCCGCTGCAGTCCGGGACACATCTCATAGCTTTTCCGGAACAGAGATGCGAAATAGTCGTAATACTCATTCTTATCCGGATGTTCCTGCTTCCATCTGCTGATAAAAGTCCGGTAATTCGCCGCCACCTGCTTATCCGAAATACAGGCCAGGCCGGCGTCTACTCCGAAAAACGCCCATACTCCGGGTTTGCCCAGATCCTCCCGGCTGTTTCCTTCCGGCATGGCAATTTCATGACGGACCGGCCTGCTGCCGCTGACCCGAAGCCTGGCAGCCGCAATGCGAAGCCCTACCTTATCGGAATGGCAGATGGAAAGGTCAATGGGATAGCTTCCGGCCGGAATCTTCTGCTCCAGCGTAACCATATACCTGCTCCCCAGATATACAATGGGGTCTGCAAGAACGATTTTGCCCGTCGGAAAGTCTGCCTCCCCCACCGTATAAGTTTCCGTTCTGCCGCTGTTTTGAAACAGGCTCTGAAAAAAGGTTTCCGGATAAGTCTCCTTATTCAGAAATTTCAGATTCTCCTCAAACACTGCCTGCAGGGGCGTTCTGACCTGTTCCCTGATTTCTTCCCCCGTTGCGGTATCCACAAAATAAGAGCCGGAAGCATCCGTGCGGAATTCCAGATCCGCTCCATAAGGCATATGGAATACATTTACCACTGCCGGCTCCAGATTCGCCAGCACGTTAAAATCCACCACCGCCATATTGTCCGGATTATCCACATATTCCTGCGTATCCCTGTCTCCAAAGGCAATCCATCCGTTCCCCTGCCCGTTATTCTGGCGGAAAAGCCATTTCAGCCTGGAAGTGCCCTCCAGAATGGATTTGCTCACAATAGATTCTCCCGCTCCTTCTATATATTGCTTTATTTCCGGTTTTCTGACTTCCGTTTTTACGTCTTCTGTTTCATTCTCTTTTTTCTTCTTACTGTTAAATAATCCCATACCTGCTCCTTTTTAAAAAGAATGCGCCTGCGCATTCTTCGCGCGCGAGCGGATTGCGTAGCAATAAACTCATCTCCGCTTTTTCGTTTTATTCTAGCACATACCCTGAGAGGCTGCAACTCTTATTATTGCCGGTCCCGCCTTGATTTTTCTCTCCGGCAGCTCTATAATGACAGAAGAAAGGTAACCGTTCATCCCGCGTCCCTGAACTGTTACGAGGAAACATATTTTATAAAAGAAAGGATTATATTATGAAAATACTCAAAAAAACCGGAAGCATCCTGTTTTGTCTGCTTCCGTTCCTTCTGGCCCTGGGCATTCAGCTTCTTGTGACTGTTGCCGGCCTTGTTCTGAGAATTATTTATATGATTCAGCAGGACCCTTCTCTGGTAAACGAACTTTCCAGTCCCGCTTTCCTTATGGAGCTGACCGGTAACAGTCAGTTTCTGGCGGGCCTGTCGGCAGCTTACGCAGTGATTGCCGCACTGGTTATGGGGTTCTGGTACCGGAAACGTTTTGTCCCGAACGACCATCCCCGCCGAAAGGTTTCTGATATCATCAACCCGGCCATGGCAGCAGGGCTGGTTCTTCTGATGATTGGAATGCAGTACATCTCCACCTTTCTGGTAACCATCCTTACGGTAATCAATCCCGCCTGGTATCACACCTATGAGGATTTGATGAACAGCGTGGGCTTTGAAAATGTCACGCTGCTGCTGGCCCTGTATTCCATTATCATTGCCCCTGTCAGTGAAGAACTGATTTTCCGGGGCGTGACCCTGAAATACGCCGCAAAAGCAATGCCTCTTTTCCTGGCAAATATCTTTCAGGCATTTTTGTTCGGCGTCTTTCACGGCAATGTGGTGCAGGGCGTCTACGCCTTTGCCGTGGGCCTGTTCTGCGGCTACGTCTGTCTGAAAGGAGGCAGCATTTACCTGTCCATCCTGTTCCACATGCTGTTTAACCTCTGGGGAACTTTTGCCCCGGATATTCTGCTCTACGGCGGTGATTCCCCTGTAATCCACCTGGCCATTCTGGCAGGCGCTGTCTGCCTCTCAGCCCTGGGAGCCTTTCTCTATCAGAGAGGGGCGGAACACCGCTCCCTGCCGGAGGACTGACAGAATCCACCGTTTACAGGCCGGATATGCCGGAAAGGGCAGCCTCATCCCCAATCACGGTAACATCCGGATGAAGCTGCAGAATGGAAGCGGGAACTTCCGGCGTTACCGGCCCCCGGAAGGCCCGTGCTGCCGCTTCGGCCTTATCTTCTCCGCTGACTGCCACCAGTATCTTTCCTGCCTTAAAAATAGTGCCGATTCCCATGGTATATGCATGGGTGGGAACCTGTGCGGGAGAATCGAAAAACCGTGCGTTGGCCTGAATGGTGCTCTCAGTCAGCGCCACCCGGTACGTTTCCTTTGCAAATACAGGCCCCGGCTCATTGAAGCCGATATGGCCGTTCCGTCCAAGGCCCAGAAGCTGCAGATCAATGCCGCCCAGATCCCGGATGATGTTCTCATGTTTCCCGCAGACTTCCGCCTCATTGGGATTGCTTCCGTCCGGAACAAAGACTGCGTTCTGACATATATTTACATGCCGGAATAACTGCTCCTGCATGAAATAATAATAGCTCTGCTTATCGCGGGGGTCAGGGCCGCAGTATTCGTCCAGATTCACCGTGGAAATCCTGGAAAAATCCAAATCTCCCTTTTTATATTTTTCCACAAGCTGTTCATAGATTCCCACCGGCGTGGAACCTGTGGCAAGTCCCAGCACGCTGTCCGGTTTCAGAATCATCTGAGCTGCTATTATTCCGGCTCCTTTCCGGCTCATATCCTGATAGTCTTTTGTTTTGATAATCCTCATGTTCTATTTCTCTCCATTTCTTTTTCTGCTGTTTTTCTGTCTCCCCGGAATTTTATTCCGGTATTCATTGGCGGTAACCCCTTCCCGCTTTTTAAACACTCTGGAAAAATGGGCCATATCCAGGAATCCCACCTGCTCAGATATGGTTCCAATACGAAGAGAGGGGTCTTTCAGCAGTTCTTTGGCTTTTTCTATCCGCACACGGTTCAGAATATCGGAAAAGCTCTGTCCCGTATGACGGTTCAGAAGTTTGCTCAGATGCCACTGGCTCACATATGTCTTTTCCGCTACTTCTCCCAGTGTCAGTTTCTGCTCATAATGTTCCCCGATATAAGCAAGGGCATGTTTCACAATAAAGCTGCCGGAAGGGCTTTCTTCCGATTCCTCCGGAGCCTTTTCCGCTTCTCCGCCTGATTCCGGAAGGTCGTCCGGCTCCTCTCCCGTAATTCCCTTCTTTTTCAGATTTTCACACATCTTCTCTATGGCTTCTTCCAGCTCTTCCATATTGGAAGGCTTCAGCAGAAACCGGGTCACTCCCAGACGAATTGCTTCTTTTGCATACTCAAAATCCCGAAATCCGGTGAGTACGCATACTTCCAGATCCGGAAACTGGGAGTTAATGGCTGCTATCATGGCAAGACCGTCCAGTTCCGGCATACAGATATCCATAAAAATAATATCCGGTTTTTCCTGCTCAATGACCTGCTTTCCCTCCAGTCCGTTGTGGGCGGTCGCCACTACGCGGCAGTTCCACTTTTCCCACTGAATACTCCTTGACAGCCCTTCCACAATAATCGGCTCATCATCCACAAGCATGACCCTGTACATAATTTCACACCCTTTCCATACAACCAGTATATGGCCTCCGCAGCCGGAATCCGGCCGGGAAGCCATAAGCCCGGTCAACAAACAGAATATTATCCTTTCACTGCTCCTGCTGTCAATCCTTTGATAATATTTTTCTGCAATAATATGTATACAATCATAACCGGAATCACAATAATGGTCACGGAAGCGGCCATCAGCCCGAAATCTGTCCCGTACTGGGAACTGATTTCCTCCAGCAGAGAGGAAATGGGGTATTTGGTGGAATCGCGTATCATGATTTTCTGTACAAACAGGTCATTGTAGGACCACAGGAAGCTGAATATGGCTACCGTAGCCAGGGAAGGCCGGCAGAGGGGAACAATGATTCCGGTAAATACCTGAAATACATTGGCTCCTTCCATATAGGCAGCCTCCTCCATTTCCAGGGGAATGCTCTGCATGAATCCTGTCATGACAATGGTGGCAAAACTCAGGTTTCCCGCAATCTGAGGCAGGATTACCGCAATGTTTTTGCTCAGAAGCCCCCACTGCACCATCATTTTAAAGACCGGGATAATGGTGGCGAACACCGGGAACATCAGGCTGGCCACAATCAGGCTGCGCACAAACTGTTTCCCCTTAAAATCATATCTGGTCAGTGCAAAGGACATCAGAGAAGCCAGAACCATAACTCCTATGGTCACGGTACCTGAAATCACAAAGCTGTGTCCATATGCCTTAAGTACATTCAGTTTGCCGAATGCATTTTCATAATTCATCAGCGTGGGCGGAGCGGGCAGAGAAAAGGAAGAACGAAGGACCTCCGCCGAAGGCTTAAAGGAATTCAGGGCCACCCACACAAATGGAAAGATGGTCAGAAGAGCCCACAGAACCAGTATGGCATAAATCACAACCGTGCTGATTTTTACTTTTCGTTTTTTTGCCGGCACAGTGCTCTGTACTGCTGTATCCATTTATGCCGCCCCCTTTCTCTGCGCTTTCTCTCTGAGACGTTTTTCTTTCCGTGCAATGCGTTCTTCTTTATCTTCCGTGAGGAATCCCACGCCTCTGGACACCAGAATTCCCAGAAGCACAATCAGTACCGCAAGGGTGGAACCATAATCATAATTGTTCAGCCCGAAGGTCTGCTGATACATGTAGGTACCCAGAAAATGGGTGCTCCCCTGCGGCGCCCCGTTGGGAACCATTACCCAGGGAAGATCGAATACCTTCAGCGCTCCTGTTACCGCCAGTGTCACCGAGGTGAAAAATACCGGTTTCATCATGGGAAAGGTAATGTAAAATACCTGCATAAACCGGTTGCACCCGTCAATGGAAGCCGCTTCGTACACATCGTCGGGGATATCGCTGAGTCCCGTCAGAAGAATAACAAAATAAAATCCGATATAACTCCACAATGTGGGAATACACACCATGATAAAGGCCAGCTCCGGTGAGAGCCAGTTCACCGGCTCTCTTCCGAAAAATTCCAGAATCTGGTTCAGCATACCGCCGTTGTAATTGTAGAACAGCTTGAACAGCAGACCGATGGCAGTGGCGGAGATTACCACCGGGAAAAAATATACAGTACGGAATAACTGCTGCAGCCTTTTTATCTGAGACACCATCACCGCCAGCACAAAAGCGATTCCCACCTCGAAAATCACGGTAAGCACCATCATTTTCAGAGAATTTATCAGCGCTGTCCTCACATCCGGGTCCGTGAACAGTCTTTTATAATTGTCAAGCCCCAGAAATCTCCATTCCGTTCCCGGCATTTTCACTACTGCCGGCATATCGTAAAAACTGTTCTTAATATTTTCCAGAAATGGGATGTAAAGAAAAATTACCATAAACAGTAAGCCGGGCACCAGAAATATCAGCAGGGGCCATTTTTTCTTATATAACATCTCTCTCCCACCTCTTTACTGTAACTGCTGTCTGATAGAAAGGGCCTCATTGATGGCGTCTTCTGCAGAAATTGCGCCTGTGGATACTTTTACAATTTCCGAAATCAGTGTCTTATATGCATCGCCGATTCTTGCGTCTGTCGGGGCTACCACCACGTTTTTGGCGTCTGTGCACACTGCAATGGAATCTACCAGCGGAGAAATACCTTCCACCGGAGTCACTTCCACTGCCGCACGGGATACGGCGCCGGTAGCTTCCCAGTATTTCTGAACGCCTGCCTGACAGGTATGGGCCATGACAAATTTCACTGCCGCCTCTCTCTTGTCCGGGTCATCCCATGCTTTCCTGGTAATATAGAATCCGGAGGAAATGCCTCCTACCATGGTGCCTGCTTCCGCTTTCTGGTCCGGAACGCCGGGGAAGGAAACTACTACGGTATTTTCCGTATCTTCAATATTTCCGGAATACCAGGAGCCTTCTAACTGCATGGCTGCTTTTTTATCACGGAACAGCTGTCCCACATAAGCGTCGTCTACCGTGTCCGTATCTTCCGGAAATGCTCCCATATCCCGCAGAGTTTTGAACATCTCAAGACCTTTTACCCATCCTTCCGGCGCTGTTTCCGGAACAGAGGTATATTCTTCCACTCCTGCTGCATAGAGCATTAAAAATTCCACCCAGTAATGGGGCACATTGTTCAGGGAGCAGGCAATGGGAATCACACCGTTTTCCTTAAAAGTGGTGATTGCTTTTTCCATGGAAGCCCAGTCTGTGGGCAAATCCAGATTGTACTTGTCAAATAAATCCTTATTGCAGAACAGTCCTTCCCAGTATCCGGTAGTGGGCACTGCCCTTGACACGCCGTCCGTATTCTTCGCCGCATCCAGCGCGTCTCCCAGAGTATCTTTGGCATAATCCGGATATTCCGCACAGATTTCTTCTACTGTTACCAGTTTGTCTGTGGCAATAATGCTGTCTGCAGTTGCATCGGTAAAGAACTGGATAACGTCCGGCTCATTTCCAACGGAAAAATCTGCATTGACTGCTGCTTTCCACTCCTCGTCTGAGGTCTGAGAGTTATCTTCAATGGTAACATTGCTGTTTTCCTTCATGTAGTCTGCATTGATTGCCTCATAAGCCTCTTTGTTGGGGTCCGTACCGCCGAACATGGATACCGTTTTCAGGGTAACGGGATTATCTCCTCCTGATGCGTCTGAGGACGCTTCTTTTGTGCCGCTTCCTCCGTCCGTACTTCCTTTGTCCGCACTTCCTGCATTTCCCCCGCAGCCTGACAGGGCTGATACTGCCATGGCCCCAACCAGCAGCATGGATAAAAGTTTCTTCTTCATAGTAAATCCTCCTTCATATGATTTCACAATGGGTTTTCGTTGTTATATTCATATTATAGGAGCAAACCGCACAAAAAGCATTAGACCGACCTGTCATTAATTGTTTAATCTTGCCATGTTCTTCAGTTCTTCTTCCACACTCTCCCGTTCTTCTGACGTTTGCTCTTCCAACTCCTTCCGGTAAGGTATGGTAATTCTGGAAACGGTCTCCTCCCCCTGTTCCTGGGTAATGGTCAGACCGTAGGATTCTCCGTATACCAGACGGATTCTCCGGTTCACATTCTGAATACCGATAGAGGTATGTCTTCCCGGCTCTCTGGGAATCTGCGCTTCGTTTCCTTCCAGAATGGCCTGTATTTTCCGCTGTGTTTCTTCCGTAATCTCTTTTCCCGTATTCCGCACTTCCAGATACATGCGGTCCGTATCATGGTACACTTTTACTTCTATGGTGCCGTTGGCCATGGCTTCCACTCCATGGACTATGGCATTTTCCACCAGAGGCTGCAAAATCAGCGGAGGCACCATCACATCCAGAAGTTCTTCGTCAATATCCCGCTCAATCCGCAGCCGCTGCCCGAAGCGCATGGACATAATATAGAAATAGGCGTTCACGCACTGAAGCTCCTGGGACAGATGGATTTCCCGCACATTCGCCCGGTTCATCCTGTAATCCAGCACCGTACCCAGCGCCTCTATCATTTTCGGCACCACAGTGTCCCCGGACATTCTGGCCTGCCAGTTCATCATTTCCAGGGTATTGTTCAGGAAATGAGGGTTAATCTGGGCCTGCAACGCCTGAATCTGGGCATCTTTGCGGGCCAGTTTTTCTTCGTACACATAATCAAAGAGATATTTTACCTGAGCGGACATGCTGTCAAAACTCTCTTTCATATACTGAAATTCCAGGTTGGGCATTTCCCGTCCTTCCACCCGGACGCCCATTTCCCCCTCCTCCATCTTTTTGGAAGCCCGCATAATCTGTTCAACGGGAACCTGAATATGTCTGCGCAGAAACCAGGCTCCATAACAGAAAAAGGGTATAAACAGTACCAGCAGCATGGCCACAAGGGAATAAAACTCATACAGGCTGGCATACAGCTCCCGCCTTCTGGCAAACAGAATAATCCCCGTATGGTAATTGTCGTACCGCTCCTGATAGAGGTATCCGTTGTATTCTCTGTTTTCCACCCGGTCAATCCGCCGCCTGCTGACTCCGTCATAATTCTGTGTAAGCTGCTGCAGCAGTTTTTCCCTGCTGTCTCCCGGCTCTTTGCGGGTAAAATCCAGCACATCCTGGCTGTCCCCGATACACACAATCATATTATCACGGGTATTCTGGGAGACATCCTGAAAAATTTTATATTTGTTCAGTTCCACCACCAACGTTCCGTACCGCACATAGTCTGCTGTGGTATAGAGGTTCCGTATAATAAACATCCGCCCTTCCACCACGCGCACATACGCATAAGAAGAATCCCCTTCCATAATATCCTCGATGGCCGGCTGGATTTCTGTCAGATAACTGTGGTAGGAAATGCCTGTCCGGGAAGAAAAACACTCCGGATTCTCATGACCGTAACAGTAATAGGCATACATGTTGAACCGCTCATCCAGATAAAACTTCCCTTTCAGGCTGGCATTTACTTCCTGAAGATATTCCGTTCTGGTACAGCTTCCTCTTTCATAACTTTTCCAGGCCACCTCCCAGGTTTTTTCATAGGAAGGCCGCTGGCAGAGAGTGATGGCGTCTCCAATCCGAATTGAGGCAAAGGAGGCCGCATTGTACAGTTCTTCTTCCATGAGCCCTTCTGCCTTCTCCACAATCCGCTGATGGTAGGAAATGGTTGTAAATGTAAAAAATACTGCAACCGGCACGCCCCAGCACAGTATCAGAAACAGCAGTATTTTTTTGTTCAGTGATTTCGTTTTTTTCTTCATGGGTTCCTTCCGTCCTTTGAAAAAGTGGACAGGTCCACTTCAATTCCCTGAATCCCTCCAATCTTGAGGGACCTGGTAACACGGTATTTTCTATAAGATAAAAGGCGGGACACAGAAGAATCATGGCAGCTCCTGCAGGACATGATTCTCCGCATCCATATGTATCCATATTCATCCATATGCCCATCGGAATGTCCGGTGCGTCCGGTCTGGCCGCCGGCCGGAATTACAGTTCCAGAAATTTCTCGTATATGCCGCAGATTTCCGCTGCCTGGGAGGCCTCTGGCATTTCACAGAAAATACGCAGCAGCGGTTCCGTACCGGAAAATCTGGCAATGACCCAGCCGCCATTTCTGAAATAAACCTTGCTTCCGTCCAGATAGGAAATATGGTCGATTTCTTCCGGCAGTTCCGGCAGAAGTTTATCTTCCATCAGAATCTTTTGCATGTGCTTTTTCTTTTCCGGTGTGAACTGATAATCCCGCTCTTCCATGTGAATGGCGCCGCATTCCCGGTAAATATCTTCCATAATCCGGGAAAGTTTTTTTCCGGTTACGGCAATCATCTCAATCAGGAGCGCTGCCGCATAAATTCCGTCTTTTCCGTTGATATGTCCCCGCACGGTAAGCCCGCCGGAAGATTCTCCGCCGATTATAGCCCCGGATTCCTGCATTTTGGCAGATATATGCTTGAAACCTACGGGAACCTCGTAACAGGTTTCGCCAAACTGCTTCGCCACCTTGTCCAGCATATGGGTGGTTGCAATATTCCGCACCACCGGCCCGCTCCAGCCCCTGAATTTCACAAGATAATAATAGAGCAGCACCAGAATATCGTTGGGATGCAGAAAATTCCCCTGGTCATCAATAACGCCGATGCGGTCTGCGTCCCCGTCTGTGGCTATACCGATGTCAAATTTCTTTTCCACCACATAATTCTGCAGGGAATGAAGGGTGGCTGCCGAGGGAGCCGGCAGTTTTCCGCCGAACAGGGTATCGTGTCTGTCGTGTATGGTGGCCACCTCGCAGCGGGCGGTCATCAGAATCATCTTCAGGGACGTTTCGCTGACGCCGTACATGGGATCCAGAGCCACTTTCAGCCCCGCATTCCGAATCGCCTGCATATCCACAGAATCAATGATATTGTCCAGGTACTCGTTCAGGGGATAAATTTCCCGGATATAGCCTTCCTGTTTGCCCGTTTCGTATTCTGTTTCCTGTACATCTTCCGGCTTCAGATCTCCGATATAATCTTCGATATCCTTCGTCTGTACCTCGTCCGCATCCCGGCCTCCGGCAGTGAATACCTTAATTCCGTTGTAAATGGCCGGATTATGGCTGGCGGTAATCATCATTCCATAGGGAAATTCATGCTTCATCACATGGAACATCACCAGCGGAGTGGGGGAGGATTTGTTAATCAGGTACACATTGATATGCGCTGCCGCAAATACCGTGGCCGCCCACTGCATGGCCTCTTTGGAGAGAAACCTCCGGTCATATCCCATGACAATGCCCCGCTCTGCCACTCCTTCGCTTTTCATTTTATTTACCAGTCCCTGTGAAAGCAACTGTATGTTTGCTTTTGTAAATTCATCTCCGATGACAGCTCTCCAGCCGCCTGTTCCAAATTTTACCATTTTCTCATCCTCTTTTCTGTGAATCCCCGCTGCTTCGTCGGTCTGCAGGTTCCATCCCCTGTCAGCCTGCCGCCGGGTTCTGGTTTCCAGTTGTCGTCTTCATTCCTCCGGGACCGCTCAGGCTCCCATAGTAATTTCCACCTGATGTTTCGTTCCCGCCTCCATCACCGGAATATGCTCCACTTCCTGTCCGTCCAGCCGTATGGTTTTTACCCCTTTCATCACCCCTTCCGGATTGTCTACGGTAATCTGAAACTCCGCGCCTCTCCATCTGCGCACTGCCGAAAATCCTTTCCAGTCCGGAGGAATACAGGGGTCAATTACCAGTTCTTCCAGCCGGGGCTGAATTCCCAGCATATAGCGGGTGGCTGAAAAATAAGCCCAGCCGCCGCTTCCTGTCATAAAGGGATGGCGGGCCCGTCCAAAAGCTGTGTGGTCTTTTCCCATCACGAACTGGCAGTAAGAGTAAGGCTCCGACTCCCGAATCTCAATGCGGTCGTTCTGATAACAGGGGCAGATTGCATCATAGAATTTCATGGCTTTATCACCCCGGCCCAGCACACATTCCGCCGCCCAGGCCCAGGGATTGGGATGGGAGAAAATGGAGCCGTTCTCCTTAAGGCCCGGATAGACTCTGGTGACAAATCCAATATCGTCGTCAGGCTCCGTATAAGAAGGGGCGTTCAGCATTAACCCGTACGGGGTAAACAGATACTGCTCCACGCTGTCCATGGCCATCCTGCCCTTTTCCTCGTCTGCCGCGCCGGAAAGCACTGCCCAGGCATTGGATTCCAGATGTACCCTGCCTTCCCGGTCCTCTGAAGTCCCAATCTTCCTGCCGTTTTTCGTCACGCCCCGGATAAACCATTCCTTATCCCAGAGCACTTCATTGCAGACCCTGTGCACCCGTTCCCTGATTTTCTTATATTTTACCACATCTTCGTCCCGATGGAAATACTCTGCCAGTACAATAAAGTATCCCAGGGCCCAGTAATGGAGAAAGGATACCATGGCGCTTTCTCCTCCGCCCAGATTCAGACAGTCGTTCCAGTCTGCCCGGAGTCCTTTGCAGATTCCGGTGGCTCCCACCTGCTCTGCGGAAAAATCCAGAATACGCTTCATATGCTCATAGACGGTTCCTTCCCCTCCGTCTGCATAGGTAACCACTTCATCTGCAAATTCCACTTCTCCCGTCTCCCGGATATATTCCACAATGGCGGGCACCAGCCAGAGGGCGTCGTCCGAACAGGCGTCTTCTATTCCGTGTACCCTGTCCTTCGGTTTTGCACCGGGAATCACCGTGGGGGATTTGAAGGGCTTTTTCTTTTTCTCCCTGTCCGGCTCAAACCATTCGGGCTGAAACAGGTGCAGCCCGTAACCTTTACCGGTCAGCCCCCGCAAAAGCTCTACAATACGCTGTCTGCATTTTTCCGGATTGGAATGGGGTATGGTCATGGCGTCCTGGGCCGTATCCCGGTAACCAAGGCCGGTTCTTCCTCCCACCTCCACAAAGGAGGCAAACCGGGAGAACATAATATTTACTTCCGCCTGGTAAAGGTTCCAGGTGTTAATCATGGTGTTCATTCCTTCACTGGGAGTCTGTATCTGAAGTTTTGCAAATTTATCCTCCCAGTAAGCTGCAAGCTGCCGATAAACCTGATCCACTCTGGAATAATCCGAGTATTTCTCACGAATCTTCCTGCCGGTTTCCCGGTTTCCTTCTCCCAGCATGAAAATCAGCCGGACTTCTTCTCCAGGCGCCAGAGTCAGATCTTTCTGCAGGCTGCCGCAGTGGTTATTACCCAGCTCCCTGGAACCGCTGCAGCGCCCCCGTTCCACTGCAACGGGATTGTCCTCTGTCCGGTAACTGCCCAGAAATCTGTCCCGCAGACAGTCGTATCCGTCCGGCTCAAAGCTGCCGGTAAAATACTGGTAACCGAATTCCTCATAGAACAAATCATGCTCAATAATTCCATCCTCATAAGAGGAGCCGGCACAATACAGGCTCATCTGGAAATTCTGGTTGTCAATCATAACATGATGGAAGGAAAATTCCAGATAGGAGAACACCGAGAGTTTCCGTTCTCTGTCTGTGGTATTTTTCAGTTTCACGTCCCACAGTTCCACCGAATCCTCCATGGGCACCACCAGCGTCTGGCTGGCTTCGATTCCCTTATAATCACACTCATACACCGAATAGCTCATGCCATGACAGCAGGAATATTTTGCTGTGTCCAGAGGCTTTCCCACCGGCTGCCAGGAAATACTCCAGTAATCTCCGTCTTCTGCATCCCGCAGATACACGTAGTGGCCCGGACGGTCCATGGGCACCCCATTTCCCCGAAATCTGGTAATCCGGTGATATTCCGGGGACTGGTAAAACAGATATCCTCCGGCTGTGTGATTTACCACCACGCACATGTCCCGGACTCCCAGATAATTTGTCCAGGATACGGGCAAATCCACCCGGTCAATTACATATTCTCTTTTTTCGTTGTCAAAATGTCCATACTGCATAAAAATACCTTCCCTTTTTCTCTGTTTCTGTTCCGATATACTTAAGGTGCTCCTGACGCCTTAAACACATTATCAGACAATTGCAAAACTATCCAATTGTCAAAATTTCATGTACAATTTCTACACTTTCTATGAAATATTTTCATCATACAAAAAGGCCGAAATGCCGGACGCAC
>CATLIX010000026.1 GCA_949959185.1 uncultured Eubacterium sp. | reverse complement strand
AAGAGGCCGGATTCTTCTCAACCATTACACATTCTCACGGACTTTGCAGCAGGCGCAAAGTCCTGGGCTGAACTGTTACATAAAAAGTACTTATGTATAAATAAAACTGGATTTCGACACGTTACTATATTATAATGGGTGGAGTGTAAAGAGGTGCAGGAAAATGAAAACATATGAGGAAACCCTGGAATGGCTTTTGGACATTCCAAGATTTACAGGTAAAAATACACTGGAGCATACGAGAAAATTTCTGGCCCGGCTGGGAAATCCTCAGAACAGCTTCCAGGTCATACATGTGGCGGGCAGCAACGGAAAAGGAAGCGTCTGTGCATATATTGACAGTGTACTGCGGGCGGCAGGAAAGAGAACGGGGCTGTTTACCTCGCCTCACCTGGTTCGGCTGGAAGAAAGGTTTGCAGTGAACGGAAAGTATTGCGCCCCTCAGGAAGTGGTATGGGCAGCGGACCAGGCAGCACAGGCAGCGGCAGAACTGGAGAAAGAGGGGCTGCCCCATCCATCCTTTTTTGAATTCGTGTTTGCCATGGGCATGTTGATTTTTGCCCGTTATCAGGTGGAATATGCAGTGCTGGAAACAGGACTGGGCGGAAGGCTGGACGCCACCAATATAGTGGAACATCCGCTGCTTACCGTCATTACATCCATCAGTCTGGAGCATACGGAGATTCTGGGGGATACCCTCGAAAAAATCGCGGCAGAAAAAGCCGGAATTCTGAAAAATCATGTTCCCGTTGTGTACGATACTTCCTGTCCGGAAGGGGAAAAAGTAATTGCCGGGAGGGCGGATGAACTGAACTGTCCGAAGTATCCGGTAGACGGACAGAAAATTAAAATTTTATTAAACACAGGAAAAAAGATTGATTTTTTATATGATTCTGGTTATGATGTTATGGAAGTGGAGATTCCCTTTGGCGCTCCTTATCAGGCCCGGAATGCGGCATTGGCTCTGCAGGCGCTGGAATGTATAAGGGAAACAGAACACATCTCCGGAGAAGCAGTCTTACAGGGGATGGCAGGGGTCCGATGGAAAGGGAGAATGCAGGAAGTACAGCCGGGGGTTTATTTTGACGGAGCACATAACCCGGCGGGAATTGAAAAGTTTTTGGAGGCAGCAGGGCAGATTACGGAGGAATCTGCTGTTTTACTGTTTTCCATGGTGAAGGAAAAGGATTATGTACGTGCTGCGGAGCAGCTTCTTACCGGAAGAACCTGGGAGGAAATTATACTTACCACTGTCTCCGGTTCCCGCGGACTGACCAGTGGAATGCTCACAGAACTTTTTCGGAAGATTGCAGAAGAGAAACATCAGAAGGTGAAAATCACGGGAATCGAGAATACGGAACAGGCATTTGCATATGCATTATCATGCAGGAAACCGGGGCAGAAACTGTTCTGTGCGGGCTCCCTGTATCTGATAGGTGAATTGGAAGAACTGACAGGAGGTATGCAGAGTGATTAATTTTGAAGAAGAATTGAAGAAATTTAAGCCCAGCCTGGAAGTGGAGGAGGCTGAGGACGCCATATATGACCGGGATCTGACCGATATGACGGATATTATGCAGGAGATTATCAGGGAGGCAAGACAGCGGTAGCAGAACGATTTTGAAGTAAGGAAAGGAAATCTATGGATTCTTATAATAAAATTATTCGTGTATCCAACGCGTTGTATAATGACGGACTGGAAAAAGCAAAAATAAGAGATCTGTCCGGAGCAGTGCAGTCCCTGAAGAAAAGCCTGCGTTTTTACAAAGCCAATATTCAGGCAAGAAATCTTCTTGGGCTGATTTATTATGAAATGGGAGAAGTGGCGGATGCTCTGAGCGAATGGGTACTCAGCCGGAGCCTGAAACCGGAGGATAATCCGGCGGAACGGTATCTGGAGGAGATTCAGTCCAACCGTTCCCAGTTAAATTCCGTCAACCAGACCATTAAAAAGTATAATCAGGCGTTGCTTTACTGCCACCAGGACAGCAGAGACCTGGCCATTATCCAGCTGAAAAAGGTGCTTTCCATGAATCCGGGGCTGGTAAAAGGCTACCAGCTTCTGGCTTTGCTGTATATGGAAGAGGGCAAATATGAACTGGCCCGGAAAGAACTGCGGACAGCGGCGGAAATTGATACGGGAAATATGACCACCCTTCGTTATCTGCGGGAGGTAAACCTGTATCTGCAGGGAGATTCCCAGCATGGAAAGGGAGGACGGAAAGAAAAGGAAGAAAAAGTATCCTCCTACCGAAGCGGAAACGAGACTATTATCCAGCCCACAAATCTGAAAGATAATTCTGCTGTAATGACCATTCTGAATCTGATTATCGGTGTGGTTATCGGTGTGCTGATTACCTGGTTTCTGGTCATTCCGGGGATTCGTCAGAATGCCATATCCGATGCGAAAAAGGCAGAACTGGCGGCCAATGACTCCCTTACCACCCGGAATCAGGAAATCAAAACTCTGGAAAATAAAATCGAAGAGCTGAATAAGCAGATTGAAAAGCAGGAAAGGGATTCCGATAACGCTCAGAAGATTGTGGACAGTTACGAGCAGCTTCTTGTGGCCTATGATGCCTTTGCTCAGCAGAATATACAGGGCGCGGGAGATACCATTGTAAATGTGGATTCCAAATTACTGGGAACTCAGGCGAAAGCAATTTATGAGACGCTGAATAATCAGGTAAATGAGCAGTATATTTCAGCAGTTTATGCTCAGGCAGAACAGGATTACCGGGCAAACCGTTTTCCGGAGGCAATTACCGGGCTGGAAAAGGTGGTACAGTCGGAGGAAGATTATAACGACGGGTATGCCATTTATTATCTTGCCCAGTCATATCGCCAGACCGGAGATATGGATAACGCAAAAAAATATTATCAGAAAATGGTGGAACTCCATCCTGGCACCTCGCGGGCCAGAAAATCCCAGCAATATCTGGATGAGATGGAGCAGCAGCCATAGAAAAGAGAATAGCAGGAAAGAGTACAAAAGACGTCATGACACCATGGCGTCTTTTATATGTTACAGGGCCGGCTCTTTTATGTGTTCAGGGCAGCTCAGGAAAGGAAGGGAAATATGGATTACAGATTTGAAAAAGACTACGGATGCCTGATTTTAAAAATGCCCAGGGAACTGGACCATCATCAGGCAGAAATTTTAAAGGAGGAAGCGGACGGACTGATAGTGAAATATCCGGTGCGCAGTCTGGTATTTGATTTTCAGGATACCTGTTTTATGGACAGCTCCGGTATCGGGGTAATTATCGGCAGGTGCAAAAATGTGCGTTTTTCCGGGGGCTTTGTGAAGGCAGTTCATCTGAACAGGCAGATAGAGCGGGTGTTTAAGCTGTCCGGTCTGCAGAAAATTATGGAAGTGGAACAGGAAGAAGGCTTATAAGGAGGATTTTATGGAACAGACAAAAAACGAGATGAAGATGGAATTTTTGGCGTCATCTTCCAACGAAGGTTTTGCAAGAGTTACGGTGGGCGCTTTTGTGGCGGAGCTGAATCCCACGGTGGACGAGCTTGCAGACATTAAAACGGCAGTCAGCGAGGCGGTTACCAACTGTATCATTCACGGATATGAGCAGAAAGGGGGCAGTATCTGGATTCAGTGCAGCACCAGAGGACAGCAGGTGGAGCTTTCCGTGATAGATACCGGAAAAGGAATTCAGGATATTGCACAGGCCAGAGAGCCCCTGTTCACTACCAAACCGGAACTGGAACGGTCCGGCATGGGGTTTGCATTTATGGAAGCATTTATGGACGAGGTGGAAATCATTTCCGAGCCGGGAAAAGGAACCTGTGTGACCATGCGCAAAACCATAGGAAAAGGATAGCGGAAGGAAAGGGTGAGATGGTGGAAAAGCAGTTTCAGACAGACAGGGAGGAATGTACATATAAAGAAAAACAGACAGAGAAAGAAAAGGTATGGGATTTGCTGGCAGCAGCCCATCAGGGAAATAAGGACGCCAGAGACCGGATGGTACAGAATAATATGGGGCTGGTCTGGAGTATTGTGCACCGGTTTTCCGGCAGGGGTTATGAACTGGAAGAACTGTTTCAGGTGGGCAGCATTGGCCTGATGAAAGCCATTGACAAGTTTGATCTGAACTTTGACGTGAAATTTTCCACGTACGCTGTTCCCATGATTACCGGGGAAATCAAACGGTTTCTGCGGGACGACGGAATGATTCGGGTGAGCCGGAGCCTGAAAGAAAGCGGTGCGAAAATAAAGCAGGCAAGGGAGAAACTGCAGGCATCCCTGAGCCGGGAGCCTACCCTGCAGGAAATTTCAGAAGAAACAGGATTTCCCAGAGAGGAGATTGTTATGGCGCTGGAGGCCAACGGAGAAGTGGAATCCATCTATAAGACATGTTCGCCTGCCGATGGAAAAGAGACCTGTCTGGCGGACCGTATCCCCCAGGAAAGGGACAGCCATGAAGTCCTGCTCAACCATATGTTGCTGGAACAGCTTATGGCAGACCTGGGGGATATGGAGCGCAGGCTGATTGAACTGCGGTATTTTGGTGAGAAAACCCAGATGCAGGTGGCCGGAGAACTGGGCATCAGCCAGGTACAGGTCAGCCGGCTGGAAAAGCGGATTCTGCTCAGAATGCGCAATCAGGTGAACTGAAGGGCGGATATCGAAAAAACGGAATCCTGTAAAATCCTCTGCGGATACCGGAAAATCAGAATTTTGTAAAATCCTCTGCGGATACCGGAAAAACGGAATCCTGTAAAATATTTTACGGAATATTTATTGAGAATCCTTCCCAGATTCCCACCGGGATGTCCTCACCGAAAGCATACTGCTCCATGGTTTCCTGTTTCGGCTGATATACCAGAACCTGTTTCCGGGCAGGGTCCACAATCCAGTATTCCAGAACACCTGCGGTACAGTATTTCAGAAGTTTTTTCATATAGTCCATGGATTTGCTTCCGGGAGAAACGATTTCAATAATCCAGTCGGGGGCGCCATGGCAGCCCTTTTCGTCCAGCTTGGAAGGGTCGCAGATAACAGAAATATCCGGTTCCACATAATTGAAACTGTCCTGGTTCAGGAATACGGCAAATGGAGCAGGATAAACTTCACATTTTCCATGATATGATTCGATATAATTGGAAATTATCTGATTCAGCCTGCTTACCAGACGTTGATGAGTTCTGCCGGGCGGAGCCATATAGTAAATTTCTCCGTCAATCAGTTCTGCCCGCGTTCCGTCGGGCAATGCATAAATATCGTCCGTGGTATAAATTTGTTCCATGTTTAACGCATCCATGTAATCACCTTCTTTTTCTTTTATTATACACGTTTTTTTACAGATTACCATATATAATTGAAAATGGAATTTTCGGATGAATAAATTCTGGATTAGATGGCATACTACTTCCAAAGATGGAAAAAGGATGTGAGAATATGAGTCGTAATCACAGTATTATTTATCGAATCTGTCTTCTGGCAGCAGTCATTCTTACCATTGCGGGGGGCATTTTCTATTATGTGAATTATGTGGAAAATCAGTCCACGGTAACGGAAGGGACGCTGGTTCGGAATACGGAAGGAATCACCGCGGCAGATTCCCGGAATGAGATCCCCTGCGAAGATATGGAAGAGGAAACAGCAGTGGAGAGCTTCCGGCCCTTTGGCAGCACGATAAAATCTGCATAGATTGGAGGAACCTATGGCGTCAAACTCAGATACCCTTTACCTGAAAACAGAGCAGAATGTACTGGTACGGGAGCCTTCCGTAACGTTAAAAGATATTGCGAAAATTACTTCCACCAATCCCTCTCTGGTCAGCAAATTAAAAAACATGAAAGTTTATACTTTTCATACTCCTGTAAATCAGAGCAGGAAAAAAAAGCAGGTGGAAGTATTTTCCGTCATGAAAATTATCGAACTCATAGGAAAAGAATTTCCCAATGTGGATGTTCAGAATATCGGGGAAAAGGATTTTGTTCTGGAATACGAACCGAAACAGGAGCCCAAATGGCTGCTGTACTTAAAAACAGCAGTGCTGTGCGTGCTGATATTTTTCGGCTCGGCATTTACCATTATGACCTTTAACAATGATGTGGGCGTAGGTGAAGTATTCGCAGATTTTTACCGGCAGGTAACGGGCACGGAGTCCAGTGGGTTTACTCCGCTGGAGGTATGCTATTCCATCGGGCTCTTTCTGGGAATCATGATATTTTTCAATCACGTGGGACATAAAAAAATCACCCATGACCCTACACCCATTCAGGTGGAAATGCGCACCTATGAAAAAGATGTGGACTCTACTTTTATAGAAAACTGCGGAAGAAAAGGAACCAGTAACGATGTGGATTAAACAGGTGTTTTTGGGCTTTATTGGACTGGCCGGCGGTTCTGCCATTGCAGCAGGAGTGTTCAGCTTTATCATTTCCATAGGGGTCGTTCCAAGGATTATTGGTAAAAGCCGTACAGCGACGGATATTATTGTCTATGAAAATGCAGTGGTTCTGGGCGGAGCGGTGGGAAATATCCTTTCCCTGTTTCAGATACAGGTGCCTCTGGGAATATGGGCAGTGGTTCTGTTCGGCCTGTCGGCCGGAATTTTTACCGGGTGTCTGGCGGTGGCGCTTGCGGAAATTTTAAATACTTTTCCCATTATGTTCCGACGTCTGGGAATCAAAGAGGGACTGAGCTGGATGCTGTTTTTCATGGCTCTGGGAAAAGCGCTGGGCGCACTGTATTTTTACTATAATCATATGCAGCAAATATAGTCAGGATGAAAGCGAGGTATGGACATGGCACAGGAAACCATGGAACAGAAGGAAAAGAAAAATCAGGAATATAATGAATACGTCAGACAGGTGACGCCCACCCATTCCCTTCCGGCCAATATGATAAAAGCATTTATTACCGGAGGAATTATCTGCATTGTGGGCCAGATTATTCTGAATCTTGCAACAGATACCTTTGGACTGGATAAAGAAACTGCCGGAAGCTGGTGCAGTATGCTGCTGGTATTTTTAAGTGTGCTGCTGACAGGATGCAATATTTATCCTTCCATTGCCAACTGGGGCGGCGCCGGAGCGCTGGTACCCATTACAGGATTTGCCAATTCCGTGGCGGCTCCGGCCATTGAATTTCAGAAGGAAGGCCAGGTATTCGGGATTGGCTGCAAGATTTTCACCATTGCCGGGCCGGTGATTCTGTACGGAATCTTTACCAGCTGGGTGCTGGGGCTGATTTACTGGGCCGGTATCAGTATGGGATGGTTCTGAAAAATTCCCAATATAAGGTATAATCTGCTGTTTTCCGGTCTATACTACTGTTATATGTCAGAGGAAGGGGAACATCATGGAAAATAAATACGATATGCCCATCGGACTGAGCTTCCAGCTTGGCCTGAATGAAAAAGCTCTGTCTGTCTATGCACAGATGGATGAATCGGAGAAAAAGCAGGTGGTGGAAGCTGCCAGAAATGTAACTTCCAAGGCAGAAATGCAGCAGCTTGTATCAGAACTGGAGCGCAATTTTCTGTGAAATTATATACGGACTGCAAATAAAAAAGATTTGGTGCGGAATCCCCGAACCAAATCTTTTTTCCGCTCATTCTTTTTGCGAAATAGCAATTGCGTACCGCCGGGTTTTATGATAGTATAAACGTGAAGTTTGGAAACCATGCGGACAGGCCGGTTTCCCTGGAAGCCGGACAGGAGGATTTGAGATAAAATGGAACAGTACAAGAAAGAATTTATAGAATTTATGGTAGACTGCCAGGTATTAAAGTTTGGCGAATTTGTTTTAAAGAGCGGAAGAAAATCTCCCTTTTTTATGAATGCGGGAGCTTATGTGACAGGGGCCCAGCTTGACAGGCTGGGAGAATATTATGCCAGAGCCATTCATGAGCATTACGGAGACGATTTCGATGTACTGTTTGGGCCTGCCTACAAGGGGATTCCCTTAAGCGTTGCCACTACCATGGCATACAGCAGGCTGTATGGAAAGGAAATCCGTTACTGTTCCAACCGGAAAGAAGTCAAGGATCACGGAGATACCGGAATTCTGCTGGGAAGTAAGCTGGCTGACGGTGACCGGGTGGTGATTATTGAGGATGTTACCACTTCCGGGAAATCCATGGAGGAGACGGTACCCATTATCCGGGCTCAGGCTCAGATAGAGATTAAGGGTCTGATTGTATCTCTGAACCGGATGGAGCGGGGAAAAGGGGAACAGAGTGCGCTGGAGGAAATCCGGGAGCTGTACGGTTTTGATACCAACGCCATTGTGACCATGGCAGATGTGGTGGAATGTCTGCATAATAAGCCATATAATGGAAATATATATATTAATGATGAAATGAAAGCGGCCATAGACCGGTATTATGCTCAGTATGGAGCAAAACAGCAGGAGGTTTGAGCATGAATGAGAAAATATACAAGACCATGAGTATTACAGGAGCCGGCAATATTGCCCTGGGCGTTGTTGCCCTGGTGAGCGGCATTGCCTGCGGCGTCCTGGCAATTGTGAGCGGAGCGAGAATCTTAAAGTGTAAAGCGGATATTATATTTTAAGGGTTGAAGAATTGAAAAATGATTATAAAAAAATACTCCGGATATGCAGCAGGATTATGTTCGGAGTCTATATTATTTGCCTGACATATTTTCTGTTCTTTGCGGAAAGTACGGGGCGTACTTTCGAGGGGAGAACTTATCATTACAATCTGGAGCTGTTTAAGGAAATCAGACGTTTCATTGTGCATCGCCATTCTCTGGGAACCAAAGCAGTGCTTTTAAATCTGCTGGGAAATATTGTGGCCTTTATTCCCTTCGGATTTTTTCTTCCGGTGCTGTATCCCAGGTGTCGTTCCTTTTTATATACCGTGTTTTTCAGTTTTGAATTCAGTCTGATGGTGGAGACCATTCAGTTAGTGTCCAAAGTGGGGAGTTTTGATGTGGACGATATGCTGCTGAACACCATTGGCGGTGCTTTGGGCTGCCTGATTTTTTACTGGATGAACCGAATAAGGAGAAGCTATGAGACGAAAGAAAAAAAACAGTTATAAATTTGCGGGGAAAAAGCATTCCAGGCGGGGGAAACTGTCCCTTTTCCTGGCAGTTCTGTCTGCCCTGATGGGGATTGGAATGGTGGTTTTTTCCATACGGAGCAGCGGAAATGCCAGCGTCTATATTGGAAGCGCAGGGCTGTTTGCATTGCTGATGACAATGGTGTCGCTGCTGATTGGGATTACAAGTCTGCGGGAAGAAAGCTATAAACTCTTTCCGGTGCTGGGAAGCATCTGTTCCGGCATTGTGCTGGCAGGCTGGATTATGATCTATATATCCGGTTTTTAACAGTCTTCGGAGCAATCAGAATATTCCGGAATGAACAGAGATGCGATTAGAGCACAGGCACATACGAACAGGAAAGGATGATTTTGTGGGTTATCGGGAAATATGGCAGCCATACCGGGAAGAAGTGGAGGAACGTTTTCTCCTGTGTATGGGACGACTGGAACAGATTGAGACAGAAGAAACAGTGCGGGAGCCGTACCGGGGTTATTTCCGACAGGCGGCGGCTCTTCTGAGAGAACTGGGCAGTCTGGAAGAAGAAATTTTCCAGGGCGGCTGGGAGCAGAAAAGCCTGGAAGAACGGGCGGAGGAGAACCGGAGGCTGTACCGGGAGGTGCTGCCGGAGCATTACGGGGCAAGTTATGCCAGCCCTGCGTATGCGGCGGAAAAGCTGGGAGAAGGATTTGGAAAGCTGCTAAGCGCGCTGTATGCAGATTTCCGTTCCCTGATTCCTTATGCATTTGAGAGCAGGATTTACGATATTACTATTTTCAGCGAACTGCTGGTGGAGATTTATAATGCCTTTGAGGGAGAAGAACTGCCGAAGGAGCGGGAAATCAGGCAGATGATATACTGGTTTTTCCATGATTACGGGGAAGTGTTTACGGAAACGGGCGTGCTGGCCCAGACCCGGCCGGAACTGGATTTTTATACCGGAATTATTATGGACAGCAATCTGGAGGATTTGGGGTATCTGTACCGCTACGGTGCTTATATTACTGACAATGAGAGAAAGACAGCAGAATTTCTGAACAGCCTGCCGGAGGAACAGATTCAGGCCATGGCAGATACCTGTACGGAGGGGTACCGCATTGGATTTGAAGTGACAGGAAAGGATTTGTCTAAAAAGAAATTCGTAGATTTGCGTTATCCCATTGGATTTGAGCGTATGATGCGGGCGGCGGTGAAAAATTTTGAGAAGATGGGCCTGCAGCCGGTGATGATGCGAAGCGCTGAGATTTCCTTTTCCGGCAGAGGGAACGGAAGCCGGTCGGTGGAAAGCACCTCTCCCAACCGCCAGTATGAGTATGACCACAAGGCTGACAGGGCAATGTATCTGGATAAATCGCTGGTGGAGCGCCGGCTGGAAGTGCTGAAAACTGCTTATGAGGCCCGGAAAACAGAGGCGGCCTGGTATGCCGGGCCTGCGGTGGTGGAGACTTTCGGGGAAACAGGCTTTGAGCCGAAGGCCAGCCCTTATGCATGGCAGTATACGGAGAAGCAGCAGAAACTGAACGTATATTACGCGAACATGGCCACACAGATTACCAACAGTTATATTAAGGGAGAGGAGCGCAGCTTTACCATTATCGCCTATCCCATACCGGAAATCGGCCCGGACTATCCGGAAATCTTTGCAAAAACCGTGGAAGTAAATACGCTGGATTATAAATTATATCAGGAAATGCAGCAGAAAATCATAGATGTGCTGGATGAGGGCGAATCTGTGCGGATTACGGGAAAAGGAGAAAATCATACGGATCTGACCGTTGCTCTTTATCCCCTGAAGGACAGAAGCCGGGAGACTGCCTTTGAAAACTGTGTGGCGGATGTGAATATTCCGGTAGGGGAAGTATTTACCTCTCCGGTGCTGAAAGGCACCAGCGGGCGTCTCCATGTGACCCAGGTATATCTGAGCGGCCTGAAATATCTGGATTTGAATCTGGAATTTAAGGATGGTATGATTTGCAGCTATCACTGCAATAATTTTAAGACAGAGCAGGAGAATCTTGCATTTTTAAAGGAAAACCTGCTGAAACACCATGATACCCTTCCGTTGGGAGAATTTGCCATCGGAACCAATACCACTGCTTACCGGATGGGTATTGACTATCAGATTCAGGACAGGCTGCCCATTCTGATTGCGGAAAAGACAGGGCCTCATTTTGCAGTGGGAGACACCTGTTACAGCTGGGCGGAGGATACGCCGGTGTTCAATCCTGATGGCAAAGAGATTGTGGCCAGGGATAACGAAGTGTCCATACTGCGGAAAGAAGATCCGCAGAAAGCATATTTCAGCTGCCATACGGATATTACCATTCCCTATGATGAGCTGGACCGGATAACGGTGCAGAAAAAAGACGGAACCTCTGTGGATGTAATCCGGAACGGAAAATTTGTGGTTCCGGGGACAGAACTGCTGAATAAACCTCTGGAAAAGTGTACGAAAGGATGAAAAGATGGAGGAGAAAAAATGTAATGAAACTGCAGGTGCAGTTGCTGTGAAGGTGCGGACGTACAGTGAAAAACCCGCCCGTGACGCCAAAGCAAATCATACGGTACTTCTGCTGATGACACTGATGGAGATACCTGTTGTGCTGGCCCTGTTTATTCAGTTTGGCTCGAAGGAGATTTCCAGCGGGAAACCTGCAATTATACCTGCAGTGATTTTGCTGGCTGGAGGGGCTGTCTGCTGGGGCATGTATCTGAAAGAAAAATCTTCGGAGCCTTTAAGGTATGTAATTCTGGGCTGTTTTCTGATTGGCTGGGGTTACCTGATGGTGACAGGAAAAAGCCTTATGATTTTCAGTTATGTTATCCCCATAATGATTTCACTGATTCTTTATTACGACAGGAAATTTGAAAAACGGGCATTTGCGGGAATTATGGGAATTATGATACTGCGGGGTATTGTGCTGGCGGCAACAGGGCAGCTTCTGGGGGATGACCTGACATTGGTGAGCGTCTGTACCGGGATTGTCATAACCTTTTCCTATAATGTAACAGCAAGGACTGCTAAAAATTTTGACCATGACACCATCTGGTCCGTAAAAGATCAGCAGGCAGTGCAGAATACCATGATGGAAGATATTCTCAGAATTTCAGAGGCGGTAAAGTCAGAAGTGGAGCAGACGGACGGGCTGGTGGAAAATCTCAGGGATTCTTCTCAGGTGGTACATAGCTCCATTCAGGAAATTTCCATCAGCACCCAGCTGACCGCGGAGAGCGTGCAGGAACAGACCACAATGACTTCCAGGATCAAAGACGCCATCGGAGAAACAGCGGAAAATGCCAGAATCATGGTAGAGGCGGCGGAAACTTCCGCCCGTATGGTGGAGGAAAGCATGGAGCTGATTAACCGTATGCGTGCCAGTGCGGAAACTATTGGAAAGACCAATACCCGTGTGGCTCAGTCCATGTCTCAGCTTCAGGATAAGGCCAGGGAAGTGCAGCAGATTACGGAAGTTATTTTTGAAGTTTCCAGTCAGACGAACCTGCTGGCTTTGAATGCATCTATTGAAAGCGCCAGAGCGGGAGAGGCAGGAAAAGGATTTGCAGTGGTGGCAGACCAGATTCGGGAATTATCGGAACAGACCAGAAAATCCACGGAGCAGATTGCAGGCATTATACAGGAACTGAATACAAACGCTCAGGATGCGGTAAGTATTGTGGGTGTTTCCATTGAGGCCATGAGCCAGCAGAATGAAATGATTGAACATGCGGCAGGGGGATTTACGGCAATCCGGGACAATGTGGAAACTCTGACCCGGCGGATTTCCGATATAGATTCCAAAATTGAAAATCTGGTGCAGTCCAACGATACCATTATCGAGAGTATCAGCCAGTTGTCTGCCACCAGTCAGCAGGTATCCGCAAGCGCACTGGAAGCGGAAGAACGCAGCCAGCAGAATGAAGCGGAGGCCCAGGAGGCAAAGAAACGGTTAAACAGCGTACAGGAAATTGTACAGGGTTTTGCAAAATATCAGGATTCGTAAACAGCTTACTATATAAAGGAGAAAAGTTATGGCAAAAGTTGGAATTGTTATGGGCAGCGACTCAGACATGCCGGTAATGGCAAAGGCGGCGGATATTCTGGAAGAACTGGGTGTGGAATATGAAATGAAAATTATCTCGGCCCACAGGGAGCCGGATGTGTTTTTTGACTATGCAAAGACTGCAGAGGAAAAAGGATTTAAGGTAATTATTGCGGGAGCAGGGATGGCAGCACATCTTCCCGGTATGTGCGCTGCAATTTTTCCCATGCCGGTGATTGGCATTCCCATGCATACCACTTCTCTGGGAGGACGGGATTCTTTGTATTCTATCGTTCAGATGCCTTCCGGAATTCCCGTTGCCACCGTGGCAATTAACGGAGGGGCCAATGCGGGCCTTCTGGCGGCAAAAATTCTGGCAACCTCAGATGAAGGGCTGCTGGGAAGATTAAAGGATTATTCCCGGAAACTGAAGGAGCAGGTGGAAGCAAAAGACGCACGTTTGCAGGAAGCAGGATACAAAAATTATAAATAAACGGAGGAAAGAGAATGGATTACAAGAATTCAGGCGTAGACATTGAAGCAGGTTATAAATCTGTGGAGCTGATGAAAAAGCATGTGCAGCAGACCATGCGTCCGGAAGTCCTCACAGGTCTGGGCGGATTTTCCGGTGCATTTTCCATGGAAAAGTTCAAAGATATGGAAAAGCCCACGCTGGTGTCCGGTACGGACGGTGTGGGAACCAAGCTGAAACTGGCATTTTTGCTGGACAGACATGATACCATCGGCATTGACTGTGTGGCAATGTGTGTCAATGATATTGCCTGTGCAGGAGGAGAGCCATTGTTTTTCCTGGATTATATTGCCTGCGGAAAAAATTTTCCGGAAAAGATAGCTACCATTGTAAGCGGTGTGGCGGAAGGCTGTATACAGAGCGACGCGGCGTTAATCGGAGGGGAAACGGCGGAAATGCCCGGTTTTTATCCGGAAGATGAATATGATCTGGCAGGGTTTGCAGTGGGCGTTGTGGATGAAAAAGACATCATCACCGGAAAAGACCTGAAAGCCGGGGACGTGCTCATCGGCATGGCCAGCTCCGGCGTTCATTCCAACGGATTTTCCCTGGTGCGTAAAATCTTTAAAATGGACAGGGAAACGCTGGATACATACCATGAAGAACTGGGAAAAACACTGGGAGAGGCCCTGCTGGCCCCCACGAAAATATATGTAAAGGCTCTGCGCTCCGTGAAAGAGGCAGGCGTCCGGGTGAAAGCCTGCAGCCATATTACCGGAGGCGGATTCTATGAAAATGTACCCAGAATGCTGCCGGAAGGCAAACATGCGGTCATTGAGAAAAACAGCTATGAAGTTCCGGCCATTTTTAAAATGATGGCACGGGAAGGCAACGTGGAAGAAAAAGTGATGTACAATACCTATAATATGGGCATTGGCATGGTGCTGGCTGTGGATGAAGCAGATGTGGAGAAGACACGAAAAGCCATTGAGGCAGCGGGAGAGACATCTTATATTATCGGAAAAGTGGAAGATGGAGAGAAAGGGGTAACCTTATGCTGAAGATAGCAGTCTGCGTGTCCGGCGGCGGCACCAATCTGCAGGCCATACTGGACGGGATTGATGAGGGGACTATAACAGATACCTGTGTTGCGGCGGTGATTAGCAACAATCCCGGCGCTTATGCCCTGGAGCGGGCGAAAAACCACGGAATCGAAGGGGTATGCATTTCTCCGAAAGAGTTTCCGGACCGGGAAAGTTTTAACCGGGCCTTTCTGGAGAAGCTGGACAGCTATCAGGTGGATCTGGTGGTGCTGGCGGGATTTCTGGTGGTGCTGCCGGAATCCATGATACAAAAATACCGGAACCGGATTATCAATATTCATCCCTCCCTGATTCCCTCTTTCTGCGGAACGGGGTATTACGGACTGAAAGTCCACGAAGGGGCCTTGGCCCGCGGCGTGAAAGTGACGGGAGCAACGGTGCATTTTGTGGATGAGGGGACGGATACCGGGCCCATTATCCTGCAGCAGCCGGTGGCTGTGGAACCGGAGGACACGCCGGAGACCCTGCAGCGGCGGGTGATGGAGCAGGCCGAGTGGAAGATTCTGCCCCAGGCCATAGATTTGATTGCCAGGGGAAAGGTTCATGTGGAAAATGGGAAAGCTGTGATTCTGGAGCAGCCAAAAAGGAGGAAGTTATGAGAGTACTGATTGTAGGAAGCGGCGGCCGGGAACATGCCATTGCAGCAAGCGCGGCCAGAAGCCCCAGAGTGGATAAAATATACTGTGCGCCGGGAAATGCGGGGATTGGGCAGATTGCGGAGTGCGTGCCCATCGGAGCCATGGAATTTGAAAAGCTGGCTGATTTTGCAGAAGATGAAAAAATCGATTTTACCATTATCGGCATGGACGACCCGCTGGTGGGCGGTGTGGTGGACGTATTTGAGGCCAGAGGTCTGAAAGTATTCGGCCCCCGGAAAAATGCCGCTATCCTGGAAGGCAGCAAGGCCTTTTCCAAGGATTTGATGAAAAAATACAACATTCCCACTGCAGGTTATGAGACCTTTGATGATCCTGCAAAGGCCCTTGCATATCTGGAAACGGCCAGAATGCCCATTGTGCTGAAAGCCGACGGGCTCGCTCTGGGCAAAGGGGTGCTCATCTGCAATACGCTGGAGGAAGCGAAAGCAGGGGTAAAGGAAATTATGGAGGATAAGAAGTTCGGAGACGCCGGGAACCATATGGTGGTGGAAGAATTTATGACGGGCCGGGAAGTGTCCGTGCTGTCCTTCGTGGACGGGAAAACCATCCGGATTATGTCTTCGGCTCAGGACCATAAACGGGCGAAAGACGGAGACCAGGGCCTGAACACCGGAGGTATGGGAACCTTTTCTCCCAGTCCCTTCTATACGAAGGAAGTGGACGAGTTCTGCCATAAATATATCTACCAGGCCACGGTGGATGCCATGGCTGCAGAGGGACGTCCTTTTACCGGAATTATTTTCTTCGGCCTGATGCTGACGGAAGAAGGACCGAAGGTGCTGGAGTATAACGCCCGATTCGGCGACCCGGAAGCTCAGGTGGTACTGCCCAGAATGAAAAACGACATGATAGAGGTGATGGAAGCCTGCGTGGAAGGCAGACTTTCCGAGATTGATTTGCAGTTTGAAGACAATGCGGCGGTCTGCGTGGTGCTGGCTTCCGACGGATATCCCGTTTCCTACGAGAAAGGATTTGAAATCCGGGGGCTGGAGAAATTTGACTCAGAAGACGGATATTACTGTTTCCATGCGGGAACAGCCGAAAAGGACGGGAAGATTGTCACCAATGGCGGCCGGGTACTGGGCGTCACCGCCAAGGGAGCTGATTTGAAAGAAGCCCGAGCCAATGCCTGTAAGGCCACGGAATGGGTGGAATTTGACAATAAATATATGCGCCATGATATTGGAAAGGCCATTGACGAGGCATAAAACAGGACAGAAAGCAGGTGATGATATGCTCGGCAGCGCCGGGACTTTGCAGCCGATTCTGGATGATTTCAGAGAAGTACAGGAACGTATGCTGCTGGCGGAACAGGAACATGCAGAGGAAACCTATGCAAAACTGAACAAAAAGTATGTTTCCCTGAAAGAGCTGCTCCTGTTACTGGGCATACATCCTGCCAATCTGGATAAAATCAAAGAATAGCATATGGAGAAACGGGACTGTTTTTGTGCAGTTCCGTTTTTTACTTCTTCGGCGTCCGGATACCTGCTTCCCTGTTAAGGACTTCCCGAAGCTCCGTCAGATTCTGGTCACACAGGACCATCTCGTGGTTCTCAGCGGTATATACTAATGCTTTTGCGGGTTTTGACCGTGGGAACAGCACTGCGGAAATCAGAATGTTGGTATCTGCAAGTAACTTCAATCTTTTCCCTTTCCGTAACGTACTTCATCAACCAATACCTGTACATCATCCTCATTATATACGCCCATCTGTTCGGTAACGCCCTCAAATGCTTTCTGGGCTTTATAAATTGCCTGTGCAGAAGCGTTATAGATGACGACCTTGCCGCCTGGCTTCTGGAAGAAAAGTATCTTGTCGCCAGATTTCAGACCAGGCAGGCGGCGTATCTCGGCAGGCACGGTAATCTGCCCATTGGCAGAGATTTTTGCTAAGTTCATGTAAACCATCCTTTCTTATAGCTGTACCGTTTGGCACAGTCGGATATACAGAATTCTTGAAATCTAAAGAATATTTTAGGCTTCTATCTCTATTATATCCAAAAACCAGAGAAAGTAAATGGATTTCAAAAAGATGTTTGTATCAGGTGTTCGCTGGCAATTTATCACTTAGGCATCCGATGGAAAACTGTATGTATCTGCACTCGGCCTGGCAATGGAAACAAACCCTGCTATGCAGCTATATGGTACGTAGCCGGAAAGGGATTGAAATGCTGGTTAATCTGCTCAACATAGCTTTACTGTACAATGAAACTGCTGCCATACCAGGATGAGGCATTCAAAGTATCATAAAGAAAGCGTACAGGATTTCAGGTCTGCACTCAGCGAAAGGATACGACAGGAGGTATTTTTTGCCAATCTCTGTTCTTCCGTTGTTTTTAACCGATTTAAGGAAATCTTAATAGTTTAAATAAAAATAAAACAGGAATTTTCAGAAAGTCTCTGCTATAATGGAACAGATAAATGACTTTTCGCCATGTCCGTACCGGAATATCACGGCATGGTTAAGTGCAATGAGATAAACGCCCCAATCAGGAGATGAAAATATATGAAGGACAGAATTTTAGTGGTAGATGATGAAAAGGAAATTGCCGATTTGGTTACCTTTTATCTGGAAAGCGAAAATTTCGAGGTGATTACCTGTTATACTGCTGAAGACGCATTGGAGCAGGTGAAGGGAACCCGGTTTGACCTTGCCATTCTGGATATTATGCTGCCGGGCACCAGTGGATTTGAGATTTGTAAGAAAATCCGGGAAACATGTACATATCCCATTATTATGCTGACCGCAAAGGATGAGGAAATTGATAAAATCCGGGGACTGATGCTGGGAGCGGACGATTATATGACGAAACCCTTCCGGCCTCTGGAGCTGGTGGCCCGCGTGAAAGCGCAGCTTCGCCGCTATAAACGTTATAACCAGCCTCAGACTCCGGATGGACAGGATAATTCCCTGCTGGTGCACGGCGGGCTGATTATAAATGTGAAAACCCATGAATGCCGCCTGGATGAAAAACCCCTGGTGCTGACGCCCACAGAATTTTCCATTCTGAAAATTCTCTGTGAACGCAAGGGGGAAGTGGTCAGCTCAGAAGATTTGTTCCATGGAGTGTGGAAGGATGAATATTACAGCAAAAGCAACAATACCATCACGGTACATATCCGCCATCTGCGGGAAAAAATGAAAGATTCCGTGGAACATCCAAAATACATAAAAACAGTATGGGGAGTGGGTTATAAAATTGAAAACTGAAGAAAGAAAGGATTTCCATGATTCAGAGCAGAGGCAGAAGACCATGGGATTTCGGATTTTTGGATTCTGGAAAAACAGAAAAAGCAGGAAAAAGAAAAATTCCGTCTATTCCAGACTGAGATTTAAGATTTTCATGCAGACCTTTGCCATGGTGATACTGACTTTTTTGATTATCTTTACCTTTTACAGCCGGTTTTGGTTCCGCCGGGTGGGGGACTGGATTGTAAAATTCCTGCAGGACGCCTTTCGTCTGGACTACGAAGATGCGCTGAATATTTACCAGTATGGACTCAGAGAAAATTCCAGCCTGATTATTTTCGGAGCAGTGGCAGTGTGCTTTTTACTGCTGTTTCACTTTTCCCTTTCCTGGTTTGTGCGGTATTTTAACGAGATAGACGAAGGAATTGACCGTCTGATTCAGGGAGATAACCGGGAAATCACCATGTCGCCGGAAATGGCACCTATGGAGCGGAAGCTGAATGTACTGCGTCAGACTCTGGAAAAGAGGGAACTGGAAGCAAAGCTGGCGGAGGAGAGAAAAAATAATCTTGTGATGTATCTGGCCCACGATATCCGCACGCCTCTGACCTCGGTGATTGGTTATCTGAGCCTTCTGGAAGAAGCGCCGGATATGCCGGAGGAACAGAAGGCCAAATATGTGCATATTACACTGGAGAAGTCAAACCGGCTGGAACAGTTAATCAATGAATTTTTTGAAATTACCAGATATAATATTCAGGAAATTGTGCTGGAAAAAGAAAAGATTGACCTCTATTATATGTTGCTGCAGATGATAGAAGAATTCTATCCGGTGCTGGAAGAAAAAGGCAATAAAGCGGTGCTTCACAGTGATGAAAATGTGACGGTCAGCGGGGATCCGGTGAAGCTGGCGCGGGTATTCAACAATATCCTGAAAAATGCCGTTGCCTACAGTTATCCCCATACACAGATAGACATTCTGGTGCAGGAAATTCCTCCGTCAGAAGAATCTGCAGGGAAAATTATAATTCGCTTCCGAAATCAGGGGAAAACCATTCCAAAAGAAAAACTGACAGCTATTTTCGATAAATTTTACCGGATGGATGAAGCCAGAAACTCCGATACGGGAGGCGCCGGTCTGGGGCTTGCCATCGCAAAGGAAATTGTGACCATCCATGGCGGGCGGATTTTTGCCGAGAGTGAAAAAGGGCAGATTACATTCCAGGTGGAACTGCCGGGGGACTGAGTGCTGTCTTTTGGCTCAGTGTCCTCCCATCTGCCCTCATATGGTCGCTTTATTCTTTGATTTCATCAATATCCGTAAGATTTACGCCGGATACGTTTAATATGGCTTTTAATACCAGATATTCTCTTTTTAATTCGGCATATGTTTCTGTGGCATTTTCTTTTTTTGCCAATGCCATATATCGCTGAATCTTTTTGAAATCATCTATGGCAGTTTTCCCCTTTACTTTATATTTTGTGCCATGTGGTATCCGGAATAGAAACCGTTTATCAGAAAACAGCGGAAAAAGATATAAAATTTAAAGAATTCTTAGGATTTTCCCAGGAAAGAAACAGCAGAATCTTAAAACAAGTCCATATGATATCCGGTAAAATAGAAATAACGGGAATTGCCGGATGACGGTTTTGTCATGGAAAAGTCACCGGCCTGTCATGTTGGGCGGGTAAGATAGACAGCAATCAGAACAGGCAGTTGCCTGTGATAATCAGAAAGATAAAAGGAGAAGAACTTATGAAAGACAAAAACAGGAAAAAAATAGCCGTATTGTTCGGAGGATGTTCCAGCGAATATGAAGTTTCCCTCCAGTCAGCATATGCGGTGCTTACACATACGGACAGGGAAAAATACGATTTCATTCCCGTCGGAATCACCAGAGAGGGCAAATGGTATCTGTACCGGGGAGATATTACCCATATTCCCGGCGATAACTGGTATGATGAAAAACAGTGTATTCCGGCAGTGGTTTCTCCGGACAGAAATCTGCATGGTCTTATACTGTTTCTGAACCAGGGGACAGAAACCATTGCGCTGGACGGGGCGCTGCCCGTTCTTCACGGCAAAAACGGAGAAGACGGAACGGTGCAGGGAGTGCTGGAACTGGCAGATATTCCGGTTATTGGCTGCGATACCATGAGTTCCGCAGTCTGTATGGATAAAGATACTGCCCACCGGCTGGCCGGCGCTCTGGGTGTAAAGGTGCCCCGGTCATACACTGTTTTCAGAGCAGAATTACAGGAAGCAGGACAGTTGGAAGAACTGGGCCGGAAGCTGGGATATCCGTTGTTTGTAAAGCCTCTGCGGGCAGGCTCTTCCTTCGGCATTACAAAAGTGGGTAAGCCTCAGGAACTGCAGGCAGCGGCGGAACATGCTTTTGCATATGATTCCCGGATTATTCTCGAAGAAATGATACGGGGATTTGAAGTGGGATGTGCAGTGCTGGGAACGGAGGAGCTGCTTGTGGGTGAAGTGGATGAAATCGAATTGTCGGAAGGATTTTTTGACTATACGGAAAAATACACCCTGAAATCCTCCAAAATCCATGTACCTGCCCGGATTTCTCAGGAACAGGCAAAAGAAGTGAAAGAAACTGCAAAAATACTCTACCGGGGCCTGGGCTGCAGTTATTTTGCAAGAGTGGATATGTTCCTGACGCCGGAGGGGGAAATTTATTTTAACGAAATCAACACCATTCCGGGATTTACCTCCCACAGCCGTTATCCCAATATGATGAAAGCCGCGGGCATTTCCTTTGAGGAACTTCTGGGCAGATTGCTGGAACTGTAGAAAGCAGGTGGGGAAATGATGTTGGAAAAAACAGCATGGTTCACAGGATGACGGAAAAATGGGAGGATTTATGAAACAGAGAAAAAATTATGCGGCTATTGATAATTTCCGGCTGGTTGCCGCCCTTTTGATTGTTGCCATTCATACAGGGCCTCTGGAATCCTTTCACAGTACGGCGGATTTTCTTGTAACTTACTGTGTTGGGAGAATTGCAGTTCCTTTTTTTCTGATGGTGACGGGATTTTTTGTGCTGGCACCTTATCAGAAAAGTATGGGGCGTTCCTCTTATCAGGCAGAGAAGGCGGCAGGGAAATTATGGAAATTTCTGAAAAAAACAGCTCTCCTGTACGGAGCAGCCATATTGCTGTACCTGCCGGTGATGATTTATGCAAAACAGTGGAATAACAGTCCGGGGGAATGGCTGAAGGAGCTCTTTTTCGACGGGACGTTTTACCACCTCTGGTATCTTCCGGCAGTGCTGACGGGCTGTATACTGCTGGCGGGGCTGCTGTCTGTGTGCAATCCTCCGGTTATCTCCCTGACTGTACTTGTGCTGTATATCATTGGAACCGGAGGGGACAGCTATTATGGGCTGCTCAGTCAGGCGCTCCCTGTCAAAATTTTTTATGAAGGAATTTTCACGGTCAGTTCCTATACCAGAAACGGAATTTTCTTTGCACCCATGTTTTTGTGGATGGGAGTGATTATCGCCAATGGAAAAATCAGAATGTCCGGACAGACAGCGTTGACAGGATTTCTGATTTCCATGGCAGGTATGATGGGAGAAGGCCTGCTGTCTTTCAGTCTGGAATGGCAGAAGCATAACAGTATGTATCTTCTGCTGCCTGTGGTAATGTTCTTCCTGTTTGAACTGCTGCTCTCGGCGGAGGGGACTTTTACAATCCCCATGGTGCGGGATGTGTCCATGTGTGTATACATCATTCATCCCATATGCATTATTCTGGTGCGCGGACTGGCGGGAGTGCTGAAACTCACAGATATTTTTGTGGAGCAGTCTTTGATTCACTATCTGACAGTGTGTGCACTTTCACTGGTTCTGTCCGTCGGAATTGCCCTGGGGATGCAGGCATTCCGCAATCGGGCAGATGCGGCTCCCGGTTATTTTCGGTAGTTCATGTACGACGCGAAAAGGAGGCAATTATGTATCAGAAAGGACGGGCCTGGATTGAACTGAATATGGAAAATCTGAAACACAATACGGAACAGTTCCGGCGTCTGCTTCCGTCAGACTGCGCCCTGATGCCGGCGGTGAAGGCCAATGCCTACGGACATGGCGCCCTGCCCGTTTCCAGGGCCTTGCAGCAGCAGGGAGTAAACAGCTTCTGTGTGGCCTCCGTGTCGGAAGGAATTGAACTTCGTCAGGGAGGGATAAACGGAGAAATACTGGTACTGGCTTACACCCATCCCGGACAGTTCGGCGATTTGATTACATATGATCTGACCCAGACTGTGGTGGACGGAAATTATGCACAGGAGCTGCAGCGTGACGGTCGAAGATTCACGGTTCATGTGGGAATCGACACAGGTATGCACCGTCTGGGGGAACGATGGGAGAATCTGGAGGAAATTGTAAAAATTTTCCGGACGCCTAATCTGAAGGTCACCGGGCTTTTCTCCCATCTGTGCGTGTCAGACGGACAGACGCAGGCAGAACGGGCCTATACGCTGGAACAGGTGCGGCATTTTGAATATGTGGTGGAAGAACTGCACCGCAGGGGAATCCATGATTTCAAATGCCATCTGCAGGGAAGCTACGGCATTCTGAATTATTCGGAGCTGTGTTTTGACTATGCCAGAGCCGGTATTGCCCTCTATGGCATTCTCAGCGGAAAACATGACAGGGTAAATGCTTCTGTGGAGCTGAAACCGGTACTTTCTTTAAAGACCAGAGTGGAAAGCGTAAAAATGCTGTATCAGGGAGAGCGGGCCGGATACGGACTGACTTACCGTACGGGAGGAAACCGGAAAATCGGTGTGCTGTCCATCGGATATGCCGACGGTGTGCCCAGAACCCTGTCCAACTGCGGTTATGTACTCTGCAATGGCAGACCGGCTCCTGTGATAGGACGAATCTGCATGGACCAGATGACGGTGGATTTGAGCGAGGTTCCCCAGGTAAAAGCAGGGGACGAAGCCGTACTGATTGGAACCTCCGGCAATCTGGAAATCCGGGCGGAAGACCTTGCACACTGGACGGGCACCATCACCAATGAAATTTTAAGCCGGATGGGAGAGAGGCTGGAGCGGGTGACGGAGTAAAATCCCTCCGGCGGGCTCACTCTTATGATTGAGGGGGACGGGGATTTAATTCTTTACAGGGCCTGGGAATATTGATATACTTGGAATACTTATTGAATATATCGAAGATACAGAAGGAGCCTGAGAGAATGATGCTGGAAAATTTTCCGTTGGAACAGATTGTGGAGCCGCTGCTGGAGTGGTTTCGGGAAAATGCCCGGATACTGCCCTGGAGGGAGACGCCCACCCCTTACCGTGTGTGGGTATCGGAAATCATGCTGCAGCAGACGAGAGTGGAAGCGGTGAAACCGTATTTTGAGCGTTTTATAAAAGCCCTGCCGGATGTGCAGGCGCTGGCGGAGTGCGAGGAAGACCGCCTGCTGAAACTGTGGGAAGGGCTGGGGTATTATAACCGGGTGCGGAATATGCAGATTGCGGCCAGAACCCTTATGGAGGAATACGGCGGGGAGCTTCCGGCAGACTATGAAGAACTTCTGAAATTAAAAGGAATCGGCCATTATACGGCCGGGGCCATTGCTTCCATTGCCTGTAAAATTCCCGTCCCCGCGGTGGACGGAAATGTGCTTCGGGTCATTGCCAGAGTATCGGCAGACGATTCCGATATTATGAAACAGTTTGTACGGACCAGGGTGGAACAGTCTTTACAGCGTATTATGCCGGAGCATCACGCCAGTGATTTCAATCAGGCTCTGATGGAACTGGGAGCTACCGTCTGTCTGCCGAACGGTGCGCCTCTCTGTGAAAAATGCCCCTGGGGTGCCTTCTGTGAAGCCAGGAAAGACAGTCTCTGGCAGAACCTTCCGGTAAAAAGCCGACCGAAGCCCAGGCGGATTGAGGATAAAACAGTCTTCATTATCCGGGACGGAGAAAAAATCGTACTGCATAAACGGCCGGCCAGAGGCCTTCTGGCCGGAATGTATGAATTCCCAAACACAAAGGGCCATCTGACGGAGGAAGAAGCCCTGCAGTGGGTGAAAGAGCAGAAGCTGCAGCCCATCCATATCCGGAAACTGGAGCCGGCAAAACATATCTTTTCCCATGTGGAATGGCATATGACCGGATATATGATTCGGGTGGATGAGCTGGCGGAAAACACCAGCGGTATGCTGTTCGTAGAGACAGGGGAAACGGAAGAACAGTACCCTGTTCCGGCGGCATTTTCCGCTTATACCAGATACATGGATATCCGGCTGGGAAACGAGCGTTTTGAAAATGAACGGGATTTGGGAAAAATGTGAAAAGCAGGGGGAAAACAGCGGAAAAATGTGATATATAGAAGGAAAACAGAAGGAAAAATGTGATATACAGAGGTTGAAACACCGGGAAAAATGTGATACTCTGGTTCTGACAAAGCAAATAAGAGAGGATTATAATATGGAATTGCTGAAAAGAAAGACAGATAAAGTATTGCTGCAGTGGAAAAATAATCCGGAACGTTTGCCGCTGATTGTAAAAGGAGCCAGACAGATTGGAAAGACAGAGTCTGTCAGGCTGTTTGGACGGAAGAATTATAAAAATGTAATAGAAATTAATTTCATTTTGCAGAAACAGTACAAAAGCATTTTTGATGATGGATTTGAAGTGGATACCATTCTGAAAAATATATCGCTGATAAATCCTGCGTTTACGTTCCCGCCGGGAGAGACATTGTTCTTTTTTGATGAAGTTCAGGACTGTATTAATTGCGCTACCAGTCTGAAAGCCTTTAAACTGGACGGAAGATTTGACGTAATCTGCTCCGGTTCTCTGATGGGGATAAATTATCATGAAATAGAGTCCAACAGTGTTGGATTTAAGGAAGATTATCATATGCATTCTATGGATTTTGAGGAATTTCTGTGGGCAAAAGGGTACCGGGAAGAACAGATAGAAGATATGTATCGGCATATGCTTCTGATATCTCCTTTTTCAGAACTGGAATGGAAAGTATATGCAGAGATTTTTAAAGAATATATGGTGGTTGGAGGTATGCCTGCCATAGTAAACAGATTCGTAAAAAATAATCATTACAGCGGAATCCTGAATATGCAGCGGCAGATTTTACTGGACTATGAGGAAGATATCACCAAATATGCCGGAGGTCTCGACAAAGGAAAAATATTAAATGTGTATCGGAAAGTACCGGTTTTCCTGGGAAAAGATAATAAAAAATTTCAGATATCCAAAGTTGCTCACGGGGCCAGAAACCGGGAATATGCGGGAGTTATTGAGTGGCTGGACAACGCGGGAATGATTAATATCTGTTACTGCATGGAACAGCCGGAGCTTCCCTTAAAAGGTAATTATGATCCTGATAATTATAAAATTTATTTCAGGGATACGGGGCTTCTGATTGCATCTTTGGATGAGGAAGCCCAGGAGGATATCCGAAACAATAAAAATTTTAATACTTACAAAGGCGCATTGTATGAAAACCTTATAGGAGATATGCTGGTAAAGCAGGGCTATCAGCTTTATTTTTTTAAAAATCAGAAAGGGACGCTGGAAATGGATTTTTTCGTCAGAGACAGGGAGAGTCTGATTCCGCTGGAGGTGAAAGCTAACGATGGCGCTACGGTGTCGTTAAATAATCTGATTGTAAAAAGTAAATATGGCGATATTTCTTATGGAATCAAACTGGGAAACAAAAATATCGGTTTTAACAGTAAATTCTATACATTTCCATATTTTCTTACATTTTTGCTGAAACGTTTTCTGCGGGAACATGAAAACAGTAAGAAAGAGATGTGATAAATATCAGGCAAAAGAGGAGCCGGTGCGTTTCGCACCGGCTTTCATATGAAAAAGATTTATATAAAAAAGTGAGGATACACTGTGTAAACGGGAGGACCCTGCCTTACCGGCAAGGCTTATGAAAAAGATATTCGGTATTAACTGTAAATACTGTTTTCTTTCATGATGACAGTATATCCGTAAAATGTGACTTTGCTGTGTTCATAATATGAGAAATATGTAAAGAATATATGAACAATTTAAGAGACTGATTTGAATGGATGCAGATACTTTTACCTGGTAAATCCGGCAGTGGAAAAATGTTCGGCTGCCCGGTAGGATAAACAGGTAAAAGAAAAAACCATATTTACAGAAGGAGGAAACCGGAATCGGAAGGATTCCGGGGAGAGAATTATGAACAAAATGATAAGAAGTCTGTATGCAGCTACAGTGCAGGAACTCACTGCGGCGGACAGAATCAGTCAGTCTGTGAAAGAAGAAATCCTGAATCTGCTGAAAGAGGAAGAAGTCACTTTGAAGCGTCAGGAATATGAGCGGTACCGGGATAAGGCTTTCCAGGCCGCATCAGTGGTGGAAGAAAGCGGATTTGAGCGGGGATTTCTCTGCGCCTTTCAGCTGTTTGCAGAATGCATCCGGCAGTAATGACTGGTGAAAAGCTGTCCGGCAGCAGATTTTTACAGACAGGGACGTATGATTACAGCGTACGGAAAAAGGCAATCAGAGCCGACTGCTGCTGTTCCGTTAAATGTCCGGCTTCCCGCAGAAGTTCTTTCTGCAGGGAAGTCAGAGAAAAATTATCATCCTCCGTGGAAAAAACTGGGAGAGGGTGATGCCGAAAGCATTGCATACCTTTTCCAGGGAAGGCACAGAGGGAATCATATTTTTCCGGTACCAGGATGAAATTGTGGACTGGGTCAGGCCGGATTCTTCCGCAAGCTGGTATTCGGACCAGCCTTTTTGCTTTCTGTAAAATACAATCCGCTCTAAAACATCTATCATAAATTCACCTCATAGTGTAGACATAACGGATTCTCATTATTGCTTATATCGTTAATAATATTCAAAATATCGTTGCAAAATAATGTTTTATAACGTAAAGGCGTATCTATGCAAAAGGAAAAGAGGAGGATGTACATGGAAAAAAGAAAAGATGAGAACTCCGGAGGTTTACATAAAATATGTGTATGTGTGCCTGGGACTGCTGGTATTTCTGATTCCCGCGAAAAAATTTGGAACCAGGAAAGAATACTGGAAAAGTTTTATGGCAGGGCTGCTTCCTTTGCTGGTGTTTGGCGTTGCGGGTGTGTTCAACATGATTTCTGCCATAAGCGGAGGGCCGGCAGTGGAAGGAGGGGTAACCCAGATTGGATATCTGACGGCTCATCCTGGACTTATTATAAAAGTGCTGCTTACTACTTTTATGGATAAATTTAATGACTATATGCTGTGGTTAAATACATTGGGAGCAGTAAATTACTCTCTGGGACCTTTGATTTATCTGGTACCCATGGCTGCCATTTATATTGGAGCGGCAGACTGTAATGTTATTTGCAGTTCCATAAGAGCGAGAGACAAAATCATCTGTTTTGCAGCGTTTGCTGCAATATGTATCGGGGTGGTGATGGGGATATACATAGGCGACGGACAGGCGAATGAAGTAGGTGCGTTGGTGGTTCAGGGCGTTCAGGGACGATATTTTATCCCGGTGTTGCCAGTCTTTTTCGGGGCTGTGAGCCTCCTGGATGGGAGTGCTGTGCACCGGGCTTTCTTTTCTGGCCATTGTGTTTATTATTGTGAAAAAGCTGGTGTTTGGCGATGATGTACAGGGATGGGCCTCCAACATGTGCGTCATTATTTTCATCGGCGGAATCCAGATGTTCTGTCTGGGGGTGATTGGTCAGTATATTGGCAAGACCTATGCGGAGGCAAAAAAGAGGCCCCATTACATTGCCAGCGAGTGCAGCGATGAACAGATTAAAAAAGTAGGATAAAAATGATATAAGGAGTTATTGAACTATGTTACAGAATATGAAAACATTTATAAATGTACATAAAAAGGCGATCATACTGAATGTCATAGTGGTATTTGTATGTTATGTACATATGATATTTTCCATGAATATGGGAATTGATACGGAGATTATGATAAGCAATGGTCCTGAAATGCTGAAATCGTGGACATGGATTGGAAGACATGGCCTGGTTCTGACTAAAACCTTATTAAACCTCAGAGTATATAATCCGTATTTTGCCGGAATTATTTTTCTGGCAGCCTTTATGGCACTGGGCATTTTTACTGCTTTTTACTGCTGGCTGGCAGCCGGGAAAAATGACAGATATCCATATGGGCTGTTTTTGGCATTGTTCAGTACCTGCCCGGTGTGGATGATGCAGTTTTATTTTGCTCTTCAGAGGATGGAAGTGGTACTGGGACTGGTTTATACCCTTATTTCTGTATTTTGTTTTAATCAGTTCGTTTTTTATCAGAAGAAGAACATTTATCTGTTGGCGTATCTGGTGTTTGGAGTCTGGGGATTCTGCTCTTATCAGGGCAATGTGATGTTTTATATTGGTCTCTGCGTTATGTTTCTTATACTGGATTTTGCAGAGCATTATCAGCAAAAGCAGTGGCAGGATTATAGCAGGATGATTCTGAAATTAACAGGAGGATTTCTGGTCATTTATCTTGTAAATATGGCCATTACCCGCCTGTTTTTCGGGCAGGGAGTCTATCTTCGGGAACAGGTTGCCTGGGGGAAGGTGGGAATCTCCGAAATTATCTACAGGATATGCGCTCATGTACATCATATACTTTTCTTCAGAGGAACGTGGTTTCGTTCTGCCTATCCCCTGGCATGTCTGTGTGTTGCAGCAGTTTTTATCATGTTCTGTCAGAAAAAAGAGATGAAAAAAGGCATGAAAGGCATATTATTTCTGGCCATGGCAGGATTACTGATAACCCCTGTTTTGCTGACCATTTATATAGGAAATATTCCTGTACCTCGTTCTCAGTTTGCACTGCAGTTAATATCGGCCTTTGCCTGTATGTTTGCCTGTGGAATCTGGAAAATGGATGAGGACAGAAAGGTGAAGTTTCTTTTCTGGGATGGGATTATACAGAGGAAAATCCCATCGGTGCTACCGGACGTATCATTGGATTTATGAAAACCATGGGGCTGGAGGTAAGAGGTACGCTGAATAAAAAGGAGGAGGCTGTGAAAGCGGCAGAAAAAATGAACTGTTATCCTGAATCGGGATATATTTCCGTTCAGGACGGGTTTGTGGTGGTGAAACTTTCGGAAGCAAAAGAAAAAAATCAGAAACAGACAGAAAAAAGCAGGTGATAATGATGGGAAAACGAATGATGGCGCTGCTTCTTGCAGCAGTGATGATCTGGAATACGGGAGCAGAGACATTGTATGCCATGGAATATACAACGTCATCCGTACCGGAAGCCAGTACAGAGATTCCGGATACGCAGGACAAAAACAGCGAAACGCCAAATCCGGGGGAAGAAGGCGGCCAGCCGGCGGAGAATCCGGGAGAAAGTACAGTGCCTCCATCAGGAGAGGAAATTACGCCGCCGGGTTCCGGAGAAGAAACCACGCCGCCAGTACAGAAGCCGGAACCCACAGTGGAAGAAACAAAGGCGGTATATACGGTGATCTTTGACTTTAACGGCGGCCAGAGCGGCGACGGAGCTGTTCAGATAATCCAGTCCGTGCAGGAGGGAAATGCACCGGATATGGCACAGGTGGCGGAACCTGTAAAAACAGGCTATGTATTTCAGGGATGGAGGACAGAAACAGGTGAAGTCTTTGACGTTACTCAGCCGGTACAGAGTAATCTGACGATAAAAGCTGCCTGGGCACCCATTACCTGGAACATACAGTTTGACGCCAACGGCGGAACGGGAACCATGAATCCCCAGACTTTTGCCTATGATGAACCCCGGCCGCTGGCGGTCTGTCAGTTTACCAACAGTACAGATGCTGCTGGACTGGACGGAAGGCCATACGGATTTGATTAATAAAGGCGCAAGAGTTCCTGGCAAACTGTACTATAGCTGGAACATTTATTCTACAGGAGCCAGAGAAAAGATGGAGGCCATGTTCTGCTATCTGGGCATGGTGTTCGGACAGGCGGGAAGTATGTCCACAGACACTTATTTCGAGACTTACGCTTATGCATTTCGGGCATTGTATTATGCAGCCCGGAGCCAGTATGCCAATGCCCATATTTTTATCTGTACGGACAATTACTGGAATACTTCGTCGTCGAGGCGTTTCAGTGCGAAACAGGTGGTTACTTCCTTTGCAGAACATCTGAATGCCATACAGAAAGGGCTGAAGTGGAATCTTGCATACCATGCCTATTCTTTCCCACTGACTTATACAAGGGTCTGGAATGGCTATGGAATTACAAATCTTTGGGATGTTCAAATATATGGATACGTCCAAATCCACCCGGTATACCAACCGGTATCTCAGTGTGATTGGAAGCTCCTCCTGGAAAAAACTGGTGCCGGGGTACAAAGAAAAAAGACTTCGCACCATGTATCGGAAAATATGAAAAAATATAAGGAAATGATATTGTATCTGATGTTCGGCGGGGCCACAACAGCGGTAAATATGATTGTCTACTATGTCTGTGCCCGCCTCCTGAACATCCATACTGCTTTCAACACCGGAGCCGCCTGGCTGCTGTCCGTGTTGTTTGCCTTTGTGACAAATAAGATATGGGTATTTGAGAGCGGAAGTCGGGGCCGGGCATTCTGGCAGGAGATGCTTTCATTCTTCTCCTTAAGGCTGCTGACGGGAATTCTGGAGGTCATTATCATGTATGTCAGCGTGGAACTGCTGAACCGGAATGACATGGTGATGAAAGTGCTGGTAAATGTACTTGTGGTGGTTCTGAATTACGGGGCCGGCAAGCTGGTGATTTTCAGGAGGGAAACTGAAATAAGTTGACAGACGTATCACAATAATACACAATAAAAGTACGAAAAATCGTACGAATTTGTGAGGTGACAGTATGCTGGCTGTAAAGAGCATGGATGTGCGTGAAAATTTTAAGGAATGGTGTAATAAAGTAACAGGAGGGGAAACCCTTGTTGTATCAAGGCCCAAAAATGAAAATGTTGTAATCATATCTGAAAAAGAATATAACGAAATGATAAAAGTTAAGATAAATGCAGAATATCTGGCTGTGCTGGACAGGGGATATGCTGATATTGCCCAGGGGAAAGGTATAACGAAGACCGATGATTAAACAATACAGGGCCGCCAGGGAAAAATAAGAAATTTTTAAGGAAAAAAAACTGGCTTCTCCGGACAAATTGTGTATAATAAGTAGATATATGTTACAGTACAGAATCAAAGGAGAAAACAGATGAAGTTATTATCAATCGCAATTCCCAGCTATAATTCCCAGGATTATATGGAGCATTGTATAGAATCCCTGCTGCCTGGCGGCGAGGATGTGGAAATTATCATCGTGGACGACGGTTCCAAAGACAGAACCGGAGAGATTGCAGACCGGTATGCCAGCCAGTACCCTACTATTGTGAAAGCTGTCCATCAGGAAAACGGCGGACACGGAGAGGCGGTAAATGCAGGAATCCGCAATGCGTCCGGCCTGTATTTTAAGGTAGTGGACAGTGACGACTGGGTGGATGAAGAAGCCTATCGGAAGATTCTGGATGTTCTGCGGGAACTGTCCGGCGGAAAGACAGTGCTCGATATGCTGATTAGCAATTTTGTATATGAAAAAGAAGGGGCAAAGCATAAAAAGGTGATGAAATACACCGGAACTTTGCCGGAGAACCGGATTTTTGGCTGGAATGAGGCAAAACATTTCCGCAAAGGCCAGTACATTCTCATGCATTCCGTAATTTACCGCACTCAGCTCCTGCGGGAATGCGGACTGGAGCTGCCGAAACATACCTTTTATGTGGACAATATTTTTGTGTATGTGCCTCTGCCCCATGTGAAGAACATGTATTATCTGAATGTGGATTTTTACCGCTATTACATTGGCAGAGAGGATCAGTCTGTTAATGAGAAAGTAATGATACGGCGCATTGACCAGCAGATTAAGGTAAATAAAATCATGGTGGAAGCAGTGGATTTGTGGAAGCTGCCAAACCGCAGGCAGCGGAAATATATGTTTAACTATCTGGAAATTATTACCGTAGTATCCACCATTATGTTAATCCGTTCCGGCACGGAAGAAAATCTGGAGAAAAAGCGTGAGCTCTGGAAATACCTGAAAAATTATGATATCCGCCTGTTCTGGCATTTGCGGAACGGTATTATGGGGCAGGCCATGAACCTGCCGGGCAGAGGCGGAAGAAAGATTTCCGTTGCTGCTTACAAAATTTCCCAGAAGGTTGTGGGATTTAATTAGAGCCGGAATCTTGACAGACAGAAAAACCTGTTTTATAATGCAAAAAGAGTGTGAGACAAAGACCACACGAAGGGGTACACCACCGCGGGTGTAATTCTTTCGTGGTGGTCTTTTTCGTTACAGGAGGAAAATATTGCTTTGCAACTGTGCTTAAACGCGATACGTTCAGCATACTGCGTATGCTCTGACGCACCGCAAATGGCGCGGCAAAGCGTCCAGGTCCGCTTTGATTTATTACAGGAGGCAATCTTATGACAGTAAATGGAGAAAACAGAAAACTCCCCGGCAGGATTTCCCTTTCCGAATTTCTGATGGGGGAAGGATTTCAGACAGAACGGATTGCAGTGGAGCGAAACGGGGAAATTGTCCCGAAATCGTCTTACGGTCATACTGTTCTGGAGGAAGAGGACAGGCTGGAAATTGTAAATTTTGTAGGAGGAGGCTGATGGAAGAATATACTGTGAATAAAAGCAGAGATAAGAGACGCGGAACAGAAGGCGGGACAGGAAAAACTGTCACCGGAGAACAGCTCAGGCAGGCGCTGCTGGAGCGGTATTCTCCCCGGATGTACGAGCAGATTTCCGGCGGCAAAGCGGCGGTGGCAGGCCTTGGAGGTCTTGGCTCTCAGATTGCGGTTCTGCTGGCCAGAGCCGGGGTGGGGGAACTGCTTCTGGTGGATTTTGACCGGGTGGAACTGACCAATCTGAATCGGCAGGTCTATGACCTTTCCCACCTGGGAATGCCCAAAACGGAAGCCCTGGCCGGAATACTGCAAAAAATCAATCCATATCTGAAGATAAGGGTAAAACAGGAATATGTCACGGAGGAAAAAGCCGGGATTCTGTTTCAGGAATATCCCATACTCTGCGAGGCTTTTGACAAACCGGAACAGAAGGCCATGCTGGTCAATACTGTTCTGGAGCGATGCCCGGAAACCGTCATTGTGGCAGGTTCCGGCATGGCGGGATATGGTTCGGCCAATTCCATTGTCACCAGAAGAAAAATGAGGCGGCTTTACATATGCGGAGACGGAGAGACAGAGCTGTCAGAACATGTCTGTCTCATGTCTTCCAGAGTGGCAGTCTGTGCGGCCCATCAGGCCAACATGGTTCTGCGTCTGCTGCTGGGAGAGGAAGAAGTATAAAAGTACAGGAATCATTTCATGGTTCGGCAGTATAAAAGGCGCTGCGCACAGAATGAAAGAAAGAATGGAGGAAAGAATGAAAGACGATAAACTGATATTAGGCGGACAGGAATTTCAGTCAAGATTTATACTCGGCTCAGGAAAATACAATGTGGAACTGATTCAGGCGGCAGTGGAACAGGCGGGAGCGGAGATTATTACGCTGGCGGTGCGCCGGGCCAACTCTTCCGGAGAAGGGAATATTCTGGATTATATACCGGAAGGGGTTACGTTGCTGCCCAACACCTCCGGGGCCAGGACTGCTGAGGAAGCAGTGCGGATTGCACATCTTTCCAGAGAACTGGGCTGCGGAAATTTTGTAAAAGTAGAGATTATACGAGATACCAGATATCTGCTGCCGGATAATATGGAGACGGTAAAAGCAACGGAACAGCTCACAAAAGAAGGATTTGTGGTACTCCCCTATATGTATCCTGATTTGAACACAGCCAGGGATTTGCAGCAGGCCGGAGCGGCGGCAGTAATGCCTCTTGCCTCTCCCATAGGCTCTAATAAAGGGCTGGAAACCAGAGCATTTATTCAGATTCTGATTGATGAAATCGACCTTCCTGTGATTGTGGACGCAGGGATTGGAAGGCCTTCTCAGGCCTGCGAGGTAATGGAAATGGGAGCGGCGGCAGTGATGGCCAATACGGCCATTGCCACTGCAGGAAATATTCCCCGGATGGCCGCAGCTTTCCGAAAGGCAATCGAAGCCGGGCGGGATGCTTATCTGTCGGGACTGGGCAGGGTGCGCCAGTCAGGAGGAGAGTCTTCCTCCCCGCTGACAGGTTTTCTGCGGGATTGAGAGGGAAAGCCCTGAAAAGTAAAAGTTCAGAATGGAGGAAGTTATGACAGGAAAGCTGTCAGAGGAGGTTCGGAATGGAGAAAAATATGACAGAAAATCAGCAGGAAAAAATCAGCCATATGGAATATATGGAGGGCATGGAGCAGATTGATTCAGATATTCTGGAAAAGGTAATGGAAGCCAGAGCCGGTTATCAGCCGGAACGGTATACCGGCCAGGAGGTAAAACATGCGCTGGCTGCAGAGCGCAGAACCCCGGAAGATTTTGCAGCTTTTTTGTCTCCGGCAGCAGAGGAATTTCTGGAGGAGATGGCAGAGAAGGCAGCAGAAGAGACCGAAAAGCATTTTGGCAGCTCCGTTTATCTGTTTACGCCCCTTTACATTTCCAATTACTGTGAAAATCATTGTGTGTACTGTGGATTTAACTGCCGGAACCAGATTCACAGAATGCGGCTGAATCAGGAAGAAATCGAAAAGGAAATGGCAGCTATTGCCGGAACGGGACTGGAAGAAATTCTGATTCTGACGGGGGAGAGCCGGGCCAAATCCGATGTACATTATATTGGAGAAGCATGTAAAATTGCAGGAAAATACTTTAAAATGGTGGGGCTTGAGGTATATCCCATGAATTCAGAAGATTACCGGTATCTGCAGGAATGCGGGGCGGATTATGTGACGGTTTTTCAGGAGACTTACGATTCAGATAAATATGAGACACTGCACCCGGCCGGTCATAAGCGGGTGTTCCCTTACCGCTTTCATGCCCAGGAACGGGCATTGCTGGGAGGAATGCGCGGCGTGGCTTTCGGTGCACTGCTGGGCCTTTCGGATTTCCGGAAAGACGCCTTTGCCACAGGTCTCCATGCTTATTATATTCAGCGAAAATATCCTTATGCGGAGATTTCTTTTTCCTGCCCCCGGCTTCGGCCTGTCACTTCTCTGTCGGGAACAGAGGAACACAGGTTTGCAGCTCCATGGAATACCGGAACGGAGGTCAGTGAGAGACAGCTTTTGCAGATTATGTGTGCTTATCGTTTGTTTCTGCCCTTTGCCGGAATGACCATTTCCACCAGAGAACGGGCGGAATTTCGGAATCACGTGGCGGGGAAAACAGCCACTAAGATTTCAGCAGGAGTCAGTACCGGAATTGGCAGCCATTCCGATGAAGTAACAGAGCAGGGAGACAGCCAGTTTGAAATTGCGGATAACCGGAATGTGCCGGAAGTAGTTACTGCCATGAAGGACATGGGCCTGCAGCCCGTGATGAATGATTATGTGTACGTTTAAGCTGGTTGGAGTTTCGAATTATGAATTGTACCGGAAGTTTCATGGGACGAAAAGCCTGGAAGAATATGCGGAATATCTGGCATCTTTCGCGGCTCCGGGAAACAGAACAGCAACAGGAGTAAGGGTTGAACGAAACGGTTGTTCCGGGCCGGATGTCTGGATTATCCGGGAAAAACATCTGGACGAAGATACTTATGTGAGATTTTTTACAGGCCTTTGGAAAAAATTCGGAGATAATCAGGACAGGGCGGTTCTGATTCCCCATACGTACCCTGCGGCAGCCAGAAAAACCGGATGTTCCCGTATTCATCTTCCCCTGCCTCTGCTGCGGAAATATTACGGTACGGAGAATCTTGCAGAAATACGGGAAATCGGCGTGTCCGTTCATTCGGCAGAAGAAGCCAGGGAGGCGGAAAATCTTGGAGCCGTTTATCTTACTCTGGGGCATGTCTTTGCTACGGACTGTAAAGCCGGCCTTTTGCCCAGGGGGATTTCATTTTTGAACCAGGTCTGTGACAGCGTCCGGATTCCGGTGTATGCCATCGGAGGGATTCATATGGAGAACCTGCACCAGATACGGGAAAGCCAGGGGGCAGGGGCCTGCATGATGTCAGAATATATGAGAGCCAGGGGGCAGGGGTCTGCATGATGCCGGAATATATGAAGGAACAGGATAGTTCCATATTCCGGCACCATGCGGGAAGCCCATTTGCTACTCTATCATTTCCAGCAGCTTGCCGGTGATATCCGCCATATGGGAAGATACCTGTTTGGTATCATGGGAAATCTGCACGTTTCCTTCCACAACACCGGAAATCCGTTCAATTTCCTGTACCGCATGGGCAACGCTGTCCACGTTCTGCCTTACCATGTTGGTAATCTGTTCGATATCGCGGTTTGTCTTCTGAATATCTTCTACCACCATATCAAAAGAGGCTACCGTCTGGTCCGTAATTTCTTTTCCGTCTTCCACCGCATTAATGGAATTGGTAATCAGTTCATTTGTTTCCCTGGCTGCCTGTGCGCTTCTGGCGGCAAGTTCTCCCACCTGTGTTGCAACCACAGCGAAGCCCTTACCCAGTTCTCCTGCCCTGGCAGCTTCAATGGAGGCGTTCAGGGAAAGCATATTGGTCTGGTGCGCAATGGAATTGATTTCGTCGATGATTTTCTCAATTGCCATGGACATTTCGCTGGTTTTCTGCATGGAATCTTTTAACCGGGCAATCTGGGACTGGGTCTGCAGGATTTTTTCAGCCGTTTCCTCTGTGGCGGTCATAATGCTGGCAGAAGCATTGACGCTGTCGCTTAATTCCAGGGAAAGCTGTTCCATAATCTGTTTTAAATCTTCCACAGCTTTTTCCTGTTCTCCTGTTCCATGATAGATGTTGTCTGCATGTTCCAGTGTTTCTCCGGATACCTGATTCAAATCCAGACAGGCATTTTTTACATTTTGGATGAGATTCTGGTTACTTGCCACATCTTCTTTCTGCTGATCCAGCAATCGTTCATTTTCCTGCAGATTCCGGCAAATACCCGCCACCATTTTATTGATACTGTCCGAGAGCTGAACGAATTCGGTATTTCCCTGTTCGTCTACCACAATTTCAAAATTTCCTTCTGCGATTTCTTTCAGGGAACTGCTGATACGGTCAATGCCCTGAACAATTTTGCTGTCTACGGTCTGATTGATTACCAGCAGCAATATGCCGAAAATAAGCAGCATACTGAGAGAGACTACCAGGGTCTGGCTTGTGCGCGCCCGGTAATATTCTCCGGCGGGCATAAAAGTTCCGATGTACCAGTCTTCGTATTCCTCTGCTACATAGTAGCCCTTTGTTCCGTCAATGACAGCCTTACCCTTTCCGGTAAAAGCGGAAGGGAATCCGGCGTCTGCGGCAGGGGCTCCGATGAGCTCCGCATTCTGATGTGCGGCTATGGTTCCGGTTTCTCTGTCAATGGCACAGACATAACCGGTCTCTCCGAAGTCCATGTTTTTCAAAACTTCGCTTATCTCTGTTCCCGCCAGTACATTTTCCAGAACTTCCGGGCGTACGCCCACCTGTACCAGGCCTTTGTCATCTTTTCTGGCCACGCCGATATACTGTCTGACGGTTCCCTCTGCCACATTGACCTGAGGTTCCTGAGCAATTTCAATGGAGGGATCATCCACAATTACCATAAAGGCATTGGACTGTTCGCCGCTTTTCATATCAAATCCGATATAGCTGTCTATGGTACTGCTGGTAATGATTCCCTCCTCATCAATAATATGTAATTCATTTACCATCAGTCTGTCTTTAATCTCGTTCAGCTTTTCGGCATTTCCGTAAATGGAAGGGTCCATCACAAGCATATCTGCAAAAGCTCTTGTTTTCGCCAGATTATTTTCGCCAAGGTTCTGAGTAAGATTTTCAATATTCGCTTCGTTGCTGCTGATTTTCTCCTTTACCATCCGGAGTTTTTCCTGGCTGGAAGAAGTATTGGTTTTCTGCGTAATAACAGTCTGCAATATGAAAATGGCGCTGATTGTGATAAGGAGCGCTGCCAGCATGTAAATAAACAGGCGTCTGGTGAACATTTTTTTCATATAATGATACCTCCTGCGTATATTTCTGACAATATTTTACAACATATAACCGGTATGAGCAAGGAGAATTATAGCTATGTCTTACAGAATTGTAAGATAACTGTAAGATAAACACAATGCAGAATTAAGAGAAACCGGGTAAGATAGAAACAGAAATTCATATTAAAGAAATATTAAGAATTTTTATGAAGAAAATCCAGGAATGTTTTCGTTAAATAGTATAGGAACAGGAGAGAAACAGGAGAGGAAACATTATGAAAGATATTACTTTTACCGTACCATGCTACAATTCAGAGGAATATATGGAGCGCTGTATAGACAGTCTGCTGAGTGCGGACGAACGGGCCGAGATTATCATTGTGGATGATGGTTCCACAGACGGGACAGGCGAGATTGCAGACAATTACGCCAGAAATTATCCGGAAATTGTGAAAGTGGTACACCAGGAAAACGGCGGCCACGGGGCGGGAGTCAACGCAGGGCTTGCCCTTGCCACCGGGACTTATTTTAAAGTGGTGGATTCTGACGACTGGCTGGATGAGGAGGAACTGCAGAAGCTTCTCAGAAAAACAGACCAGTGGAAGAAAAGCGGTACCACTGTGGATTTGATTATATGCAATTATATTTATGACCATTTTTATGAAGGAAAAACCAGACGGATGGGTTATAAAAACGTATTAAAAGAGAATACAATATGCGGATGGAACGATATCCGTAAATTCCGTCCTTCCCAGTATCTGGTGATGCACTCCCTGTTTTTCCGAACAGAAGTGCTGAGAAAATCCGGGGTGAAGCTGCCGAAACACACCTTTTATGTGGATAATATATTTGCGAACCAGCCTCTGCCTTATGTGCAGTCTCTGTGTTATCTGAATCTGGATATGTACCATTATTTCCTGGGAAGGGAAGACCAGTCGGTTAATGAAAAAGTGCTGATGAAGCGGATTGACCAGCAGATTCGGGTGACGAAGCTGGTTTCCGGCTGTACGGATCTGGAGAAAGTGAGGGAAGAGTATCCCGGACTTGCGGATTATCTTACCCGGAATATTTCCATTATGATGGCCATTTCTTCCATACACCTTCTGCTCATTGGAACGCCGGAGGCCTGGGAAAAGCGGGAAATGCTCTGGAATTATGTAAAGAATCATAATATAAAATTATACCGTGCCTTAAGGCACAGAACCATCAGCGGGTTTACTTATATTCCGGGAAAAACAGGGGCAAGGCTTACGCTGGCAGGATACAAAGCTGCACAGAAATTTTACCAGTTTAACTGAGTGAAAGAAACAGGCAGGCTGAAACGAAGGGGTAAGAGCGGGAGATACAGGAAGATGACAGAGGAAAATTACAGGAAGAAAAGAGGCTGAAAGTTATGGAAAAATTATATCTGGCACTGGTAGATACACCGGGGTTATTCGCATTTATCATCCGAAAGGTGATCGGAATTGATTACATACATGTGGTGCTTTCCATGGACGAGGAATTAAACGAGGCTTACAGTGTGGGAAGGCGGAACCCGGCGGTTCCTCTGCTGGCAGGATTTGAAAAAGAGGACGCCGGAAAAATAGAGCGGGTATTTCCCACAGCAAAATACAGGGTTGTCAGCATGGAGTGCACCAGAGAGCAGAAAGAGAATATTTCCAGGCAGCTAAAGGAATGCTATGAAAAAAGATTTCAATATCATTATTGTATCATCGGCCTTCCCATGTTATTATGTAATATACCCTTTTATCAGAGAAACCACTATACCTGTTCCTCTTTTGTGGCAAGTATTCTGGAGGAAAACGGAATCGGGCTTTTTGAAAAGCACTTTTCCCTGGTGACCCCAAGGGATTTTTATGAGCTGGAACAGACGGATGTGGTTTTTGAAGGAACCCTGCATGAACTGAATCGATCCTGCCTCCGGTATTCCGGAACAAGGACGGGTATTTTCCGTCAGGCGATGCAGAAATTATCTTATGTGATGAATGGAGCAGTGTAATATTATGAATCGTAAAAATTTAATCAGTGCGGGAGTGCTGTTACTGCTGGCGGCCCTGACCGTCAGCGCTATTTTCAAAGGAAATGATATGACCGCTGTATTCCGGGCCATGAAAACCCTGGATCCGCTGTATCTGTGTGCCGCTGCCGCAACAGCCATATTTTTCGTGTCGGCGGAAGGATTTATGATTTGCTATCTTCTCAGGTCCCTGAATTACCGGACCAGCGCGGCCACCTGTGTGAAATATTCTTTTGTGGGATTTTTCTTTTCCGGGATTACTCCCTCTGCTACCGGCGGACAGCCCATGCAGCTCTATTATATGCAGAAAGAGGGCCATAAGGTTTCAGACAGCACTGTGGTGCTGATGACCGTAGCGGTGATTTATAAATTTGTGCTGGTGGTGATGGGCGTGGGAATTCTGCTTTTTTACCATGAACCTCTGGCACATTATCTGAAACAGTATCTTTATCTGTATTATCTGGGTCTGTTTCTGAACACAGCATTGGTGGTTTTCCTTCTGTTTATTATGATAAGTCCCGGATGTTTTAAAGGGATTGTGGTTGGAGGAGAAAAAATCCTGAAAAAATTCCATGTGCTGAAATCTTCCAGGGAACGGACGGAAAAACTTATTGAGATGGCAGACCAGTACCATGAGGCGGTGCTGTTTTTCCTGAAAAATAAAAGCAAAATTGCGGCGGTTGTGGCATTTACCGTAGTACAGCGGTGCAGCGTATTTCTGCTCACCTGGCTGATTTACCGTGGGATGGGACTGGAAGGAACCGGTGCATTTACCGTGATGAGCCTGCAGGCGGCCATTTATATTGCGGTGGATATGCTGCCCCTGCCGGGAGCCCAGGGAATTACGGAAATGATGTATAAAACTGCATTTTCCATGATATTCCCAGGGGCGTATCTTACAGCTTCCATGTGTGTCACAAGAGGGCTGAATTTCTATCTGGTGCTGATGATCAGTGCGCTGGTGGCCATGTGGTGCCAGTTCCTGTCCGGAAAACGGGCCAGGGCGGCGGTGCCGAAAATGGCGCAGGATATATGATTAAATTTTGAATGGGATGCGCAGGGGCTTCTGCACTTCGTTTCAGTTGCTCCCTGCGTTCACCTGAACAGCAGTCTGCCGCTTATCTTTAGAAACAATGGTTCTTACGAAATCAGTATAAATCACATCTCATATATTTACAATTCATATTACTTCCCAATAATCAGATTTAATCAATAAAAAGATGATTGATATAAAACCTTTTCCGAAGAAAATACGTTATATTAATGTAACGATGCAGAACCTGTACGGAAGGAGCGCTCCGGAAGTGAACGACAGAGAAATGATTCGGGAAATCCGCAGAGGGAAAAAAGAATACCTGAATAATATTGCAGAGAAATATTATGACGATATTTTTCGTTTCTGCTGTTATCAGATTGGGAATTATCAGGAGGCCGGGGATCTGACGCAGGAGACGTTCCTCCAGGTTCTGACCGGGCTGGCTTCCGTTCTTTTGCAGATTTCCATCACGCTGTATCTTTCTTCAAAATGCAGGCGTCCGGTAACTTCGGTAATGGCAGGTTTGTTTCTGTACCTGCTGCCTTTTGGAATGAATGAGGTTATGTTTCAGTTGCTGGCAGCCCTGGGTACCGCAGAATATTTCCGGGGCTGGATTCTGATGGATGTAATCCGGATTTGCTGTTTTTCCATGCCCGTGTACCTGTCAAATCCGGGAATTCTGTTTATTCCCTCTAACTGGCTGAGATATATTCCGGTGATTGCAGCCGCGGTATTGATTCTGTGTATCTGGCGGGGGTATCAGAATTACAGGAATTACGAAAAAAACAGATAATCAGAGCAGGGATTTTCTGTAAAAAATCAGAGAGACATATGTACAGATATGAAACCTGTCATATGTCTCTGAATATTTCATGGATTTCTATGGAAGAAGTTCTTCCGGCCGGATAATCAGTTCACCGAAGAGACAGGATGGAATCTCATCCTGGAAGGTGTACTGGTCCGTTTTTACGTCATGCTCCAAATCGTAAACATTGACTATCCGGGTCATGGGGTTTACAATCCAGTATTCCCGGACGCCGGAAGTACGGTATTTAAAAAGTTTAATGCCGTAATCCATATGTTTCGTTCCAGGAGAGGCAATCTCAATAATCCAGTCCGGAGCACCGCTGCAGCCTTTGTCATTCAGTTTGTCTGTGTCGCAGATTACGGAGATGTCCGGTTCCACATAATTCCGTTCGTCCTGGTTCAGAAACACAGCAAAAGGGGCAGGATAAATCCGGCAGGAGCCTTTTGTTGAATCAATAAAATCACGGATTTTATAATGAAATCCGGAAACAAGCTCCTGGTGAATGCGGGCGGGCGGGGCCATATTGTAAATCTGTCCGTCAATCAGTTCTGCCCTCTGGCCCTCCGGCAGGTCATAAATATGCTGAATGGTGTAAATTTCAGGTTTTGGTACTGGCATTGACATAAGAATACTCCTTTCTGCATAACTGTTTTCCAGGTAATTGCGAAACTCAATAATTGTACAAATTTCATGTATAATTTGAAATATTTCATAGAAAGTGTAGAAATTGTACATGAAAAGGAATTATATGATTACTTCTGTTTTTCAGTGGAAAATTCATTCAGAATCTTCCGTTTCATATCAAATAATTCATCTGACAAATCCACGTACACTTCATGAGGATTTGCAAAACGTTTCGTCTCGTTCCAGAGAGTTTCTTTTTCCTTATTACAGTAACTTTGAATCTCCATCACTTTGGGGGATTCGTAAATACAGGTTCCCTTTTCAAAAACAGGCACCAGCAGTTCCCGCATGGTGTAAGTACCTGCTTTTAAGGTGGTTCTTTTCCAGGTTTCCAGGGAATCAAACAGCCGCAGGTCTTTTGTGGTGTCGAAAGTCTCTCCTGCAAGGCAGATGAGATCTGCTTTGATTTTGCCGGAATCTTTTTCATAAATCCGGTATACGGTTTTGTTGCCCGGATTAGTGACTTTTTCGGTATTTTCGGAGAGCTTGATTTTCGGCAGAAAATTCCCCTGTTCATCCTGAATGGCAGCCAGCTTGTATACGCCGCCGAAAGCAGGGCAGTCTTTGGAGGTAATCAGGTTGGTACCCACGCCCCAGGAAGTGATTCTGGCTCCCTGGGCCTTCAGTGTTTCAATGAGATATTCGTCCAGATCGTTGGAGGCGGAAATCACAGCGTCGGGAAATCCTGCTTCGTCCAGCATGTTACGGACAATTTTGGACAGATAGGCCAAATCTCCGCTGTCCATACGGATACCATAGAAGGTGAGGGGAATGCCTGCTTCCCGCAGTTCTGTAAATACCCGGATGGCGTTTGGAACGCCGGAAGTCAGGGTGTCGTAGGTGTCCACCAGAAGGATACAGGCAGAAGGATAAAGTTCCGCATATTTTTTAAATGCCGTGTATTCGTCCGGAAAGCTCATAATCCAGCTATGGGCATGGGTGCCTTTGACCGGAACGTCGAACATCTGGCCGCAGAGTACATTGGAGGTTCCGCAGCATCCGCCTATGACAGCAGCTCTTGCCCCGTAAACACCGGCGTCCGGTCCCTGAGCCCGGCGCAGGCCGAATTCCATAACACCGTCTCCATTGGCGGCATAGCAGACCCGCGCAGCTTTTGTGGCAATCAGGCTCTGATGGTTCAGAATATTTAAAATAGCTGTCTCAATGAGCTGGGCTTCCATAATAGGTGCGATTACTTTGAGCAAAGGTTCCCTCGGAAAAATAACAGTGCCTTCGGGGATGGCGTAAATGTCACCGGAAAACCGAAATCCGGACAGATATTCCAGAAAATCTTCATCAAAAATTCCCAGTCCCCGCAGATAATTAATATCCTCCGCTGAAAAATGCAGGTTCCTGATATATTCTATAATCTGCTCCAGTCCGGCGCAGATGGCATACCCTCCGTTGCAGGGGTTTGTCCGGTAAAAAGCATCGAATACAACGGTTTCATTGCTGCCGGATTTAAAATAGCCCTGCATCATGGTCAGTTCATAGAGATCTGTTAATAATGTTAAATGTTTCATAATATGCTCCTTTTCCGCTGACGTTGAACATAGCAAATGGATTTTAGCATTTTCCTCTGCTCTTTACGCATAATGTAAGATAGTTGCTGAGCGGAACACAGAGTTTCGCCTTCAGGGCTCCTCCCGCCAGAGGCGGGTCCCTCCTCAAGGCATATTATAACACATTTTAAAGGATGGGAACAAAAGAATGTGATTTATTTATGTTTTGTCGTATGGAATGCCAGTGTCTATGTCGATATTTTTCCTATATTACTTCATGGATTTGTCTCATTCATTCCGGATAAAAATTTTAAACTCTCAATACCGGAGTTATCAGCCCTTTCAAGGATAGACGACAGATACCCAT
>CATLIX010000025.1 GCA_949959185.1 uncultured Eubacterium sp. | reverse complement strand
TTTTTCAGCATACGTTCCGCGCTGTTATCAGGCACCGACACCTCCGTACACCGTTCCTGTACCTCATACCGGTTCAGTTCCAGAACCAGCACATCCTGTACAAGGTCTGCTGTCTCCCGCTCTACCCGGCCTTCCAGAGCCTCCATGACTTTCTGTATAATCTGTTCTCTTATATCCATAACTGTAACCACCTCCGGCACAATCATACCATATCAAAACGTCCTGTTTTTCAACTAACTTTCCCGGTTCCCGGCTTCCATTTTCCACAGTTCACTAAACACGGATATTACTGTCAGACTTAGCGATAAGATAACTATTCACTGTGTTGGAAAGTATGTTGAAATCGACTTGTATGATTATACGATTTCAGATAATATCATTATTCCGGCTGAATATATCCCTCTGGGGCGACCGGTGACGGAAATAGCTGTTATACACGCAGGGCCGGACAGACTGACTACGGGAAGGATGTTAATCAATGGAATAAATTTTGTTTTTTACAATAGTGACTGGACAAATATTACACATGAGCAGGGATATTATGTAAGGGGTAGTGTATCATATATCCGGGCTTCCGGGATTTAGTGATATTTTCAGCCATAAACTTTAATATAGAAAGTTCCTCCAACATAAGCAAAATATACAATTGCCATGGTTGCGTAGCTAAAGGCGATACCACTATAGCTCTGCCCGCTACTGTCGGTTTTTTGCAACAGAATACCATATATTGGCCCAACAGCAGTAGTATTATGGAAACCGTTTTCCGTACTGCTGATTTCTCTGTGAATTTTATCAAGAGTTGCAAATACACTTGTTATCCCGGCTCCGCCTGCTGCATTGCAAAAAGATGTTTCTGATGTTCCAATTTTTATTGGAGATTTCCCGATCAAATCCGTGTTTAACTTACTAATCGCTCCCGTAACTGTCCCATCTGCCAGTTTTGTAATATCCGTAGAGCCTAACATTTTTTTCAAATATTTTAAATTATTTGACATGATGGAAACATGATTTAATATATCTTTCATCTTTCCAGTGACTAACTTCCCTATATTTTTCCATCTGTTCGGCTCTTCCTCATCTTCAGTAATAAATGTCACTGTCGTATCAGTTAAATCCCCATCTTTATTCAATTTTTTACCAACTGCCTCATTAAGGGCCTCCACGATTGTCTCATTTTCTAAAATCGCATCCGCAATCTCTTTTATAGTGTCTAACGTTTCTGGTGCGCCATTTATAAGCTCCCCTATCTTCGTATCTGTATATCCTGTAAGCTGCTCATAATTCTGTTGAAACTTTTCCTGTATATCAATCCCCTGTTTCTCCAGCATTTTTTTCAGGAATGCCTCATTATTAAACAGAAGCTGAAATGTTGCATTGAACAAGTCTGCATGAGCCTTGTCTGTTGTCTTAAACTTACGAATCTGCTCTGTATATTCAGGATTTTCAGGTATTTCAAAATTTTCCATCATATATTCCTCCTGTCCTAAAACTTATCATCATACTCAAACGCCATTTCCATGTCCCCATCTTTCTGTTTTCCGGTAAACACCCGGATTGCCAGCAAATCTCCTTCTGTATCATATAAAGCTGCTTCATTTATTTTTTTCCCTGCCAGCTCATCTGCAGACAGTTCCATCCGATATCTGTAGCATGTATCTGATATTTTTTCACATTTGCAGTATTCCCGGCGCAGCAGTTCATTCTTCAATAAAAAATCTTCTGCAGATAAGTCTTTTAATTCCCCGGTTTCATCTTCTGCACCGTCTCCTACGGCAATTCCTGCAATCACAGGTAGGGATATCTCTCCTTTTCTTGCCTGAATCAGTTTTTTCTTTGCTATTGACGTGATTATACTTTTCATTTACAATTTCTCCTTTATTTCATATGCATTCAGCACTTTCGCACCATCTAAATCATATGTACCATCCAGATACCAGAGATTATTTTTTATATCTATCCCAAGTTCCGTATCTTCCGTATTCTCTGCTTCCAGCAGAAGAACCGTTTTAGTATCCGGCCTGTTTTCATTTACAATTATCTCTTTTAATATAACCCGGCAGAGTTCCTCCGCCCTTCCCGTCAGTTCTGCAGAATGCAGAATAAACTGGTAATTATCCTTTGCACCTGCCTCTTTCCAGATTCTGACATTCTTTTTCAGAATATCAAAGGAAATTGGATAAGGCCACTCCAGCTCCATTCTGATCAGGACATAAAACTCCGCCCACCGTTCGGGATTTCCTTTCAGTTCCTTTGCAGTTTTTATCTCCACATCCTCAAAGCCCAGTGTCTTCACCGCAAGGAGGATTCCCTGATTTGTTCCTCCCAGCCTGCATATTTCCCCATACATGGCAATTCTGGCGCGAAAATTTTCAATTTCCTCCCCGGCATACCTGTTTATATGTCTCTCGTCCGCATGAACCTGTAACATCACAGGGTCACATGTGGCCAGCATAGTCTGCTCTCCGGCTGAATAGAGGCTTTCCATTGCATCATCAAAATATTTTCCCAGTACCCCAAAAAGGATATGCCACTGGTTTATTTTCTTTTTTACCTTTTTAAACGGTGATATAAGGAGGTAATACATATACTCACAAAAATCCTCAAACATTTCTATATTCCTCCGATATTGCGGACATCTACTTCGATTTTTCCCGGCATTACAACTTTTTCTTTATCCAGTTCAATATCCATTTCAGGTTTTCTAAATTCTGTCCTTTTATAATTTGATATTCCTCTTTTCAGGGCATACTTAATATCATCTATATACAGGCAGTTCATTTCTTCCCTTCTGTCCAGCTGCATGACATCCTGAATAATATATTCTGCTGATTCCTTCACCCCTTCCGTTGCCGCATCTCTTGCAATATACAGTGTAAGACATATATCCTGCTCTATAACAATGGACGATTTATACAGAAAATCATCATAATTCCCCTTCAGATAAGCGGTTGCCTCTTCCACCCGTCTGAGCAGTTCCGCAGTTGCTTCTCCGCCCGTCCCGGTAATAATGATGTCCGTAGTTCCCTGCCCCCTTGGATGCTGCGCATTTACTTTTACATCCAGTACACCGCTGACTTTCCTCGCCACATTCTTCAGCTTATCCTCGGTTGTCAGTTCTGCAAGTTCAGACCATGACTCCCCTATCCGCTCACGGAAGTCTTCAATATACTCCACGTCTGCACCTTCCAGATAAAGCCAGTTTTCCTCATTTATTACTGATTCCACACCTTCCAGATATATCATGGAAACAGTAATCTTCCCTTCTGTTACATTGTATCCGGCTCCACTTTCTTCCGCTTCTACCAGAACCTTTCCGATTTTTTCACCGGCAGGAATTACTGTTGTATCGACCGCATAAAACTTCAGTTCTTTTCCGTTTATATCCGGAAGGGTTTTAAACATGTGGCCTTTCATAATTTGAAGGGCACTCTGAAATTCTGTACGATATATGGTTATATAACCCTGAGTTTTTACAGCCTCTTTCCTGCCCTTTCCATAATCAGCAGCTTTTATTTCCAGCCAGTCTTCGTCCGCATGTTTCCAGAACAGGTTATTGATGACTGTCCGGGCAAGTTCCTTCAGTTCTATGTAAATTGTGACAAATATTCTGATAATCAGATAGAAAATACCACCTTTGTTAAAATTGTTAATGACAAATCCTTTTTCCTCCAGTTCAGACCGGATGTTGTCCATCACTGCTTCTTCATCCGGAACCGGACAGACTTTATTCAGTATTTCTTCACTTATCATTCCCTCTCAACCTCCACTTCCTCCGTTGACAATTCCATGTTATATTCATCATTGGAATCATTCTTTGAGATGGATACACTGTCATAATATATGCCATCACGAAACGTTACCTCCTGCGTGGTTTTTGCCGGATCAAGGTATGTCCTCTTGGCAAGTTTGCCCCTGACACGCTGCATAATCTCCGTCTGTGTAAACTCATCATTCTCTGCATGGACAAAGTCTGACAGTCCAAAACCATATGACTCATCGCCATCTGCATCTTCATAAAACAGTTCTCCTTCCTCTGTATGCGTCTCCAGCCTCAAATCCTGTTCCCAGCATTCATCACCAGACACAGTTGCAAAATCTCCGTTTTTATCAGGAACCGGCTGGCCATTTTCATCCAGCCGGATATCTGTATTATCTTCACCCACTATCGTCATGACGCATACCTCCCCAAAACAAACACTGTGTTTCCTCCGTACAAAAAGAGAATTGCCACTATTTCTCCCTGCATGAGGCTGATATCTGTTTTTACATTTGGTATTTCCGGAATGTCATTATCCACGTTCATAGATTCATTAAGAATCCTGAGCGTACACACATACTTCCCACTGCGTTCCTCCGAATGCATAACCTTTGCATACACCCCTGAAGGTTGCCGCATATGAGGATATTTTTCCTGAATCTGTTTTTCCACCTCTTTTCTAACAAACTTCCGGAGCATATCTGACATTCTGGCTTCCTCCTTTGAAATAAATATACATTCTTGTATATCCTCTTATATCACTCTTAATAATTGTCTTTTCAACTTTTACAGTTCCCGAATATTTTGAATGTAACACTTCTACCTCCTGACTGTGATGTATCCATGGCACTCCAAAAGTTTCTATCTCATACAGTTCACCATACTTTTTCAGCGAAAGTATGTTTTCACTCTCCTCCAGAACATAGATGGCTTCCTGCTCTGGTTTGCATCCCCAATAAAAGATTTCATTCTGAAAAAAGAAGTCATTATCTATCCCCCATGTACTTCCAACCTGCGCTATTGCCTTAATCCCATTCTGTTTATTTACAATAAACGTATCTTTTTTCCCATATTCCATTTCATTCAACCGGTATTCTTTAATCCCTGCCTGTGCCAGCACATACCGGATAATGTCCTGTGGGGTGCAGAAGGTAAAAGTTCCTTTGATTTCAGTCCTCTCAATCTTTATCATGGCATCCCGGATCATAATTTCCTTCCAGTAATCGCCCTCAGTCCTTCTGCAGTACCCCTGCAGGAGAATATCATAGTCATCCCCATATCCAAGTTCCACTATGGCTTTTTCCATATCTTCATATGACATAATTCCCTGAAGCTGAGATGTAAGTTCTACTTTGCACCAGTCCGACCGGGACTCCCGGCTGCTGAAACACTCCACCTCCATGCCACTGGTTATTTCATACTTTTTTGTGCTGATACGGAACTCCGGGCTGATTAACCTTTTATATTCCATCTCCGAACCTCCTACTTAATCAGCTTTTTCGCCTTTTGCTTTGCAGCAGCTGTGGAACGCTTTTTAGCAGACGGACTTTTGTTTTTCTTTTTTTTAGACTTTCCAAAAGTTTTTTTAAGCTGTTTCTTTATTGCTTTTGCCTGTTTGGATGGCTTCAGCTTAATTCCTGCTATTGTTGGAGCAAGCAGCTCCAACGTAGCAGTCCTTTCACTTTCAGCCACTTCATTTTTTGTACCGAGTTTCTCAAAATACACTTTTGAGATGCCTCGTGCTGCACAATCCTCATTTACAACCTTCAGGAGTTTTGCTTTCTTTTGCCTGTATGGTTTGAAAAGCCTCTGCATAGCGGATATCTGTTCTATCTGTGTCATTTTCCTGGAATCTTCTAAAATGAACTCAACAGAAATTTTTGCTGCCTCATATCCTGTTGGCTGACTGGCCTTTGTTTTTCCTTTGTCATCCTCTATATTCTCAATCGTTGCAACTTCAGAAATGTCAATGCTCTTCATCTGACCGGAGAGCTTCACGCCTCCAAGTTTTATTAAGTGTTCCTGAACTAAAAGCACGGGCTTCCCTCCCTCTAGGCTGTTACCGGTTCATCTGTGGAATTCTGTGCATCCTTAATCTCATCAATCAGTTTGAACAGCATCGGAAGGTCTTTTATCTTCTCGACATCAACTCTGATTTCCAGTTTCTGGATGATTGTATTTCCTTTTCCGTTACCGGACTTTAACTCCTGTATGTCTCTTTCTGTTACCTTTTCTTTGCTCTCAGGCGTCCCTGGTTCTTTCCTCGTCAGTGCGGATATGACCGAACCAACACTGCCCCGGTTCTTATCTCCATCCTGATCCATTTCATTATGAATGAATATTTTTAACTTATCCCACAATGCAGACAATGGAAGGATTGCCTCATCTCCGGCTTCGCCTCCGCCTAACAGCTTGCCTCCGGCTGCTCCAAAGATTGTAGGGGCTGTCATCACGCCGCCATCTGCATACCACTGGATATCAAATTTGGGAAGCGAACCCTTTCCTGCAATTCCGAATGGAGCCTCTCCTCCTGTCACACTAATGTGAGGAAGTTTCAGTTCCGGAAGTTTCCAGTTAAAATTGAACACGCCTTTTATCCTGTCTATTATTCCGGTGACAATGGCATGTGCTGCATCCAGTTTGCTCTGGAAACCGGATTTGATGCTGTCCAGCGCACCGGTAACTGCATTTTTTGCCCCATTCAGACCATCCGTGAATTTATTCTTTATGGCTGTGAGCTTCCCTCCTGTCAGATTGTCGATAAAAGAGAGCCCTGCTGTAAAGCAACCTTTCACTGCCTCCTGTGACGCTGCCACCACACCTTTAATTCCTCCACCATTGGATTCATAGGCACTTTTGATATTGTTCAGCTTCTGCTTCGCTGTCTCTGCAGCTGCTCCCATAATGTTACCAAAAAATCCCTTGACCGCATTCAGTCCGTTTGAAACGGTACTCTTGATTTTTGAAATTGTACCTGAAGCATCAATCCCAACAGCTGATAACGCACCGCCGACCACGTTCAAAAATCCGTCTGCAAATCCGCCGACAAATGATAAAATAGCATCAAATCCATTGATAAAAAAGTCTTTCACGTTGCCAACTGCTGCTGACAGAAAGTCACAGGCTCCCCCAAAGTCACCCTTAAACAGTGCTACTATTGCATTAATTATATTGGTAATAAATGACACCAGACTGGAAAATGCATTTGTCAGAGGTGTCAGTGCTGCAAGAATACCCTGTATGGCCCCAATAAAAGTTCCGACTAATACAGTACCCACAACCCCGGCAATTGTACCAATGACTTTCAAAATCGGCTTTGCTGCTTCATACAGCCCCATGAGCTTCTCTCCCAGGTTCTGGAGTGCCGGCTGCAGTGAATCCCATGCACTCTGTACCGCCCCTTTGACTTTCTCAAACAGACCTGTCCAAAAATTCCGGAAAGCTTCTGATTTGTTCCATAGCACTATAAATGCTGCCACCAGGGCTATTATTCCTATGACAACCCACCCGACCGGTGAGGCTGCAAAAGCTCCGCTTAATACTGACCATGCTGCTTTTGCAGCTTTTATTGCACCCTTTACTGACGATATTACCTTCCCCACTGTTCCGACAATGCCTATGACTGTCCCCAACACAACTAAAACACCACCAAGTTTCAGAGCAATATTCATTATTGTCTGTACAGTTTTCTGGTTGTTGCTGATCCACTCCGAGCCTTTCTGTATGACTCCGCTTACCTTATCCATTGCTTCATTAACAACCGGAAGAAGCCCGTTTCCAAGTTCCTCCACATTATTATGTATCTGCTGTTTCAGTACCTGAAATTTCTGTGCCGGTGTATTATTGATAGCCTCTGCCATTTCTGTCGTGACAGCAGAGCCTTTTTTCATACTTTCCGCCATTGAGTCGATGCCACCTGACAGCCCGTCTATGTCATTATACAGCAGGTCAATCATGGCTACTGCTTCATCTGTTCCAAAGGCTTCTTTCAATTGCTGCTTTTCCACTGCATCTATGGTATCGCCATATTTTCCCTGCAACTCTGCAAGAATTTCCGGTGTGGATAGCAGCTGGTTATTGGCATCTACAAAAGATAAGCCCAGTTTTTCTCCTGCAGATGCGGCCTGATTTAAGAAAGATTTGTATTTTGTTGCTGCCTCTGAACCGCTCATGGTTGTCTGAAGCTGTCCCAGAACTGCAAGCTGTTCTTCCAATGGTACCTTGTTATTCGTTGCAGTTGCCCCCAGTGTAGAAATGGAACTTGCCATCTCAGAACCGGCTGTCTTGTAATTTTTAACTGCTGTTGATATACCGGCAGAGAACATCTCCCCAAATTCCAGATCTGACATATCATCATATGCACCTTTATAGATACCATATCCTGTTGCAAACAGTGAGCCCATTTCTTCAGTAGTTGATTTTGTCGCTTTCCCGGTCAGTGCCGCAAGCTCTGTAAACTGTGCCACGCCTTCATCTGTCAGGGAAGCAATACCTGATTTAATGTCATAGGATGCTGTGATAAAATCACTCTTCGTTGTTCCTGCCCATGTATCTGAAAAACTCTTTGCTGCATCTTCGACTGCCTTTAAGTCTGTAACTCCCAGAGAAGAAAGTTCACCAAGGGCATCCTGCGTATCAAAAGTTGACGTTACGGTTGCAATACACGCTGTTGTGATACCGGCTCCTACACCGGCAAGTGCAGCCCCTGCTTTCTGAACCGTTCCAAACGCATCATCCAGCTTTTTTGCTGTATCTGTTACACTGCTGGTAACGCCTGAAAGCGGAGCTGTCAGGTTATCCTGCATTCCCATAACCACAGAAAGACGAAATACAGATTCCATACCCATAGCCTTCACCTCCTCCGCCATGGTAAAAGCCATACTTCCACATGGAAGCATGGCTTTTACTGAGTATCCGGATGAGCTTCCACATATCCTTTGTTCACACCAATCTCAATATCCTCTATCCGCAGTTCCCTTGCTGCCTGTGCCATTCCGATAAAACGGAAAAATTCATCAAAACTCACATGTTCAAAATCATCCGGAATCATTTCTTTTGGAAGATACAGATATACCAGCAGCCTGCCATAATCCACAATATTATGTTTAATTTGTTCCGAGTGTTCCTCTATAACTTTTTTACCGTAGTATCCTTAGACAGGCCAAGCATATTCAGGAGCTTTTCACCAAGACTGATTGCCATTGCCGGATATTCCTCCAGAGTGTTTTTCAGTTCGTCACGCTGCTCATCGCAGATATTGTCAAGCACAAATGTTTTTAATGCCCTTGTACCGGAAGTGCCGGAAGTCTTTACATATCTGTCATAAGACGGCGTTCCCGGCTTCCTGAAAATAAAATCAAACTCTGTTTCGTTTTCATCATCTTCCTGAATGGATGTCTCAATTTCATAGATTTTTCCATCCATCTCCTTATACTTTTTCCTGAGCTGCTCCATCTTCTCTTTTTCATCCGGTGGCAGCCATATTTCTTTTTTTTCTGCTGAATTTATTTCCTGTACTTCTTTTTTTCCTTCTGTTTCCATGGTATATCCTCCTTTTTCTGTAAATAATAATTACTAAGCACAAAGGCCATTCATTTTGATACCGCCCATCGCCACACCGTCAAGGTCAACCTTCATACTCTTGTCCCCCTGTGCTACCTTTAAGGAACGTTTCGAGAATATTACATTAGTAAGTACATCTGTTGTAGTAGGGGCTCCCTCATCTGCATAGCTTACTGTAATCTGAGCAATTACAAACTTATAAAAATGTTTACAGCCTGTGCTCAGAATAATACGGCACATTTCGTCAAAGTCTTCCCGCAGCAATGATATTTTTACTGAATTCTTCTGATTACCGGTTCCATATCCCCTGATCCTTCCACCTTTTCCATATACCGGCTCCAGCTCCTGTTCATCATCGTAGGAAATTTCCTGAAATTCAATACTGTCCATTCCCGGTACACTGACGGTCACACTCGACCAGTCATAGCATTTCCCATTGATCAGCTGTCTTGTCATATTTCTATCCCTCCTGTCTTCAGTTTCCGGATACTGCCGGATTATTTACTGTAAAGCGGATATTAAATCTTCTGACTGTACCCATAGGAACCCATGCTGCTTCCACAGGCAGTGTTTCATCTGCAAGAATGTTCAGGTTTTCTGTATCAATCGCCACTTCCCCGGAACTGATAATTTTATCTTTTTCACATTCTTCCATTGCAATATTGAGATACGCCTCAATGGCCTTTACGCTTCCTTCCAGATTACCCGGATCAATTTCTGTCTGAATTTTATCGGTCGCTTTCCTGCTTATTTCCCTTATGATCCTGTTAAGTACCCGAACGCTTTCCACATACGGAAAATCACTCCCGACAGGAGCCATGACATTTGCATTGGATACATAGAAATCTTCTTTTCCGCTATACTGGCGAAATACAGTATACCCCATTTCATCCAGCTCTCTGCTGTAATCCTCAATACCCTCCGGAAAGAGCCTGAGCAGTTTTCCCGAACTGACAGGGAATTCCTCCACACATCCAACAGAAAGGCTTTCTTTTGCCCTTCCAATCAGTCCGGAAATAACCCCTGCAAGATTAATATTCTGTATGCGGAAGTCTTTCCTCTGATAAATTGCCCAGGAAAGGGATATACAGATAAAAAAACTGCTGATTCCTTTCCGTTCTGCTTCCATGGCAGCCATATATTCTTCCGGAGATTCCCCTTCGGCACAGGGCCTTGCCTCACAGAGAAAAATCAAAGGTTTCCGGTACGTCGTCAGAAATTCCTCTGCCTCACTCTGCAATGCCGCCCATAAAGTTTTTGTGGATATCCCCACAATATGGCATACCTCAACTACTTTGTTATATCCAGTCAGTTTTTCCACTGCCTTCAGCACACTGGCATTATTCATTGTTGGTGCTGTTGTACTGAAGGAATATGCATCTTCTTCCATAAAGCTCTTTACGTCTGAAGTGACATCCCCAAAATTCAAAAACAGTCCGGTACCTGAAATATCATACTTCCCTCCAGGTGGGATCGTGTACTCCTCCGAAAAATTATTTCCCCCGTCAATGGAGTAACGGAAACTGCCTTCATTGGCATCCCCGGTTCCGGTAATCTGAATAACAACATCGTAGGAATTGTTCGGGGTTCCATTCACTTCAAAGATTCCTTCTCCGGTTCCGGTATGCACTACTTCCCCGATTTCTCCGGGAATATCTGCTTTCACGGGAATGGCATAGATTGTTTTCAATCCATTCTCAGTGGCATCTATACACGCATCTGCCAGTGGCGTATATCCTAATTTTTTCTTAATGTCCTCCGGTTTCATGGTATTAGTAATCAGAACCGGTGTATTGCTTTCCGTATCTGACACCCCTATTTTTACCTGTACCTGTGCAGCTGTACCTGAATTTCTCCCAAGGTTCCCATCTTCCACCTCAACATTGATTTCACTGAACATCTTTTTTCACCTTTCTCCCGTCCATTGGTGCTTTTCCAAAGGCATCCACTGCCTCCTGATAGATTTTTTCTGTAACCATTTTCCCGGTTTTCCAGCTGTTGTCAGCTTTGACACCTTCAAATACTGCATCCGATGTCCCGTTCACTGCTTTTAACTCTTCAATGGTCGCACAGTTCTCTTTCTGTCCTTCCACTTTATCTACCCCCTGTTCTCTGCTGCTTCAATATTGCCGATTTTTGCTGCAATTACATCTGTATCCACATAAATACCTCCTGTCAGGATAACATCAAATTCCACTGCAATTTTACTCTTCAGGATGCTGTCATCCCCTTCCACCCAGTCCGCTTTTCCAATCTCAATATCCACCCAGTTTCCATTGACCTCAAGACCTTTGGAAATGTTCTTCAGGAAATTTGTCAGTATTTCCTCTACCTTGGCTTCGTCAGTATCGGCTATGACAACATGCAGTTCCGAAGTCCTTTCAAACAGTTTATTCCTCTGTTTCCGATGCCCCTCCTGGTCTGTATATTTCTTTTTTGAGCCTGAACGAGTGAAATCTTCCCCTGTCCTGAGAACCGCACCCACATGAACCTCATTGCAGTTTTTCAGGCTTTTCATGGATTCGTGTATTTTCCCGTGAATACCTGCATCTTTTAGTTTCTGAACCAAAAAATCTCTTTCTGCTTTCATTCTTTATTCCTCGAATATTTCATCCAGTATCGCCCTGATTTCCTCTTCATCCTCTTTGCTGATTCCAAGGAATGGTCTGGCTGGGATATTTACCCGGACAGAAGGGATGCTCACCCATCTGTCCCCGATCCGGAACCGCAGGTATCTTCCCTTCTTTGCCCTGATTGTTCTCTCATCTCCAAACTGATGCGTTGCTGCATATATCAGATTGGTTCCTACCGCTGCACCGGTTCCGTCCACCTGTGCCTTAATTGAGTTCTTCAGGCCTGCTGATTTTGTAAGTGTCCTGCCACCCTGCCTTGTTGCCCGGATAGATGGCTTCCACCTGATTCCTTCCGGTGACTCCTCCGAGCTAAACCGCTCTACTGTAGAAGTCCGCAGTCCTTCGGCAATGGCATTCATCACTCCGGCCTTGTCAATGCCGGACATCTGTTTCAATCTGGCAAGCAGTTCATCCACTTCCCCGTCTAATCTTACCGATATGGAAGACATCTGCTCACCACCCTCTCATGCTGTTCCTGGTAAATGTCCGCCTTGCGCTTTTCATGGAAAATCCGTTCTTGGCTGCATCCTCTGTGGAATACCCCTCCGGCACACCTATGTCTATCTTCCCTTCCGCAACTTTGGTCAGGAATGCAACAGCAGCATTATACCTTGTGAGGTATGTCTTTTCGCGCTCATTCTCGTCAACGCCCTTCCGGGATACCAGATTATACAATGCAATATCTTTTGCAAATTTATTGATAACTTCAGGTGTCCTGGAAAACGGTACATTGTACCGTTTTGCAAGATAACCGTCAATCTCCGCCTGTGCATCATCAACAGCCTGTTCTGCATATGGCATGACTGCTTCAATCCGCTCTTTCTCATCTTCTATGTAGCCATCACCGATAATCGCATTCAGCATATCCGCCTTCAGCATGTCCAGCACTTCGCTTGCAGTACAATATGCCATCTGTCTCACCTTCCTAACCCTGTGCCTGTTCTGTGCCATCAGAACCATACGCCATCTGCCAGAAGCCATATCCGGCATTGGAACGTCCATCTGCACCCCATACAAATTCATCCCTCATAAATACATTCTGGTCATCATCTTTCGTCAGGGAAGTCATTTTGATTGCCTTTCTTTTCTGGAAAATGATTGGCTTTAAGAACCGGTTTGTGCAGAGAAGGAACCATGCCTCCGGCATGTCTGCAATTTCTGTTTCCACATGCAGTTCTGCTGTACCCTTCAATACATTGGTAGTACCATTAATCTGGTCAGCTTCCAGAATCAGCCGACCGGCTTTTTCATTTCCCGGAGGAACCACCAGAAGATTTGGTACCAGGTTCAGACTCCTTCCTTTATCGCCGGTAAGACTCATCATGGAAGCCCTTGCTGCCATATAAGAACCTGCGTCCAGCTTATTGTGGGAAATGTTGCTTACTGTCTTTTTTCCACCCTCCCCGGATGGATGGTTTTCCGCAAAGAAAGGATTTCCATCATAGCATTTTTCTTTAAATCCGGCCTTTAATGCACCAAAACACAGTGTATTTGGATGCTGTGCCGCGGATTCGCCCATATTGGAAAACAGCGGCGTATAAATCCCATACTGGTCATCTTCAATGTCATCCCGCGGCACGGATATGGTCATTTCAAACTTTCTGTTTTTGATAGTATAATCATATGCAGACAGGCTCTGGATTTCCCTGTCACCCATCCATTCCAGCATCTGCGGAATCTGCCCTAACCACTTGTAATTGGTTTCCGCTGTTGTGCTTGGTACTGTTGTGGCAATCTTCTCATAATTGCTCTTAACACCCTCAAAGGCTTTGTTGTAAGCCGCGGAATAACTTACATTCAAGCCCTTCAAACTTGCCTGATTTACAATCATTCTGCTACCTCCTATAACATCTCTACTGTCACGCCATCGGTATCAACTGCAAGGATTTTCCCTGCCCTGCTTGAACCCTCTGCTGTGATTGTGACGGTTTTCTCATCAGACACATACGCATCCTTTAAGATATCCGTTTCCTCTATGCTTCCATCATTATCCCACACAAATGCCCCTCTCCTGACCGGAACTGACACAGCCCCATTGCTGCCGGAAGCATTGTCCGTATGCCTCATTGCACATCCTGCAATGGTAAGACCGGCAGTCTTGGATGCTGCCACCGCATAACCGTCTGTACCTACCGCAACCATTACTGCCTCGGTAATCGTTGCACCGGCTGCTACCGGGATATTGATATCCATTCCTGAAAGTTTCTGGTTTCCTACTCTGTCCATGACTAATCCTCCTTGTAATATTTTTCAACATCCTCTTTTGAAAGACCGCAGTTTTTCAGGATTTCCATATCATAATCCTGATGGCTGTCTGCCGGGGCATCCTTCAGTTCCATTTTGCCCTGTGGGACAATTATCGGTGCTTTGTCAACAAAAGACTTGAACCCTTCCTTATCGCTCAGGGCATAGGACTTCGCCCATTCCTTCTGTGCTGCAGTGATTTTCCCTTCTTTCAGAGCCATCTGCACCATGTCCTCTGCATTGCGTTCCTTCAGTTCTTCCTTCAGGGCAAGCACCTCGTCATTTCCCGTCCCTGCCGAAAGTTTCATAATGGCTGTAGCCACATCTTCCGTCTTTGCATCTGCCTTCAAACCAAGCAGCGATAATACAACAGAGTTTGCAACCGGTACAGCTTCTTCTGCATCTTTGCTCTCCTTCTTGTCCTCATCGCCTTTGTTTGCTTCATTTGATGCCTCTGCCAATGCTGCAAGTGCCTTTTCAACATCCTCTTCCGTTGCTGTGTCCGGAAGCCCAAGCAGCTGTGCCAACTTTTTCAGATCCATTTGTGTTTCCTCCTCTTCATAATTTGATATATCAATGGAATTCACGATTGCGAACATCCCATCAATAGCCGGTGTGTTTGTCAGGGCAGCGGAGTGGATGGCTGCTGCTTTCCTGTCCTTTTTCCTTACCATGACTACTGGTGAAAGATACCGGTATTCCCTGTTCCGGAGATATTCCTTTGCTTTGTCTGTCCACTTTACCTTTGCGACAACCGCATCCTCCCCTTTGTAAATGTCCTCAATCCATCCTCCTGCCGGAGCCTGTACATCTTTGAGCGTCTGATGTTCATAGTCAATTACAAGGTCTAACTTCCGGCTCTTGAACTGTTTCCGGATTAAATCAACACTCTCATCATCAACCTCAAAATCACCCTTCTGCGAATGCACATGTCCGAGGGGAAGGATTTTTATCTCCTCCGGTACGCCTTCCACATCCACCATGCCACCGGAGCATATTACAATTCCCTCCAACTTCATCATCTCCTTTTTATTTCCCTTTCTGACAGCGTTATTACGCGTTATAACGCCCCTTTCTTCCTTACTGCAAAGGAATATTTACCCTGATACAGTTAAAACCGCACACAGGCGTTTCTGTGCGTTCAGAATTATTTACCGCTCTCCCTCTCCCTAAATGCTTTCTTCAGGTTCGGATCAACACCTGACAAATCAGGTTTCCATGTATCCTTTGCCGGGTTGTTTGAAAACCCTTTATCCGGATACTTATAAAGGACTTCTCCTGTGGAATAATCCACATCATAAGGAAGTCCCCTGCTTACCGGCTCCCCTGAACGCTCCACCTGTTTTTTGGTAAGGCTTATCACTGAGCATCTGCACCGGTATCCGTTTGGCGGATACCAGATATTCCAAATGGGATCATCTGCTGCATATATCCTTCCTTCCATCATTGCATGCGATTCCCTTACTTCCCCATCCCCTGCAGTAACGTATTTCCAATACGGACGCAGCTTTTTTGTCGTGGGGTTCGTCATGCTCTTATAATGTCCTGCGCTATATGCTGTCTGCATATTGGTACGGAATATCACATCTGCATTAAATGGGTTTAACCCCTCATATCCGTTGCGTTCCAGAAAATCATTCATGGTATCCATGAACTCTTTCTTTGTCTTACCGTTCTCACAGGCATCCGTCAGTTCATCAAGGAATTTTTGGAGAACCTCAAGGCTTGTATATCCTGATACCGTAAACGCTTTTGCCCGGTACTCACTGTCCAATGCCTTATATTCCGTTGCAGTAAGCGGTTTCTTTTTTCTCAGAAACTCAACTGCCTCTTTGAACATGAAATCACCAGTGAGTCCATAGGCAGCTTCGCTCATTCCATGCTCCTTCCTATCAGTTCTGACAAGTACATTGCCTGATGCAGCACATCCTCCAGTTCAGGAGAGTCCATTTCTTCATACAGCCTCCCTACCACCTTATCATCTTTCAAGGCTTCCCGGAGCGTTTCCAAATCATCCGCTGTGTCAACAATGTTAAGAATTGGCTTCATCATCCCCTGAAAAGCACTCTCTGCCCGTTTCATCGCCTCCGCTGCCATAGCGTCTATCTGTTCCTGTTCCGCCCTTGCCATCTGTTTCAGGCTATGCGTCAGCAGTTCATTATCCGGCTGTGGTTGCTGCATCCGGGGAATCTCTCTTGGTTCAAGCACCATTTCACCATCTTCCGGTTTTGGGATATTGAACTTTTTATAAATGTGGCTCTCCGGGATTTTCAGTCCCATATCACATACAAGGATTTTATATATGTCCACTGTTTCCTTCTGGTCTTCCGCTTCCTGACAGTCAAACGTGAAAAACGGTATATCCACGTTATAACCGAAGTTATATTCCACTAAAGGTCTGATGATATCCCTTCGGATGGTGACCGCAAGTGCCTTTGCATCCGCAACCGTCAGGTCATGCCTGACTTCGTTATGGACTTTCCCCTGTGCATAGGAGCCTCCCCCTGAATCAGAGGAAAGCGTCTGCCCTAACACTGCCTTGCTCATCTGTTCGTCACAATATCTTGCAAGTTTTTCATATATCTCAACACTTGTGGTCTTCTGGCTTTCGATAAACTCAATCAAAGTGGAATCCGGCACAATCCCGGCTGCATCGCTGCCCAGACTGTAAATAGCTTCCATGAGTGCTTTCTTATCATCGTCAGAAGCTGCTGCACTATATTTTCCCAACCGGAGGGGCATCCCGAACACCTCGCAGAAGGCAACCCAGTCTTTCACATCATAATTCTTGAAAAGATACATCCATGAAACCACCCGGAGTATTCCGTTCCGGCTCGTGTGTCCTGACTTCGCTTTATACTTATGCACCACAAACTTATTTTCAGGAAGGGGTACGCCAGAAGGAAATTCCCTCGTGCAGATTTCCATTTCATCTGTCTGGCTGTTCCAGACAAGTTTTTTCGGATGCACATACTCAATGTTTTCAATGACATTTGAACCGTCTGTGTCAATTCCCCATTCAATTTCCATGACGCTCACGCCTTTGCCGATGGCATCCAGCATGTCAATGAATATATCATCAAGGTTCTCTATCCCTTTCAGCTGTTCATCTATAAAGTCAGCCACCGTTTTGTCCAGTTCTTCATCGCTGAATGACTGCACCTCCCAATCAAGACCGGTGACAGCCAGTTTCCTTGTCTGCAGCTGTGAAAATAAATGGGGGTCTTTCTCTTCCATCTCTTCAAACAGTTCCATCTGCTCTGACACATCCCCATCATCTGCTGCCCTGAATATTCTCGCAAGCCTCCTTGGTGTCAGTCCGTTGGACGGATAGGTAGAATATTTGTCATTGACATCCCCCACAGCCACCCTTGCCCGGACGGGCTTCCCCTGTCCGGTATCCATTTCAGGATTGAATGGTTTTTCTTTTTTCTTTTTCTTCTTTGCCAACGCCTTTCACCTCCTAGTAGGCTCCTTTCCCCATACGGAACTTCCGCTTGATCAGGCTTTGATACTTTGTACTGCTTACAATCCCTTTGACCGTCTGTGCAAGCTGTACCGCCATCTGCAGTCCGTCCGGGGCATCATCATTTTTTCCCATAGGGAATTCCTGCATCTGCTTCAGCAGCGTCTTATGTTCTTTGTTAAATTTCAAGTATTTATTTTTTATTACCGGCTGAAGGGATTCAATACGCAGCACCTTATTGACTGTGCTCTGTATTTCCTCGATTGGAATATACTCCCCTTCCTCCACTGATTTCTGTGCCATAACCTCTTTGAAGTAGAACTGGAACTGAACCGTTTCCACCCCAAACTTATAAAATCCTTTTCCATAGTCCCTCTTCAGACGCTTTGACATTTCAAAGACATCCTGAATAATGACATCGGGTTTCCGTTTTTCCACCGAAGCATCCACCACATACATATATCCGGTCTTAGTTGACAGTGCCAGATTGATAATGGAGCTTGTATCAGACTTTTTATTTTTTCCAAGTGAAGGATCATTAGAACCTATAAAGATATACTCAGGGTTTTTCCAGTCCATCAGCTCCGGCTCATAATAATCAAACCACTCCGGGTTAAAAGTTGCATTGTCCGGATCAATCGGATCATTCTGCAGCTCACTGTTAAATGATGCCTCACCCTCTGTTACCTTAATTTCTATCAGGTCATAATAGGAGAGCTTATCTTCCCACAGGACTTCCACCCCTTCAAGCATTGCTTCTTGGTTCGCTTCATAGAAGGCTTTCGCATCATCCTCATGGTTTTCATTGAATAAATTGGTGTAAATGCTTTCCCATTCATCCCAGAGTTCCTGATTGACCGCCCATGAAATAACCGCCCTGTATTTCTTAGCGTGATACCTTGGGTTCTGAAGCACGTTGTTCAAAAGGGAATCATAATGCAGGACTGTCCCAATATACATAATGTCTGTATAGGTATCTCCGGCTTTTGACACTGCCTTCTCAAACCACGACTTGAGCTTCCGCCTCTGTTCCGGCGTGTTTACGTTCTCATCGTTTTCTATATCATCAAGGACAATCAAGTCCGGTCTCCAGTTGCGGTGTTTACGACCTCTGATCTTTTTTCCTGAACCGATTGCCTCCACTTTTATGTCAGATTTTGTGAGAATAACGCCTGACCGCCATGCCTTATCTCCCTTCAAAGAACCAAAGTCTTCAATGATGTCCCCATTTTCCTCCAGTTCTGTTTTAATATCCTCCAGAAAACCTTCTGCCTGTTCGGAGGAGTCTGAAATGAGGATGCAGTAATGCTTGTATCTGTACAGAACCGCATGAAGCGTGTCCTTAAATGTGAAATTTGTACTCTTGGCGTGTCCTCTTGGGGCAGCAATCACCTGTCTGGAACCCTTCAGCCTTGAAATTTCTTTCGCAGCCTTTGTTGGATTTCTGGATTTCAATACCCCTTTCGACCATATGCCATCCAGTTCCTCATGGAATGGCGGGGATTTTCTCCTGAAATAATGCGAGAGGTATGCCCTTCCAAAATATCCAAGGTCAAATGCTGCCAGTTCCTTCCGGAGTCCTTTCTCGCCTTCTATCTTTTCCCCTGCTTCAAAACGCTCCCGGAGTTCTTCCCTTTTCTGCCAGTTATCAGTATTTCTTGATACATAATCTATAAAAAGCTGTTTCTGATAGGCTGCATGGTCAATGATTTCCTGATCTGGTTCCTCATCCAGTTCCCGGAGCCATTCATCAATTTCAATCATCCTCCATCATCCTCTCTTTTGCTTTGGTCAGAATGTTTCTAAGCTGCTCTGCAGATTCCGCATCTTTCTTAATAACCGCCATCATTTCCGTTTCCATCTGCCTGAATGCAATGTCCGCTTTTTTCTTCATGTCCTGCCTTACCCGGTCTTTATATACTTTTGTCCGGGATAAGGATGCTATAAGCCTCCCTGCTTTATCCAGAGGCATCTCGCTGAATTCTTCCTCCGCCATTGCCACCTTATCCACAAGACCGCTCATCATCATCATGATTGCAGCCTCTGTATAATCTGCTTCCGGATTATCCTTTACAACCTGAATCAGTTTTTCTGTCTGTGCCTGAGCTTCAAGCAGCCTCTGTGTGGCGGTATTGGTTCTGGTGGCATACCGCCCCACGCTTGACTTGGATATTTTATACCCTTCGTTATTTAGAAATTCACTGATATAGGCGTATGTGTTGGAAGTGTCCGCAAGCATCACATCCACCTTCAATCTCAGTTCTTCAGGGAGCTCGTCAATTTTTGAGGATATTCTTGTTCGTGTCCGCTGCTTTCCCATTAAACATCCACTCCCGGATCATCAATGGTTCCTTCAGCAAGGTCTACGCCTGATTTCGTGAGGCGGATAACCGCATCTTTTGCATAGGCTGTGTAGGCGGTGACCTTTTCACCAGTAAACTCAATATATCCTGCTCCCTGAAGATAGTTGAGATGTTTGCTGATATCCGGGGATATAATAAGACCGGCTGCCATCATAGCATTGGAAATCTGCCTTGTAAGGGACGTGTTATTGAACCCCTTAACCAAACAGCGTATAATATACCCCCTGATTGCCTTATTCTGATTTACTTCTGCCTGTTCCATGTCTGTCATCGCTGTTCACCTCACTTGTTTTCCGTATTCATCAGGAGCAGCCTGTCCAGTTTTCCATCCATGCTCTTGACCTTGTCTTCCACTCCGTTCATTGCCCGGAAGAAATCCTCCCGGAGTACAAAGGTTGTGGCGAAGTCACCTTTAATATCATTGATTTCCTGCTTGATATTTTCGATGTCCTTGTCCGTCTTTTCTTCCAGTCTGTCAATACGCTCATTCACTTTTGCATCGTTCTTCTCAATCCGTTCCTGAATTGCTTTGTTGCCCTGTTCAATTTTTTGCTGTGTTTCTTTGTTACGCTGCTCCATCCCATCAAACCACCGCTTTATAAAAAAACCCATCACGCTGATTCCAAGTGTAATAACAGCAGCCATTATGTCCGAAAAAGTGATTACATAATCCATAGAACCACCCCTTATTTCCGGATAAGCCTTTGTGCAAGCTCTGTCACATCGTCCCATCCATTCATGCTGACCTTTGCAACCACAAACGAAGCAAGAAATGATGCAAATACCATGAACCACTCTACCGGCTGCTTCAGGTATGCCATCATTGCACAGAATACCGGGGTTGTAAGAACCAACGCCACGATATAGCAGAGCAGCTTCGTGGGAAGCCTGTTGACTTTTTCAATACTTTTGAGAGCTTCTGTGACAATCGAAGTAAGAAATGCACACACACCTATAAACGCCATAAGGATTCCGAGTGCTGCTGTCATGTTCTGTACTCCAATCTGTGTCATAAATTCTGCCATATAAATTCCTCCTTCCGGGCAAAAAATAAGTGCAAAAAATAAGCATGTAACCTTCGTTACATGCTTATTCTATGCCATTTCCTATGAACTTTTTAGGGGAAACGTTTCGGGAAAATATTTCCCGAAAACAAAGAAAAAATGTAATATTTTCATTGACAACCACGTAAATGCGTGGTAATATATACTTGTAAGGAGGTGATAATCTTGAGGGACATTATCAGGGAAATGACGGAAGTAACCAGGGAGCTCAATAAACTGCTTGACCAGCTTATCAAACTCGCCTGGAAAGTATCTTCACTGGCCGGTGTGATACTCTTCCTCATTTACTCACTCAGGTAAGGGCAGGGGCGAAAGCCCCACCCTCCCTGACATAAAAATATCACATTTCCCTTGAGAATTCAACTATGAAAGAATTTTCAAAAGAATTTATGGGCCTCATTGCCCGTATCCTGATGTTTTTGCTCCCGGTTGCTTTACTGGCTGCATGGTACCTGTTTTTATTTTAGGAGGCACACATGAAACTCAGAGAAATACGGAAAAATCAAAAAATGAGCGTCCCGGAACTCTCCCGGCTCTCCGGGGTATCCATCCGAACCATTGAAGATCTGGAAAAGCGTGGAGATGGGAGAGTCTCCACGCTCATCAAACTTGCTGACGCATTAAACGTCACTCTGGATGAGTTGTGCCGGAACTGACTCCGGCACAACTCATCCATTCTTCAATGGACATCTGACCGACTGGCGGTTCATCTTTCATGATGTTCTGTATCTGCTTAATTGTCAGGTTGTATTTGTCCGCCAGTTCCTTGCTGTTGTAACCGTTGAATTCCTTCCTGATTCTCCGATTTCTCGCAGGACTGACCACATTTTCAACCTTTGGAAAATACAGTTCGTCACCTCTTGCATAGTTGCTCAGCAATATAAACTTTCTAATACCGATCAGGTCAACAATCTCCCTGTACCGTTCCCCAATATCTTCCATAGTGGTATCCTCAATCAATTCATTCAACAGTTCCTCATCCATCACAATCAGCCTTTCCTCAACTTACCTTTCTGGTGAAAGCCAGTTCTATCCATCCTTCTCCGCTTGCCAGTTTACCCCATCCATCCTTTTCTTCCACAATGGTATGATTTTTCTTATTTCCGGCTTTTTCCCGAAGATATCCCATGATATGGTAACTTTTCCCGGCCCCTGCCCGGATACGGAGTGAATCACAGGTGGTCTGTATAATAAAAGGCATTCTGTCCGGCTGCTCTGCCCTTTCCGGTTCTTCCGGCCCATGCTGTTCTTCCTCCGGCTGCTCCTGCCTGTACGCTGCACCTTCAGACATCTCTGTATCGCTTACGGACTCCCCTGTTGCCTCTGCAACAGTTTCAGAATCTGCCATTCCGACCTGCTCATTTTCCTCATTGTATGCCGGGACACTGCCATCTTCATTTGTATCGAGAGCCCCTTCAGGAACCTCTCCTTTATCTGCAAGCGAAAGCACCGTCTGCCCGGTTTCATCAAAGACTGCACCTCGGCCTTCCTTCTGCAGTTTTTCCACAGCACCCTTTTCCGTCTTATACTCCCGGCTGGATTCTTTCCTGAATCTGCCATCTGCATTATAATAATATGCCACAACTCTTCCCCCTTTCTCAGTTAAATAATGAATTCCATGTATTGGCTCCGCATTCCCCGTCCACAGACAGATGGCGGTCTTTCTGCCATTTTCGGACAGCGGACTCCGTCAGTGTTCCTGCAATACCATCCAGTTCCCCGGTATAGTATCTTTTTACTCTGAGAATCCCCTGCATAAGGTATACAAACCTGCCTCCTGAACCCTTTTTCACCAGTGCCTTATTCCCATATTTCCTGCACTGGCTGCCAAAATTACTGTTTGACAGATCAAAGGTATATCCAACTTTTCGCTTATTCATTTCATATTTCCATGCACACAAAGCCGCTCCCCTTGATTTTGTCCCATATATCCCATCTGCGTTGAGTAATGCGCCACGGTGCTTCTCAAGCACAGATTTATATGTACGATTCAGGTATTCCTGGAATTCCCGGACAGTGCTCCGGAAGCCTGCTGTTTCACCGCTTTCCGTTTTTCCCCCTGTACTTTCCACAGCACCGGAACCGGTTGTCAGATTGGTTGCTGTATGCGCCCCGTCATTCAAAAGAACGTCTCCCCTGAGAAGATAGCTGTCACTGGTCAGATACTTACTGTCAGTGAGTATCTCAAATCCCGCATCACTGAGCGTTTTCCGCATATAATGTGTACTGGTAACAGTAACTCCTTTCAATTTTGCATTATTGAGCAGATATCCTGCCGCTTTGACATTCGCCATCACACCGGAGGAACAGTCTGCTTCACATCCCGTCCTGATTGCAGCAGGATCATATCCTGCCTTCACCAGTTCATTCCAGTAGGTAAGTCTCTGCCCCTGGTCATAACCAATATTGTCATTGCCTGCAGCTTTTTCGGCAAGTTCTGCCAGCAATTCCCTGACCGCCGGTTCCGGATGCCTCAGCACACATTTCCACGGCCGGTTATACCAGCTCCTGACTGCCCATTCCTTCCCCGTCTGATCTCCTGCTTTCCCTCCGCTGTATCTTCCATTTTCATCATGTCCGCTGTTTGAAATCATATTGTTTCCTCCTTGTCATAATCAATTGTAATACCTGTTTTGGACTCCACTATCAGGCACTTTCTGATATCCTGAATTGTCTGATCCAGAAATTCCTCCGGAAGAACTGCCCGGATAAGCTCTCCGTTCCTGATTTTATAAATGAACCAGAGTTCCACATCAAAATCCGGTGCAGCCCCCTCATCTTCATAACCAAACACACTGATAAGCGTATCCCTGTCTTTCGCATAATCGCCTTTCAATTTCTTCAGCAACAGCTTTTTCTGCTTTTCATCCGGCCTGACCGGCATACTTTCCTCAAGGAATTCCTCCAGAGAATATTCAAATGTGTAATCACCGGTAAAAATCGCTTTCAGCACACGCTCAAGCACTGGCTTGTACTTATAGTCTGTTTTCGTGATCTCTGTCACGTTCTGTTTCCAGACACCTTCTGAAATAAGTCCCTTCAGTTTGTCCACATTCAGGATGTCCAGACTCTGTGTATCTGTCACTGCAGCACTCCCATCCGGTGAATAATATTTGACATACCTTGTATTCCGGTCTTCAATCACCCGGAGTCCCCTTGTCTGGATTTCAGCTTTCACTGCGTCCAGCTCCCTCCTGCACTTTTTCTGTTCCCGGTCGAGTCTTACCGCTTCACTGACCAGTGCTGCATCTTCCAGTTCCTTCCATTCCTTTGCCATCATCCTCGTTCACTCCTTTCCCCCATCTGCGCGGCCATCTGTGCACATGACGGGCAGATTCCCTTCCCAAACAGCAGGCTGACATCCCCGTCCGTCCCACAGAACATACATCTTGGCATGTAAGGCCTGACTGTAATCACGCCATTATTAAGGGATACTTCCATCGGATCACCGCGCTGCAGCCCTATTTCCCGTCTCATTGCAATCGGAATGTTAATAGAACCGTGACTGGATACCTTTTTATAATTGTTTTTCAATTTCTCACTCCTTCCCATCCGGTTCACTGCCCAAATTCATTTTCTTTATCTGATAACGGATACACTGGTATATCTGCCTTTCAGTGGCACCCATTTCATCAGCTATCTTCGCATTGTCCCACCCTGTCCGATGCAGAGCCATAACTTTCCCTGCATCCAACCGCTCACCCTTCCTGGGACGTTTCCCTGCCTTCCTGATATTCTCCGGTGGCTTTTCCTCTGACGGTCTTAATATTTCCTCCATAATTTCCTTTGCACATCCCATGCAGAAATGGACATCCTTATCCAGTATTTCTGCCTCTTTTAACATTTCACCTGTCATAAGATCAAAGGAATGCGGAATGATATATGCCCCCTCTGTCCTGATTTCCTTATTACACCGATTGCAGATATAAAGTATCTTTTTCAATATGGCTGACCCTCCTTATGCCTCCAGAATGTCCCTGATATATTCCAACTGCTCAGACACTGTATACTCTGTTCTGCCTTCTTTCTTCAATTTGTCACTGAACTGGTGAAGCCTTATGGCAAGTTTCAAAACTTTGGCAGCACCCACCGCCTCCTGCGATACTCTCAAACTCCTTCTTTCCGTTTTTGCTATGATAAATCCGAATGCCCGAATCAGATAGTATTCCCACATACAGCTCTCCGGCCTGTCATTCCATTCCTTCATTGCCTCATCAATAAATTTCTTCCGGTTTAGTCTTGGCTTATCCGGTGGAACAACCCCCTTTTTCTGAAGCTCCTTTTTAATTTTAGCATTCCGCTTTTTTTCCCTCTGTGTCAGGCGTTCTTTTTTAGCTTCCACAATCTTCACCTTTTTCTTTGATAACCTGGTCTGTCAGTGTTTCCATCGCTGCAAAGTAGATGTCAAGCATGTTGCTTTTGACATCCTCCAGAGGGATTCCTCCCCGGAAAGCAGCCAGTCCAACAATCTGTTCCAGAGCTCCGCACATTTCAGCCAGCTCCACCATCCCCATGTGTCCTGTCCAAATCTGCACCCTGCCATCTTTTTTTTCCAGAATCAGCCTGCTCATCTGTATTTTTCTTTTGCCCCCTTTCCACCATACTTTTTAACGCTTCAATCAGTTTGGAACACTGCCGGTAGTCAAGCCATTCCACAACACTGACTCCAAACATCTTCCTGCAGAGCCCGTCCACCCTGGCTTTCTGCTCCCATCCCAGGGCTTCCGCCAGCTTATATATTTTTTTCCTCTGATTAACAGTCCCGCAGTTTCCATATGCTCGCCTGTTGCCCCGTTCTTTCCTTAAAGCAGAATCCTTCATGTTGGAAAGGATACCCACCATTTTTCCAAGTTCCCTTTTATTCAGTTCTTTTATACTGTCTTTTCCGGTATGAGCTGACACCAGAAGGTGCAGCTCTTCATCTGTCATGGAGAGTTCCTGAGACTTTGCAAGCCCCCAGAGCATCCGGATTGTCGGTTCAGCCATTTTGCATCACCCCCTTCTTATTCCAAAAAGTTTCGGTACATGGATTTCGCCTGGCACCTTTTCCGGAAAAATTTCATGGCTGATTGTAAATTCCACGTTTCCGTCAATGTGTTCCATCACAACATTTGTAAGATCATTTACCAGCGTATTCGGACTGTCATCCACTTCCATTTCAATCACAATCCTTCTGAGCACAGATTCCCTCCTTTTATTCCTGCGGGTAATGGGCCATGCAGCCACACTTACCCGGATTCCCGGCAAATACCGCAAAGTTCAAATATCCTGCTTCTCTCTACAACATCATCATGCCGGATGCCTGGCTGACTGTTTTCATGGTTACCCTGGTCTGACCGGTTTCCTTCAGAATGCGCAGCACGTTACTGAGTGTCCGGTCAAGAAGCCGGAAACACCCGGTCTGTGCATTCTGCGCCCTGCTGATAAACTCCATCATGGCAGCATCGTCCACATCATATCCCTCCAGATAGTCCCTGACCTCCTGTTCTGACAACCCTTTCAGCCTGTAATAGAAATCCATCCTGTTTGCAAACCGGGCAAGGTTTCCTTTGATTTCTGCTTCCAGCCTTGGTTCTCCTGCAACTACAATCCCAACATCTGACTGGTCAAAAATGCCCCGGATGATCTCCATCTTCTTTTGCGTATATTTATTGATGAGCTTGTCCGCCTCATCAATGATAAGCAGATAACCCTCATTCGCATTGAAGAAGTCCCTGATACGGTTTACCCGGCTCCATATCGTCCCACCGGCCCCCTTCGGCATTCCAATCCGGATTTCGATGGCTTCCACCAAATCCCTGCAGGCCATTGTATCGTCACATTCGATATACGCCACCCTCGGCATCTTCGCATACTTCTTCAGCGTATGTGTTTTTCCATATCCTGATTTCGCAACAATGATTCCAAGTGCCATATTTTCCTGACAGGCCTTGCATACGCCGATTGTCTGCACAAAATCTTTCGATTCAAAATATTGAATCTTCTGCTTAACTGGCGGAACATATCCTCCCCTGGCATACTGTGTGACCGTCTGTTTCCCGGTCTCTGATTCATAATCCTTCACAAAATCCATAAGCCGGGACTCAATCTCCGTTGGATCAGAACTGTATTTGTTACTCAAATACTGGCTGACCGCACTCCTTGAATACTGAATTTTCAATGCAAGCTCTGCCTTTGTCATCTTCATTTCTGAAAGAATTTCCGTCACTCTTTCCCGGAGTGTCATTTCCTTTGTATATGTGTTCAATGCTTCCATAATTCAACCTAACCTTTCTTTGCTAAGTGCCTGTTTACCTGTGACAAAAATAATAGTTTTATAACGCCCGGAGAGCTTTTAAAGCATCCTCCGCCTTTTTGCTGATATACTCATTTTCCTCTTCCGGTTCTTCCTGCCTGGATGGGCAGAATCCATTCTGAAATGTCCTGTCCCCCGGCAGCTGTACAATCCTCGCTTTCTTCTGCCTGCCCCCTTTCATCAGGTCAATTCCTCCTGTCGTTTCGCTGAACCCTGCATACTGTTCATTCAGTTCTTCAAACGGAATCCTCGCCTCTTCCAGACGTTCCCTGTCTCGCTTCTGCTGGCGTTTCTGACGCTTCAGATGTTCCTCCAGTGCCTTCTGCGGAACCTTTGGCGCAATCTGCAGCAGTTCCTGACAATATGCTTCGCATACCTTCCTTCCCTTTTGGAATACATAGATGGTAGCCATGTCCTCCGGATCATACTTAATATCCACCTTCTGTCCGATAAAGTCGCACAATTCGTCTGAACGGTACTCCTTGCCCATGAGCTGTATCCCTATATTTTTTACAAGCCGGTTCTCCGACTTCATCATCAGCATCGTTGCATAACTCCTTGGCGGAACTGCTTTCTCATAACGCTCGGCATTTTCAAAACAGGATAATGGTGTCAGCCATTCCTCCCCTGCTTTCTTCAGCCCTCCATGTTGCCTTACCATATAAACTTCATGCAGCCATTTGCTCCATGCCTGATAAAATTCGTCTATGCTCATCAGTTCCCCACGCTCAAGCATCCCCTTAATATCCTTATTGACTTTTGCAAAAGTCTTTGAGCCGGTCAGCGTACCTGTATATGAAGTGAACCATTTTGTAAACTGGTTGCACACCGTACTGAAGAAACGCTCAATCTGCCCTTTGCTCCAAGGCTCATATGGCAATGCCCGGTGGTCATCCTTGATCCCGATTGACTTATAGAACCCTCTGGTCTCATCGTCAAAATCCATTCCGCTTCTGTCATTCCTGCTGCGTCCGGTCATGGTCTTTGCTGTGTAATCCTTGCCATTGTCTATGTAGAGATACTCCGGAATGCCTCCCGGTTCGGAATAAATCATCTTGAGGAGGCTCTGCTTCAGGATGTCGGAGTTGGCATCCTTGCAGAGGACATCCCCCATGATGACCCTGCTCCTCATGTCAATCCAAGCGGCAAGATGTGGCTTGATGGCTGTCACCTTTCCGTTTGGATGCGTGTATGCAACCCAGCAGTCAAACGTGTGCTCATCACCCATAACTATCTGCATTACCTTCAGGCTCTTTGTATCCCGGCTTCCTTTCACCAGAACTTTGTTTTTATATTCACGAGTACCCCGGCTTGCCAGATACCAGGCGTTATACATATTCTCATCTTCCATAAGATAGTTGATATACCTGACCACCGACTGGTAGGAAGGTATCTTCTCCCACTTGTTGATGTTCTTGAGAATGTTCAGCTTGTCATACAGCATTTCCTTTGTCCCCTGATTCTGTGCAAACTCCGCATTGAACCAGATATTTTTGATTGCCTGTCTGACCTCTGGCGTAAAACTTGGGAATGTCCCTGCCTCCTTCGGCTTCCTGCACAGACATATGACTTTGAAGAACTCATAATTGCCACCGTCCTCTTTGTGGAGCCTGTCCGCCCACGCTTCGGCTTCCATATATGACTTTGCGTAACGGTACAGTGTCCGCTTTCCTTTTCCAAGCCTCTCCTGTGCAAAAGTCTCAGCATATTCCGTCCGTCCCTTCTCGTCATATTCTAGGAACTCCCGGACAATATTGCCAATCTCCATTGCCCTGTACCATTCACTGCTGTGTTTTTCAATGAACCAGTCTATATCCTCCCCCACATACCAGGGAGTCTCTGGCTTTTCCTCTGCTTCCCGAACCGGAGCCTCAGCAACCGCTTTCAGTTTTTCCCTTTCTTTCCATGCTGTTCTCGCTTTCCTGGACAGGGATGATACTGCCACCATTGTCATTTCTTTTCCGCCGGTTTCTCTCTGTTCTTTGGTTACGGTAAACTTTTCCGGTTTCCGACTTATTCTCAATCGCATAGTATCGTATCTAATGCCTTCCAGTTCAGCAGCTTCGTTGAGTGTGACATATGCTTCAGCCATCGTATCACTCCCTTCATGCTGCTATGTCTAATATGCTTTTTATTGCTTCGATGTACTTTTTCCCACTTCTTTCGCCATGAATAATTTTATTCAGATACTGCGGTGTGGTGCCGAGCTCATCCGCAAGCTGCTTCGCTGTCATATTTTTGTTGATCAGCTGCTTCACTATCTTTTTTCCAAAAGCTGAATATTTCCTTGTATTTGACTGACTCGTATCAATCACCGCCTAACCATTTAATCTTTGGAGAGCTTCCTCGTCCGGAATTTCCTGCCATTCTTCATCTGTCCAAATCTCCTTTTATGTGTTGTGGTAACCAACTGGCTCCTCTCCCCTGTTAATTAACTCTTTTCGCAACGCTTCTACTGATACACAACCCGGAATCGGCTGTCCGCATTCAATCGCCACCCATATGCGGTTTTTGATTTCATCCGTTGTCCAATCCTTGATGATTTCTAATTCCCATGCGTGAGCCATACGATAGCCTCCTTTCAAAACATAATCCTGTTAATGAGAAACGATTTATGTTAAAATGGATGCTGAAGGATTTTCTAAATCCTGAAAGGGGGTGATTCCTGTGGTCGCTTCCCTTAAAAACTTCAAACTGCGGTGGAAACTTGTTTCCTCCAATGCTGAAACGGATTGTGTTACTTCCGAGTATGAATGCCGACTGCCAGGAAAGTATTCTGATTCTCACAAGTACCACATGACTAAAGTGGTTACGCCACAAAAGGAATCCATTTCCTTCAGCATCATCTAACATGTTGATGCTGCCACCGGGGAGCATGCGCTCCCCTAGTGGACTTTTGTTGTATATTTGCTTTTGATTTCCACCAGTCGAACGACTGTTTTTAGATTGTGAAAATCTATGGGATATGGTATTTTTGAATTGGTTTAGTATTAACCCTATAACGATTATATATTCGATATAAGAGAATGTCAAGCAATATTATCTTATTTAAGATATTTATTTTCGATTATAGAGATAGGAGGCAATATGGACACTATGATTGGTCAACGAATCAAAGAACGTAGAAAAGAACTTCGCATAACACAAATGCAAATAAAGGATGCTACAGGTATCTCAACAGGGAATTTAAGCGAAATTGAAAATGGACACATTCTCCCATCATCAGCTGCACTTATAAATCTATCTCAAATATTAGAATGCTCCGCTGACTATATCCTGTTCGGAGAATCTTGTAATTCAGGAAGAAAAAAAATCTCTGATATACGAAATTGTGTGGAAGATGATTTAATCCGATACTTTAGAGGAATTTCTGAAGATGATCAGGAAGAGATTCTAATGATGGCACAAATGAAGTATAACCGTACCCAGAAATCAAGAAAGAACTCTGCCAGATCATCCCATTTCGAGACAGAAGATAAATCATTTGAAACAGCATAATTTTTATTTTGCTTAGTTTTGGTTTATTTATAACCCAAAACTAAGCATATTTTTGTTCGGTTGCTTTTTAAGGGAAATATTTGCCGAAAATGCGAAACAACCTCTAATTTTAGGGCAATAGAACAACTTTTTTTGATAATGTGCCTTTGTTCGGTTGCTCCTGATGCGATTTTGCAAAGTGTTAAGAACATTTTTAGATAAAAAAATAAGCGTCACTTTTTCTCTAACGCCCATTTTATCAAGGTTTTTTAGACCTTTCTCAAAAACCGCACAGCAAAAAAGTAACGCTCTAACGCCATGTTATAACGCCTTACTCTATTTACAATCGCTCTCCATTTTGCTATAATTTGGTTACAACCTAACACAAAGGGATAACTGTTTACAAATGGCTAAAAATCAATGCTTCCAACGGTTATCCCCCTTTTTTCTAAAAATCCAACAAAAAAAGCTGTGACCACCAATATTTCCAAAATCGCTGTCACAGCTTATCCTGCTTCATTCTCATAAATTCGCTTAAACCCTTGATAATTCGGGGTTTCCCACCTTATCCCACCACATCACATATCGTTTCACTGATAAATCGTACTTGTGACAGATATTCTGACAAATCACACTGTTCTTTTATTCCAAAACAAAAGCAGGTTTTTCTGTTCTTCCGGCTGCCTCTGTTTTGTTCTATATGTAATATAACACTATTTATTAGCACTGTCAATAGGTGAGTGCTAAAATTATGTGAAAATTTTGTGATTTCAGTAACAGTTCAGACGAGCTGCCCTGTTACTGATTTCTGCCAGAAAAGAATCCACCGCCTGCTAACCGACGATGGATTCTTTTTTCTCCCGATATCTGACATGGGCACGCTTACTCCTGAATGGATAAATGATATGGTTTTCCTCCTTTTCTCCGTCAGTCCTTCAGGACGTTTCCGTAATTGTTACAATTTCTTCTGCAAGGGCTTCTGCAAACTGCCGGTGTCCTTCCTCAGTCAGGTGCATATAATCAATGTCATTGGGTTCAGCCGAAATTACCTTATTTCCGTCCAGATAATGGCATCCCGTCAGTTCCGCTATTTTCCGAAATTCTTCCGCCAGTTTCTCTGATTTTTCTGCACATCCGCTCCCCATGGTTTCCGCAATTTCCGTATGGGCATAATTCCGGTGAATATTCTGAGGAGTCACAATCAGGATATTTGCCTTTCCTCCGCGCCAGCAGTCCACCGTCGCAATGGCTTTTTCCACCAGCCGCTTCAGCCCCAGGGCGATGCAGGCGGCGGAAGATGCAAACCGCTCTTTCGTATCATTGGTTCCCAGCATAATTACCAGCAAATCCACCGGCTCATGGCTCATCAGACAAGGATAGATATAGTCCAGTCCGCAGAGTCCTTCGTGTATGGGGTCTGAAAAGCAGGTGGTACGTCCGCTCAGCCCTTCTTCTATAATCAGATATTCTTCCCCCAGTTTTTTCTGAAGCAGACAGGTCCACCTCTGTTCCTCACTGAACCGTCCTCCTGTCCTGGCACAGTAACCATGGGTATTGGAATCCCCGAAACAAACAATATGTTTTATCATGCCTGCCTTCCTTCCACTGCCTGGATAAACCGCTGAGCAATCTCAAGAGGTCTTGTAATTGCACCGCCTACCACTACTGCAAAGGCTCCGGCTTCCAGCATTTCCACCGCCTGCCGGGGACTATGCACCCTTCCTTCTCCAATGACCGGAATATCCAGGGTATCAGACAGTTTCCGAACCAGTTCATAATCCGGTCCCGGAAGTTTCGGTGTGTAGGAAGTATAACCGCTCATGGTGGTTCCTACAAGGTCCATGCCCAGCTTCCAGGCATTTACCCCTTCTTCATAGGTGGAAATATCTGCCATCAGAACAGCTTCCGGATATTTTTCCCGGACTTCCCGGATAAATTCACTGACCGTTTTTCCGTCTCCCCGCTTCTGCTCCGTACAGTCCAGGGCAATGACGTCCGAGCCGGCTTCCACCAGTTCGTCCACTTCTTTCATGGTCGGGGTGATATAACTCTCAAATCCTTCATACTGTACTTTAATCAGCCCAATGACCGGAAGCCCGGTTTCTTCTTTGATGGCCAGCACATCCCGGATGCTGCTGGTACGGATGGCCGGTGTTCCGGCCTGTTTTGCAGCCCTGGCCATCAGATACATAATGGATTTTTCCTCCACATACAGAGGTTCTCCCGGCACTGCCTGACAGGATACAATCACTTTTCCTTTTATTTTTTCAAAAATTTCTTCTTTTTTCACTGCTGTTTCCTCCTGACTCACTGTTTCTGCATTTTTAATCCAAATGCTTCTGCGCACGGAATGTTGCCTGACATCCCGTGCGCAGTTGTATACATATCTACCGGCAGTACTGTTCCATTGCCTTGTCAATCAGAGCCACACACGTTCTGACCTGCTCTGCATCTTCCGGAATCAGGGACGGAAGGGGTTTCCTTACACCGCCCAAATCCAGCCCCTCCCGGATTTTCAGAATTTCCTTAATTACGCCGTACATGTTTCCATGGCAGGCGCACATGGCATAAATCACTTCGTTTGCCGCATACTGCACCTTTCTGGCTTCTTCCAGATTTCCTGCTTTCACCAGTTCTTCTATTTTCAGATAAAGCTCCGGCATAACTCCATAGGTACCGCCGATTCCTCCGTCCGCCCCGATGGCAAGACCGGAAACAAGCTGTTCATCAGGTCCGTTAAACACCACAAAATCTTCTCCGCCTTCTGCCTTGAACATCTGAATGTCCTGAACAGGCATGGAGCTGTTCTTTACTGCAGCTACCCGCGGATTTTTCCTCATTTCCCGAAACAGGGGCATGGTCAGTGCAACGCCTGCAAGCTGGGGAATATTGTAGATGACAAAATCCGTATTGGGCGCCCCGGCAGAGATATCATTCCAGTATTCCGCAATGGCATATTCCGGCAGATGGAAATAAATGGGAGGAATTGCCGCAATGGCGTCTGCTCCAAGGCTTTCCGCATGTGCTGCAAGTTCCCGGCTGTCCGCTGTGTTGTTGCAGGCAACGTGGGCAATTACTGTCAGTTTTCCTTCTGCTGCTTTCATCACGTGTTCCAGCGTCAGTTTCCGGTCTGCGACGCTCTGGTAAATGCATTCTCCGGAGGAACCGCCCACATAGACGCCTTTCACACCTTTTCTGACCATATATCTGGTTAAAAGTTCCACCCGCTCTCCGTCTATATTGCCATGTTCATCGTAGCAGGCATAAAATGCCGGGATGATTCCCTGATATTTTTCTGTATTTTTCATTTTTTCCCTCACTCCTCAAAGCTGTTCTGTCAACTGTCAACCTATCCTGTATATACTTTCACTACTGCCTTTTTTACTTTGGAGGGTTCTTTGACCGCAAGTTTCACTTTATGGGCATCCTCCGGCAGGGTAATCAGTACCTTTCCCGGTTTCAGATGCATATAGTGCTCCACCGCACCTCCAACTTCCATAAGATCTGCTTCTTTATTCAAAGATTTTACTGTAACTGCGGAAAGCTCCGAAACACCCACCAGTTCTTCTCCGGTGATGGTTATGTGGATATCCGCATACCTTTCGTGGGCTTCAAAAAATGCCTGTTCCTCCGGAATGGTCTCGTATTCAAACACGTTCAGATAAATCAGATTACCGTCAATCTCATAGTGGCCCGTGTCCAGTTCTTCCAGCGGATGGCTGCACAGATACTCAATGGCCCTGTCCAGACATTTTCCCAGTCCAAGATAGCGTTTCAGACTGTCCAGTTCTGTATAAATCAATACGTCGCCCCCTGTCCTTCCAATCGTCCTGCGTTCTCTCTGGACTTCTATCCTTTTACCGCACCCATGGTAATTCCTTTTGTAAAGTATTTCTGGAACACCAGGAATACGATAATAATCGGAATAGCCGCCAGGGATGCGCCCGCCATAATCAGCCCGAAGTCCGTGGCATTTTCTGCCTGCAGCTTGGCGATACCAAGAGAAATGGTCAGTGTATCGGTACTGCTCAGCATAATCAACTGCATAAAGTAATCGTTCCATGAATTGATAAAGGTGAAAATTGCCAGCGCGCCGATTCCCGGCTTAATCAGGGGAAGGGCAATGGTATAGAAGGTTTTCCACTCTCCTGCCCCGTCAATTCTGGCCGCTTCCATCATTTCTCCCGGTATGCCTTCCGCAAACTGCTTCATCAGGAATACGCCGAAGGGCCATCCCACAATTGGGAAAATTACCGCCCAGATGGTGTTATAAAGTTCCAGAGAAGACATTTCCCGCAGCAACGGAATCAGAATTACCTGTTTCGGCAGCGCCATGGCGCACACAATCAGTGAAAACATGATGGTGCGTCCCACAAAACGTTTCTTTGCCAGCGCATATCCCGCCATAGCCGCGGTAATACAGGTAAGAATCATGGACGCCACGGCCATAAACACGGTGTTCAGAAGCCAGCGCATGGCTGCCGGTACCTCCGGCCCTGCGAAGCTGGTATCTGTAAAGGGAATGTGAATCTCCCACAGAGGCGCTACCTGACGGCTGAACAGTTTCTGATAATTATCCATAACCCATTCCTGAGGCCACCACTGAGGTGTTGTGGAATTGATGGCGGCAGGTGTTTTAAAGGAGCCTGTAATAATCCAGTAAAGAGGAAATGCAAATGCAAGAGCAAAAATCGCGATAATAATCACGGAAACCACTTTGTATCCGCCGGTCCGGTTTAATTTTTTATCCATAATACATCCTCCTCCCTTATTCTGATTTGGCCATCTTAAACTGTACGGCGGAAAGAACTGCGATGATAATTGCCAGGATTACACCCATGGCATTTCCATAACCGTAACGATACAGTTTAAATGCATTGTAATAAATGTAATACATAATGGTATCAGTGCTGTGGTTCGGCCCGCCGCTGGTCAGAAGCTGAATCAGTGCAAAACACTGGAAACTGTTGATGGTTGTAATAACCAGTATGTACAACGTGGTGGGCATAATCTGGGGCCATTTGATTTTCCAGAAACACTGCATTTTCGTGGCGCCGTCCACTTCGGCAGCTTCTACCAGAGACTGGTCCACATTGTTCAGCGCCGATACGTACAGCACGATGGGCTGGCCCACAGAGGTGGTGAGAAGAATCAGGATAATGCACCCAAGAGCAAATCTTTCATCTCCCAGCCAGTTAATATTCTGTTTTAACAGTCCCGTACTGGTTCCCACATAGTTAAAGATACCGTAATAGTTATTGAACATCCATTTCCATACCACCGTTACCGCAACAGAGCCCGTTACCACCGGAAGATAAAAGATACAGCGAAACGCCGAACATACCGGCCCTTTTAAATCATAGATAACGGAACTTACCCAAAGAGAGAAAATACAGGTAACCGGAACGGAAACAATCACGATGATAAAGGTATTTTTCAATGCCCCCATAAAAATTTCATCCTGAAACAGTTCTTTGTAATTGGCAAGCCCTACAAAAACATCCGCGCGATTCATGGTCGAATCAAAAAAACTGGTAAATACGCACTGTACCATAGGATAAATGACAAAGCCCAGAAAGAAAATCAGGCTGGGAATCATAAAGGCATAGCCTGCGATTGTTTCCCGGCGCACCAGCGCCCTGCTCATGGGATTCTTCTTTTTCATTAAAAGTTCCCCCTTTCCACATCCTTCAAAATTTTATAAAAAAGAATTTCGTTTTACGAAATTCTGCGCCGCAAATGCGTCGCCCTGGCGACATATTTCCTTTGCATTTGCGTGTGCATCTTTGTTTTTATCTTACAGGAAAGACACTTTCATGATTTAGCGTGACAAGGTCTTACCTGTTAAGATAAAAAACACCCCTTCCCTCAGATATTCACTCTTCGGGAAGGGGCGCAAATTCCATTCAAAATATCAGAATCTCTGCACTGCTTCCTATTCTGCCGCGCCGGCCGCTGCTGCTGCATTGGCGGTACTTACAAATTCATCTACCGCTTCTTTCACATCGGTCCCTGTTCCAATCTTCTGCAGCATATTCCACCATGCGGTACGTGCTTCTGCCCATCCGCCGACAACCTGATAGTAGTCGCCCATAAACGGGATGAATTTGGAATACTCTGTCATCAGCTCATCGCCTTCATAGATATTGCCCAGGTCTTTTACCGGCCAGTAGCTGGATGCTTTTACACTTTCCACAACCTGTGTTTCGTCATTTGCCATAAAGTCAATAAAGGTTTTTGCTGCTTCAATCTTAGCTGCATCGCCGTTGTCAAAAATACCGAATCCCCAGATACCGCCGCAAAGCTGCGGGTCGCCGCTCTCTGTGGGGAATGCCATGGGCAGAACATCAAAGCTGAGATTTTCCGCATTGTTCTTTTCCTGAGATACGTTCCAGCAGAATGCCATTGCCAGCGTACCATTGCAGAACAGGTTGATTTCATCGCCGCCCTGAATTGATGCGTCAAAGGTAATTCCTTCCATTCCGCTTAACAGTTCCAGTGCCTTGATATTTTCATCACTGCCTGCGGTATATTCCGTATGCTCCGGATTGGTAAAGGTTCCGCCATACAGGTTGTTAATCAGTGCACGTGTTCCCTGGTCGCCGCCCTGGCCGCCGCAGTAAACTGCTCCAACCTGTGTCTGGCCGGAAGCTGCAACTGCTTCTACCGCTTTCTGGAAGTTCTCAGTTGTCCAGGTTCCTTTTTCCGCATCCAGATACTGGAGTGCGTCTGCTTTCTCAAAGATGTCTTTGTTGATTGCCATGGTATGTGCAGTCATACACAGGGGGGTATTCATAGAATACACCGTCATTGTTCTGACATGCATTTTCCACAGAATCATAAATTGCTTCTTTGGCTTCGTCTGTCCACAAATCGGAAAGGTCTACCATCAGCCCTTTTGCTCCCCAGTTTGCCACCAGACGTTCCGGTCCTTCCATTACAAGATCCGGTGCTTTTCCTCCTTCAATGGCAGTGTTAATCTGGTCGTCGCCATTGGTATAGTCCAGATATTCCACAGTTACATTGATGTCCGGATGAGCCTTGTTAAAGTTTGCAATCAGACCGTCCACGGTAGCGGAATCTCCCCAGTTTCCAATGGGATATGTCCACAGTGTAATGTCTGTGCTGTCTCCGGACGCTGCAGCACCCTCGTCGCCTTCGCTGTCATCCGCCTGGCTGCTGTCTTCCTTCTGGTCACTGCTGTCTTCCTTCTGAGTGGTGTCTTCTTTCTTGTTGTTTCCGCCGTTGCTTCCGCAGGCTGCAACAGAAAACGCCATCACACAGCTTAACGCCAGTGCCAGGATTTTACGATACTTCATAATTCATCCTCCTTTTTTACACATGACCTTTATCTCAGGTAGCTCATGTTATGTATTTTGTAATTTCATAATATAGTTAGTCGCACCATTTGTCAATAGATTTTTGAAAATATTTTTCATTTTATTTTAATTTTGAAAATTTCTAACATTTTTTTATCTATTTCATTGAAAGAACGTGACAGGTATGGTATAATGGCGGCAGATACTTATAAACTTTTCACCTGTTTTCAAAATCAAATGGGGGTTATCATGAGAATTTACAGAACAAAAGACTATGACGCCATGAGCCGCAAAGCGGCTAACATTATTTCCGCACAGATTATTACGAAACCGAACTGTGTCCTGGGCCTGGCCACCGGTTCCACGCCGATTGGCACCTACCGCCAGCTTGTGGAATGGTACAATCAGGGGAATCTGGATTTTTCGGAAATCACTACCGTAAATCTGGATGAGTACAAAGGGCTTCCCCGCCACAACGACCAGAGCTACTTTTACTTTATGAACAAGCATCTGTTTGAAAAGGTAAATATTGACAAGAGCAGAACTTTCCTGCCGGACGGTACGGAAGCCGACAGCGACGCCGCCTGCAGAAATTACAATGAAATCATCCATTCTGTGGGAGGCGTGGATCTCCAGCTTCTGGGGCTTGGGCACAACGGCCATATCGGTTTCAATGAGCCGGATACTTCCTTTGCCAAAGAAACCCACTGCGTAACTTTATCCGAACGGACCATTCAGGCAAACATGCGGTTTTTCGCGTCTGAAAAAGACGTACCCCGCCAGGCATATACCATGGGTATACAGACCATTATGTCCGCCCGCAGTATTCTGGTGCTGGTTTCCGGAGAGGACAAAGCTGAAATTGTAAAAACTGCATTTTTCGGCCCGGTAACGCCTCAGGTTCCCGCTTCCATCCTGCAGTTCCACAGCAATGTAACTCTGGTGGCCGATGAGGGAGCCCTGTCGCAGTGTCCCGATATCTTATAACAGAAAGGCAGACCATTATGACTGTAAAACACAAAATTATCCACGGACAGGTATTTCAGGAGGAAGGTGTATTTTCTCCCGGAACTGTTTATATCTGCGGCGACCGAATGGTATCGGAAGAAGAATATCAGGCTGCGCCGGGGGAAGAAACCGTTACGGACGCCTGCGGCAGCTATGTGATTCCCGGACTGACGGATATTCATTTCCATGGCTGCATGGGCAGGGACTGCTGTGACGGAACCACCGAAGCATTCCGTACCATTGCCCGGTACGAACTGCGCCAGGGAGTTACTTCCATCACTCCTGCCACCATGACCATGTCTGAGGAAGTCCTTTCTCAGATCTGTCAGGCAGCCAGGGACTTCTCCTGTCCGGACGGTGCAGATTTCTGCGGACTGTATATGGAAGGCCCCTTTATCAGTCTGGAAAAAAAGGGCGCTCAGAATGCGGCTTACATCCATCGGGCCGATACTGCCATGCTGAAACGCCTGCAGGATATTTCCGGAGGCTGTATCCGCACCGTTGTAGTAGCGCCGGAAACAGAAGGCGCCATGGAATTTATCCGCCAGAACAGCGGAACCATCAATATTTCTCTGGCCCATACCACTGCTGATTATGAGACGGCCAGAGAGGCATTTTCTCTGGGCGCTTCACAGCTTACCCACACGTACAACGCCATGCCTCCCCTCACCCACCGGGCTCCCGGCCCCATCGGAGCTGCTGCGGAACAGGAACACTGTATGGCGGAACTGATCTGCGACGGTGTGCACATCCATCCTTCCGTGGTCCGCGCCACGTTCAAACTGTTCAGTGATGACAGAATTATCTTAATCAGCGACAGTATGCGGGCTGCCGGCATGGAAGACGGTTCCTACGATCTGGGCGGCCAGACCGTAAAAGTCAGCGGCAATCTGGCTGTACTTGAGGACGGTACGATTGCCGGCTCTGTGACAAACCTGATGGACTGCCTGCGCACTGCTGTGAAAGACATGGATATCCCTCTGGAAAGCGCAGTGAAATGTGCGGCTGCCAATCCGATAAAAGCCATTGGACTCTGGAAAGACTACGGCAGCCTGACGCCAGGCAAATACGCCAACCTGGCCCTGCTGGACGAAACCCTTGCTCTGAAACAGGTCATTCACAGGGGCGTATCCGTATATTAAAATATGCGAACACACAAGGAGGACTCAGTATGTCCACAATGGTACTTGATATCGGCGGCACTGCCATCAAATCCGGCCTGTATCAGAACGGAGCTTTATCCGAAATCCGTGAAACAGCCACAGAAGCCGCAAAAGGCGGCCCTCATGTGGTAAACCGGGCCATGGAAATTATTCGGAAATATAAGAAGACATATTCTTTTGAAAAAATCGGTATCAGCACTGCCGGACAGGTAGACCCGGACAAAGGCTGCATTATTTACGCCAATGAAAATATTCCGGGCTACACCGGAACCATGTTAAAAGATATTATGGAACAGGAATTCCAGGTTCCCGCCGCTGTGCAGAATGATGTGAATGCGGCAGCCATCGGAGAGGCTGTATTCGGAGCGGGACGCGGGCAGAAAGATTTCGTCTGTCTGACTTACGGAACCGGCGTGGGCGGCGCCATTTTCATCAATGGAACTCTCTGCTCCGGATGCAGTTGTTCCGCCGGAGAATTCGGAGGAATTATCGTCCATCCTCAGGACAGGAATCCGGAATCAGATATTTTTTCCGGATGTTATGAGCGTTATGCTTCCACCACCGCCCTGGTAAAGGCTGCCATGGAGCTGGATCCTGCCCTTTCCAATGGAAGAGCCATATTTGAACGCCGGCAGGAACCGCCGGTCCAGCAGGTAATTGACCGTTGGATTATGGAAATTGTATATGGCCTGATTTCCATTGTCCATACCCTCAACCCATCCTGCGCGATTCTGGGAGGCGGTGTAATGGAGCAGTCCTTCGTACTGCAGCAGGTACAGGAAAAACTGTATCGGAATCTGATACCCAGCTTCCGCCATATTCAAATCAGAAAAGCAGAACTGGGCAATCAGGCAGGTATGCTGGGGGCTGCTGTCCTGGACGGCTTCTCCCCCTGACCACCCCCAAGGAGGCGATATTTTGAACGGCAATATTCTGGAATACATCACGGAACAGTATCATTCCCTCACACGCTCCGGCAAAAAGCTGGCAGACTATATTTTTACCAACACTTCCAGGGCCCAGTACCTTTCCATTTCCACACTGGCAGAAAACAGCGGCGTTTCCGAAGCCTCTATCACCCGTTTCTGCCACGGTCTGGGACTGTCCGGGTACAATGATTTTAAACTGGCGCTGGCAAAAGCAGCTTATGTCACCGATTTGGGGGATCCTTCCGACTCCCCGGAGACCATTACCTCGGAAGATACAATGAACAGCGTTTTTCACAAGCTGCACGCTTCCAATGTACTTTCCCTGAATGAAACGCTGGAACTTCTGGATGAAAGAGATGTGTCAAAAGCCGTGGATCTGCTCTCCTGCGCAGACCGGATATTCTGTCTGGGCCAGGGAGGCAGCATGGTTATGGCCATGGAAGCCTGGGCGCGCTTTTCCACAGCCTCCTCACGTTTTATCCATATTTCAGACTCCCATATGCAGGCCATGAATATTGCGCTGGCAACCTCCAGGGATGCAATTTTGTTTTTTTCCTATTCCGGCTCCACCAAAGATATGGAAGACATTATGAGTATTGCCAAAACCAGAAACATACCCATTATACTGATTACCCACTTTCCCAAATCCCGTGCAGCAGAATTTGCAGATGTAATCCTGCTCTGCGGTTATAACGAAAGTCCGCTCCAGTCCGGGTCTGTGGCCGCCAAAGTGGGACAGCTTTTCCTGATTGAATGCCTTTTTTATGTATTCTGTAAACGCAATCCGGAGCTGTTTGCCGCAGCCAGAACTGCCACTGCGGAAGCCATAACCAGGAAACTGCTGTAAAAGAAAGAACATAAAAAAGAATGCGCTTGCACATCCCGCCCGGAAGGCTTTATCTTATAGGAAATCTATACTCTTTAACACTTCACAGTAACACGGTATTTCCTATAAGATAAAAAAAAGCTGCCGCAAAATTGCGGCAGCTTTTTTGGCTCATGCAAATGATATCTATTCGGATGGTTTTGCAGTATCTTCCAGTCCATGTTGGGCCGGCCCGTTTATCAGCTTTCCCTCTGACGTAAAACAGGAACCATGGCAGGGGCATTCCCAGGTGTGTTCATCCGGATTTTCTTCCAGTTTACATCCCATGTGAGGGCATTTACCCGGAAATTTTTCCATGGAAATGGCCTGTTTTGACAGGCCTTTCACAGCCTGAATGGCATTTTCCGTAAAATTTTCAGACAATGCCGCCACCGGAAAGCGCCGGGGTGCAAAAACTTCTTCGTCTTCATGGGTTTTCCCGGTAATCATATCAGAAATTATGGACGCCGCTGCCATGGATGACGTCATTCCCCATTTTCCGAATCCTGTGGCCACATACCAGTTGGGAATTTCGGAGGAAAAATATCCGATATAGGGAACTTTATCCATGGGCATACAGTCCTGCGCAGACCAGCAGGCAATTTCCCGGCTGCCCGGAAACCACTCTCTGCCCTTTTTGCGGAGCAGCTCATATTTTCCGCCGGATTGGTTCTCTCCGGTGCGATGTCCCCCGCCGCCCAGAAGAAGAATCCTCCTCCCGTCCTGTTCCATGGTTCGAAAAGAATACCCCTCCGGTTCCAGACCCAGATACATGCCTTCCATCGGTTCCCATTCTGATATATCCAGAGCAACCACATAACTCCGCTCCTGATGCATTCTGAGAAAATAATATCCCGGCACAACCTGCCAGGGATAGTGGACTGCAAACACCACATGCTCCCCTTCCACCATTCCCCGTTCGGTAAACACACAGTTATTTTCCAGGCGCACTACCCTGGATTCCTCATAGACTGTTACTTTTTCGCTTATTTTCCTGATAAACTCCAGAGGATGAAATCTGGCCTGATTCTCAAACCGCACTGCTCCCTCCACCGGAAAAGGAAGTTCTGTGTCCGTAACAAAGGATGCTGCAATCCCCAGGGACTTTGCTGTCTCCACCTCCTGTTCCAGTTCTCCTCTCCGGCTTTCTTCTCTGGTATAGAGAAAGGAGGGGCACCGCAGGAACTGGCAGTCCACACGTTCTTTTTCTATGATACGGGCATAGTTCTCAATAGCCTGCTGGTTGGCATGGGCATACATTCCCGCCTTTTCGGCGCCGAATTTTTCCCGTAAATATCCATAAATCAGGTTATGCTGGGATGTGATTTTGGCGGTGGTATTGCAGGTCTGTCCGCCTGCAATACGCCCTGCTTCCAGCACCACTGTCTCCACGCCCTGTTCCTGCAGCAGATAAGCTGTCAGAAGCCCTGCCATGCCGGCCCCTATGACTGCCACTTTCGTGTGAAGTCCCTTTTCCAGTCTTCCCCTGCGGGGAATTTCAATATTTTTCTTCCAGACAGATTCCATACTATTTCCTCTTTTTTATTCAGTAGTATGGCTCAGTTTTTTCAAACTATGCATAAAACTGATTTTTCTATCTGGAAAACATGACTTTTTCACTGTCAAACATTTTCGTCAGAACAAAAACTCCGATTCCGGCATAGCAGATATTGGCCGCCACTGTCACAGCAATATTTACCATATTCATATTCAGTGAAAAGATTCCGTTCATGCACTGTACGCTGTTGTACAAAGGTATTAAAAACCATACCGGCTCTGTTTTGCAAAGGCTTTCCACCATGGAAGTCACTCCCAGAAGCATGGAAATAATCATAATGGGCGTTACCCATCCGGAAGCCTCCTTTACATTTTTGGCAAAGGCAGACACAATGGATACAATTGCCACAATCACCAGAACCGTAGACAGAATCACCAGAAGCAGCATCAGATAATCCTGTATGCCATAAACGTCCGCGTTAATTGTTCCCCCGTCTCCCATCAGTTTTGGAAACGACAGCATGGTGCCCAGAAAACTGGAAAGGCCGCTCAGAAGCGCGATAAAACTTAAGCTCACTATTTTCCCCAGAGCAAGGTGGCTTCGTTTCATGGGCGTTACCAGCAAAGTGGCAATGGTTCCCCTCTCTTTTTCTCCGGCGATGGATTCCGGCGCAATGGCCATACAGCCGCTGAACAGAAAGGCCATCATCAGCATGGGAATAATCATGGAAAACATCTGAGCGGCCAGGTCTTCCTCCGAGGCCAAATCATACCCTTCTCCTGGATTGACGTCAAATTTATTGGCAAGGGCAGATTCGTAGCCGTCCAGGAGCTGTATCATCATGGTATAGGCTGACTGGGAATCCGTATCGCTGGAATTGTAATAAACCTCCACTGCCGGAGCAGGCTGTCCGGAAGACACCTCATATTCTGCTATCATGGTATCGAAATCTTCCGGGAAAGACACCAGAAGATGGTATGCACTCTCTCCTTCTGACAGGGATTCCAGAATTGCTTCCTTTTCCTGCGCTCCCGACAGTTCCGTATATTCCAGAGGGATATCCTGGTTCCACATGGATTTCATGCTGTCCGGCAGAGATTCTACCTTTACCCTGGCCTTAAAGTCCTCAGCTTCGCCGTACTGGGAGGAAAATCCCTGACCCATCAGAGAATACATGAGATAAATCATAAGGCCTGGCATCAGCAGCGTGGTAAGCACCATTCGTCTGTCGGTAAAAAATCGTGTCAGTTCCTTCTTCATCACGGTCATCATATTGCTTTTCATATGGCCTCACCTGCTCTTTCTGCATAAATATCAAAGAATTTTTCTTCCAGAGATTTTTCTTCCGTTAAATGTTCCAGTGTATCACAGACCACCATGGTTCCGTCAATGATAATGCCCACCCGGTCGCAGATTTTTTCAATCAGACTGAAAATATGGGTGGATACCACAATGGTCTTGCCCTGTTCTTTCAGTTCCAGCAGGAAATCCGTTACCACTTTCGCTGTCAGTACGTCCAGTCCGTTGGTAGGCTCGTCGAAAATAATAATATCCGGATTATGTACAATGGAAATTACCAGAGACACCTTCTGCTTCATACCTGTGGAAAGATTGGCTACTTTCACTTCTGCAAATTCCGAAATCTGAAACCGGTCAAACAGATCCCTCTTCCGCTTTGCGGCTGTTTCTCTGTCCACCCCATGGAGTTCTGAAAAGAAATCGAACAGATAATTGGGGGTAAAAAATTCTTCCAGTTTCAGTTCGCTGGTGAGAAATCCAATCTTGCTGCGGACTTCCGCCGGATGTTTCACCACGCTGGTTCCGTCCACCAGCACATCCCCTTCATCCGGCGTAATCAGAGAAGCCATCATGCGCAGTGTGGTGGTCTTTCCTGCACCGTTGGAGCCAAGGAGCCCAAATACTTCTCCCTGATACGCGGTAAAGGTCAGATGATTGACCGCTACCTTAATCTTTTCTTTTGTTTTCTGAATCTTCTGCTGTTTTGCGGATATTTTAAACGTCTTTTTTAAATCCCGCACCTGTAGTAATTCTTTCATATCTATTCCTTTCTTTTTGTATTATTGTACTATTCGTATAATACAATAATACATATTATGCTTTCTGTCAAGGGAAAATTTTTTCCTGTCTGAGGCGATGTATTTTTCCTGTGAGACGCAGTGTCAAAAACAGGAACAGCACCATGACAGCATAGCTGGCCGCCAGAGGCGGCAGCCAGAAAAAATCACCGTCGGTAAAAAAATTCCATGTTCCGGATGCCAGAGATTCACTGATATATTTCCGGAAACTGCAGGTATTAGTTACTGATATCCCCACGCCATACAGGAAAAATATCAGAAACAGCAGCCGAATACGCCGATACAGCCGGATTCGGGATTCCGCATCTGTATATAACCTGAATTCTCCCTTCGCTGTTTCTTTCCGGAAAATTACCCAGACTGCCCAGGAACACACATATTCTGCCCCTGTGGATTCCACAAACTCAATATATTCTCTCTTCGCTTCCCTTCGTCTGCCAAACATTCCGGAAATTTCCGGCAAATCAATCCGATAAGTATAGGCTCCGGGTTCACATGGCACAAAAGTAAAAGCTCCCAGAAAAAAATTTGTCATGGCCCAGCCCTGGCCGCTCATTTTATTCAGCCAGGCTTCCTCTTTTTCCTTGTCATAATATAATCTGAATTTTCTCATGATATTCCTCCCAGAGTAACCTGTGCTGCCGGCAGACACTCTTCGCTTAAAATCTCCGGTTCCAAAACCTTAACTGACCATACCTGTCTGCCATTTTCCACCAGTTCCTCCAGTCTTCTGACTTCCTGCTGTAAAGCCAGCAGTCCCCGCTCTGTCAGAATATACTGTTTCTTTCTCCTGGACTTCTTATCTTCGCTGTACAGCCGAATCCACTGTTTATCCATCAGAGTACTGAGAGCCCCATAAAGGGTTCCGGCTCCCAGCTCCAGCCTTCCTCCGGTCAGTTCCAGCGTATTCTGTATAATTCCATAGCCGTGATTGGGCCGCTGCAGGGATAAAAGAATATAATAGACTGCTTCTGTCATTGCAGTCTGCTTTTCTGCCACGGTTCCACCTCCTGTTTCTCACTTATCAATCCCTGATATATCGCTACTCGATATATTAAATATATCAGATAACGATATATTTGTCAAGGATATATATAATGAAAAGGCGCAAAGCCTTTGGTAACAAGCTCTGCGCCTTTCGCATAAAATTATGCTTCTCCTGTCTTCGGACTCTTCCGCTTACCGGAATCACTGTCCTCTTTCTCCCCGCTGTCGGTGGTAACGGGATTTTCTTTCTTCTTAATCTCTGCCGTATCTCTTTTCTGTCCGGTCTTCTCAGCGTTTTCCTCTGATTTGGAACTCTCTTTCCCTTTCTCCGGACGGTCAACCACCACCACATAGTCCGATGCATGGGAGAAGGAAAGGCTGATATTTCCGTCTTCTCCGATCTGCCCTGCATTCCGGAAAATCAGTTTCCCCGCACTGTCATAATAGTACAGGTTTCCCGTTCCTCCGCTGTTC
>CATLIX010000024.1 GCA_949959185.1 uncultured Eubacterium sp. | reverse complement strand
TCATCTCCCTCAGGCGACAACTTCTATACTCTAGCACATCCTCACCTGTTTGTCAATGACTTTTTTCATCTTTTTTTCTGAGCGGCTTTCGAATTGGAAAATCCCTTCAGAAAGAGTAACAATTTTCAGGAATACAATCACTTTTGCTTATGCAAAAGTGATTGTCCAAAATATGGAACGGAGAAAGAGGGATTCGAACCCTCGCGCCGGTCACCCGACCTATACCCTTAGCAGGGGCACCTCTTCGGCCTCTTGAGTATTTCTCCGAACTGACATTTTTTGCTATAAAATTGTCACTTGCGCCATAACGCATTGATTATTTTACTAAATAAAATTACATTTGTCAAGGGCTTTTTTTATTTTTTTCAATATATAACAGTTCGATTACTGTTCACACCCTACGGGTGTTCCAGTAACACAGTTCGTAACAGAACAGACAGGTCTACGCACTTGCTGCGCTGACCGTAAGAAGCGGAGCACTTTAAACCTCAGACATTAAACTTATCCATCAGCCCTACCATGGTTTCCACCTGAGCTTTCTGCTCCTGGCTGACTGCCGCTGTTTCCTGAGAAGCAGCCGAGTTGCTGTCCACAATTTCAGCAATTCGCATGACGCTTTCATTAATCTGATGCATATTCTTCACATCGCCGGTAAGAATCTCTGACATTTTTCCCATTTTGCCCGTGGCTTCCCTGGCTCCCACCATTATCTCATCCATGCTGACAACAGTTTCATCGGCAATGGCTATTCCTTTATCTACCGCCATTACGGTCCGCTCAATCAGCTTATCCGTCTCTCCTGCCGCTTTGGCAGATTCATCTGCCAGATTCTTCACCTGATCCGCCACAATAGCAAATCCCTTGCCGGCTTCCCCGGCCCGTGCGGCTTCTATGGCAGCATTTAAAGAAAGGAGATTCGTCTGGGAAGCAATATCTTCAATGGTGCTGATAATTTTACCGATTTCTTCTGAGCAACTGCTGATTTCACTGATAGCTTCTTTCAAATCCTGCATCTTTGTATTTCCGGCTTCCAGTACCCGGCCTGCGCGGGTGGAAATCTCCACGGTTTTTGCCGCTTCGGATGCACTGTTCTCCATGCTCTGATACATGTCGTTCATCAGGCTCACCAGATCAGAAACTTTTCCTGCCTGCTCCATACTTCCTTCTGCCAAATCCACAGCAGCACAGGACAACTGCTCGGAACCGCTGTCAATCTGCATGGAAACTTCACGGATAGTTCCCAGTGTCTCCCTCATTTTCTCACTGATTTTCAGAAAGGATTCTTTAATCTGTCCGTATTCTCCCACATATTCCTGCTGGATATCGAAATTATAATTGCCATTTCCCATGTTTTCCAGGATATCTGAAATTTCCTGAATCATACCTGTAATACTGCGTTTCATATGGATAATGGCGCCGGCCATTCTTCCCACTTCGCTTTCATCTTCTTCTATATCAAAATCAGCATGGAAATCCCCGTCTGCCAGCGTCATCATCTGCTCTGATACTTTTATAACAGGAGACAACAGCTTTTCTCCGGAAAATTTCACAATCTTTACAATCTGCAAAACCAGATATAAAAAGGAAAAAGCAAATATAATTTCTACTCCAATCTGAAAAATTCTCAGCCTTGCTTTTGAATTGCTTACCCGTGTCTGTATCTGTGTAATTACCGTATCGGTCAGAGCATTAATCTGTTCTGTAGTATCCCCGTATTCTTCTCCAAATACATAATTCCTGGCTGACTCGATATCTCCCTTTCCGGCAGAATCCATGGCTTCTTCTTCCAGAGGAACAAGACCGTTGGAAAACTCTGCAATCTGGTTCATTATTTTCCATTCTTCATCCGTAATTTTATTTTTCTTCAGCCCTGCCCAGGCAATATCACGGTTTTTATCTTCATTCAGCTCTTTCATATAGGCATCATAATATTTCTGCGCTCCGGTCGAAGCATATGCCTGCACCGCATACGTGAGCGTTTTGGAGCCCAGGCGATACTGATTCAGATAAGTGGTGGTCTCAAGTTCTTCATCTGTTACTTTCCCCATCCACAAATTTGTTCCAATGGAAAGCAAAAGCAGCACCACCCCCACTACAACCGCTATCATTGACTGGCTGACTATTTTTTTTAACTGATATGACTGACTGTTTTTTTCCATAATATTTCCTCTTTCCCTCTGTAAAAGTTCAGGACTTCCTGAAAATCTCCCCTTTTTCGCGGTGAAAGTCAGAAACTTCCACAATCATATATTACTTTATTATGGATAATCCGTCAAGTTTAACTATTCTTTTTCTTCTTATCATTTCTGTTTTTGTGTATTATGTATAAAAAATGTGTACAGCGCATTCTCCGCGCGCGAGGGGATTGCGCAGCAATAAACTTCATTTCCGCGCGCTGCGCATAATTGTTTTTACTCTTCTGCATATGCTCTGATTGCTGTCTCGTAGAGATTGTTTCCATCTTTATCAATTACCACAATTACCGGAAAATTTTCCACTTCCAGCTTTAAAACAGCTTCTGCTCCCAAATCTTCATAACAGACGATTTCGGATTTCCTGATACATTTGGAGAGAAGGGCTCCTGCGCCTCCCACTGCCGCAAAGTAAACTGCATGATTGCGCATAACAGCTTCTTTCACTTCCTGTGTGCGTTTTCCCTTTCCAATCATGGCTTTCTGACCCAAATCCAGCAGACGGGGGGCGTATTTATCCATACGGCTTGCTGTGGTAGGCCCTGCGGAACCGACGGGACGCCCATTCCGTGCCGGAGAAGGACCCATATAATAAATAGTGGAATTCTCAATGGGAAACGGAAGGGCTTCTGTTAATTTTCTGACAAGTTCTTCCTGTTCTTTTGCTGTCAGATTCTGTCTGTTTCCGGTTTCACCGCGTTCTTTATAATATTCTTCTTCTGTCTGTTTCAGCAGTTCTTCCAGACGTTTGTGGGCGGCATCTCTGGCAACATAGAGAATTCCGCTGAGATAAACGTAATCTCCTGCGTGGAGATTGTCTGTAATTTCTGCAGTGACAGGCATTGTAATATATTTATCCATTTTTCTCACCAGGCTTTCTGTAAATTATCATCGTACTGCTTCCGGCGTTTACAGTTCCCGAACCACATGACGGTTCACATGACAGCAGATATTGACTGCCACCGGCAATCCTGCAATATGGGTGGGCCAGGTGCTGACATTCACTGCAAAGGCTGTGGTAGTTCCTCCCAGCCCTCCCGGCCCGATTCCAAGACGGTTGATTTTTTCCAGAAGCTCTGCCTCAAGCTCTTTCACCCAGGGAATTTCCGATGGTTCATTTACCGGCCTGGTAAGAGCTTTTTTGGCAAGAAGGGTGCATTTCTCAAAAGTTCCTCCAATTCCCACTCCCACCACCATGGGCGGACAGGCATTCGGGCCTGCGTCTTTTACCGCAGTCAGAACAGCTTCCTTCACTCCTTCGATTCCGTCTGCCGGCTTCAGCATAAAAACCCGGCTCATGTTCTCACTGCCAAAGCCTTTTGGGGCCAGCGTAAGCTTTACTTTATCTCCCGCTGTAATCTGATAATGAATCACTGCCGGCGTATTATCTCCGGTATTTTTCCGGATGATAGGGTCGCTTACCACAGATTTTCTCAGAAATCCTTCCATATATCCCTGGCGCACTCCTTCATTGACAGCATCTTCCAGAAGGCCTCCTTCCACATGGACGTCCTGCCCCAGTTCCACAAATACCACGGCCATACCGGTATCCTGACAGATTGGAATCATGTCTTCCCCGGCAATTTTCAGATTTTCCTGGAGCTGATGCAGTATTTTCCTGCCCAAAGGCGCCTGTTCCCGTTCTGCCGCCTGGTTCAGCGCATCATCCATATCGCCGGAAAGATAATAATTGGCTTCTATGCACATTTCTTTGATATTGTCTGTAATTTCTTTGGCTGAAACTGTTCGAATCATGATGTTTCTCCTTCCAGTTTACGTAAATAGCATCTGTTTTTATAATACTGGATGTGCGCCAATCTGTAAATATTTTTCTGCAGCTTTTCGCGCCCGGTATCTGGAAATGTGAAATGTTCTCAGATTCATGTCTGCTGTGGAGTCCAGAATTCCCTGAAATCTCTGCTCCAGCCGGCATTGCCTGCATCCGGTACAAGAATCCCGTTCTCCTGTTATCCGGCAGTTTTCGTGCTCAAACCGGCACTGACTCAGAGCAGGAACAGCATCTGCGGACAGATTGGACAGATAGACAATATCTTCGTAACTGATGGTCTCGCCCATTCTGGATATATTCCAGGATGCAATCAGATGTTCCGCTCTTCCAAAGGAAAATATCAGGTAGCATACGGTAACAACCACCGTACAGTACCGGAACAGCCGGAACGTTTCTTTTCGGATACTGACCATAATTCCCGCCATAAGCAACAGCAGCAGCACAAGAAACCAGAGTACAAGTACCCGCAGGAAACTCAGATGATACACGGAAATGTACAGCATCATCCGAAAGCCGCTGGAGACTGTCATAATACAGGTACAGCATGAAAATACCATCAGCAGCAGATTCAGAATCCGGTTTCTCTGAAACACAGCAAAACATACAAATACCAGAATCAGATTGAAAAAACACACCATCAGCAACTGAAAGAATCCCTTCCGGGCATATTCTGCATAAGTATAGTTTTCCGGCAGCAGCTTTCCGCCCGTAAACAGGAAAATTATCTGTATGATACAAAACAGAAGGTACACTGCTGTCACCATGGACAGAAAGGTAATGGCTGTCACCGGATTCCCCTTTTTCTTTCCCTGCTTCCATTCCGGCATATTGTTCAGGGTCAGGGCTGACAGAAAGCAGTAAATTCCGAAAAATCCCAGCAGTACCAGCAGAAGTATCAGAAAAATGTTGGGAGATAATATGGTCTGGCTCCCCAGATTATGGAACAGGTTTCCCATAATTTCCGAAAAAATCTGGTCCGCACTGCTTAAAAGTCCTGTGACCGCCAGCAGCATGGGCAGCCCGATTATAATTCCCAGCAGAACGTATCTGCCGTTCTTCTTTTTCTTTTCTTCTGTTCTGTGGTTTTTCAGATAAGTTCCTCCATGTATAAAAGGGCTTGCCACTTCCGGTATCATGCAGAGGTACAGGAACAGAATATTACAGAGATACTGCCCGAATCCCCAGTTTTCGTCCTGATACACCTGTCGTAACATGAACACGGTTATCAGAAGGAGAATACCAGCCGTATTAAAAAAAATCACAAATTCACTTGCAGTAAGTACCGTGCTGATACCCAGCAGAACGCTTCCTCCCAGATACCACCAGTTGGAGTTCTGCCATGGAATCTGATTTTTCCGCAGAAACAATACACAGACTGCCAGAGTGGCAATTGTAATCAGCGGATAGGTGATTCCCATAAAATTCCGGTAAAAAGCTACTGCAAAACAGAGACTGTAAAGCAGAGCCAGCCCCATAAAATACGTCACATTTTCTTTCATAACCGGGTTCACCGGTTTCATTTCTTCCGCTGCCGGAAAGTTTGCAGATGCGTGCTCCTGTTCCGGTTTATCGCTGTAATCCTTATTCATCTTCATCTCTCCATTCCAGAATATCTCCCGGCTGACAGTCCAGGGCCCTGCAGATTTTATCCAGGGTATCTACTTTAATTGCCTTTGCTTTTCCATTTTTCAGAATTGAAATGTTTGCCATGGTAATTCCCACCTTTTCGGAAAGCTCTGTCACACTCATTTTCCGCCTGGCAAGCATTACGTCTATATTGATAATAATCGCCATGTCTTCTCCCTTCCGGTCTGTACTGTCCGAACCTTTTGCATTCTAAATGGTCAGTTCATTTTCTTTCTGAATTTCCGCCGCCTTCTGTACCAGATGGGAAAGGACAGCCGCTGCCACCGCTATGGCAGTTCCGGCAAATTCTATCATCAGTGAAGCCAGGAATATTCCGGGATGATTCATATTCAGCAGCAGAAGCACCAGATTTGCCAGAAAAAAATATCCGCTATCCATAAGAGCCAGCCCTGATATATATTTCAGATATCTGGCATTTTCCACAGAAAAGGAATTATCCCGGCCGATTTCCGTGGAAATCTTCCATCCGAAATACAGAATCAGAAAGCAGGGCACCGCTGTAATCCGGATAACTGTCAGCCATGGGACATACCAGTGGGAAAATTCCGGATTGGCCCGCACTATTTCTTTCCCGAAAAGGGGTATCAGATAACCGTAAATAATGGCTCCGCAGACGCCGATTCCTCCTATAATTCCTTTTAACCATTTGCTTAAATTTGTCTGAGTCATTGCATTCCCTCCCTGATTTCATCAGCTCTGTTTATTGTCCGGACAATTGTTCTGTTATCAGAATACACGGATTTTCTCCAAAAGTCAATAATTATTTATTAAGATACGATAAATATTTATTGATTTCTATATTAATCTGAGAAAAGGATTCATGGAGAAAGAGTATGGATGCCACACCGGAAAAGCTGTGGACATATGGACAATCATGCGAAAATATGGTATGATTTTAACAGTAATGAATATGTATTTTAACAGTGACGAGGCATTTATATGGAAAATTACACCTTTCTTCAATCCATGGGCAGAGGCCGGCACCCGGAAGGCGGGGGTATTGAAGACAGCTCCTATTGCATTTTTTCCGCTCCTGTGGGAGAACCGGTTCTTCATCAGCGTATTTTCGGAGACGAGACTTCCCTGACTCTGGAGCTTAATTACGGAGAAGAGAATTTACCCAGCGAAATCCGGCTCCGCCAGGAGGGAACCAATCTGATTCTGGAGGAATCTTCTGCAGGTCTGTTTCAGGCTTTTCTGGCAGACAAAAACATCAAATACGTGGGGCAGGCTTATATGTATGCCCTTCTGTTTAAAATTGCCAATCTGGGAGAACTGATTGATTACAGCCTGAAAGAAATGAGGACTCTGGAAGATTCGCTGGACAACAGCATTGATAACAGCGGTACATACCAGATTCTGGATTTCCGCCGCCGCTACACGGAATACGGCAATCAGATTATTGCCCTTAAGGAAATCATTGCCCGTATTGACAAAGGCTATTATCCCATTCAGATGCAGAACAGCTATGTTCTTCAGGGACAGGTGGCATTGGATTTCCGGTTTTTAGAGGAGCGTTATGAGCTGAACAAGAATACCATTATTAAGGATCTGGACACTTATACCTCCATCATCAACAACAACATCAACCGCAATACCCGGCTTCTGACTCTTGTTTCTCTGGGGGCTGTGGCACTGAATTTCATGTTTGGAAGCCTGCTGGCCGTCAGCCCGGTAATCGGCATTGCCGGAGGCGTCCTGATTGGAGGTCTGACCGCAGGGGCTGCCGTCTATTACCGCTCTGACGGTACCCGCCGCCTTACCGCCCACCATGACAGCCATATTCTTTCGGATTCTCTGGAAGATAAGTCTGCTGACAGCTCTTATTCTCTGGAAGATAAGCAGAAGGCTCCTGAAAAGCCGGAAGAATAAAAAAGAATGTGCACAGCAATAAACTTCATTTCCGCGAGCTGCGCATAATTGTTCTTATCTTATAGGAAATTCATACGCTTTAACACATCGTAGTAACATAGTATTTCCTGTAAGATAAAAATTAAGGCCGGAAATCTGTTCACGGATTTCCGGCCCTGTTTTTCCTTTTGATTTATGATACTGTAATCTTCCCGGCTGCCATCCGGCAGATTCCTGCAAATACTGTCACACTTTTCCGAATTTGTCGGAAACTACCGTCCGCGGCCGGTCTGCCTCTTCTTCGGAATCCCAGGGAAGTACATCTCCCGGCTCCCGAAGGTAATTGAGTACCTGCCAGATTCCTTCGCCCGTATAGGAACTGACACGGAACACAGGTCTGCACCCGGCCATTTCCAGCCAGTGGTGCGCCCGGTCCGGATTGCCGTCTTCCCGGTCAATCTGGGTGACAATACCAATCACGGGGCGGTTGCAGGCCGCTGCGCAGCAGGGCGGATAAAGGGAATAGGGCTCTGCCGCGTTCAGCAGAAGGCCCACCACATCTGCTTCGTAGGAATACAGTGCCAGGGCACGGGCCAGTGTCGTTGTCTCTGCATATTCTCCCGGTGTGTCAATCACCACATCATAGTGATTAATATACTGGGTTTTGTGATAGGAAATCACATCGCCTTTCAGGGCCTGGGTCAGAGTGGTTTTTCCACATTCGCTGCGGCCCATTAAAATAATCTTTTTCATGTTCTTGTAATCTCACAGACTGTAAAACCCAAACGATTTTTCAGATAGGCCAGAATATTGGAAACTGCGGACTGAACATTGGAAATCCGTCCTGTAAAAATCAGCGTTCCGCTGAATCGGTCAATAAAGCCAATCTCAATCGAAGAGGTTTTCAGTGCGATATCGCCGGCAATTACGGATATCTCAGATGGACACATACTTAAAATTCCAATCGCCGACTGCTTATAATCCAGCTCCGGGTTCAAGCCCAGCTTCTGGTAGATAATTTCACCAGGACTGGCAATAATATGCGCCAGTGTGACCTGTTTACCGGGAACTGTTTCCTGAATAATACGCAGCTTGCCCTCCGCAGACGCGCCAATATCCAAAAGATTCATATCCATTGCCAACTCACTCCTTTTCTTTCATTTTCCGGCAACCTCATGGATTGCCATGGAAAACATTACACCGCATTACCGTATCATATCAGTTTTTCAAGCAGGCCTTTATGGGGCGACGGAATGACACAACTGCTGGTGATATCGCCTGCATCTGCTAACTGCGTGATGCAGGAATTCAGTGCCGATTTTACAGCAGAAACTTCGCCTGTGAAAATCAGATATCCTTTCCCTCCCAGGCCTCTGGCTACCCGGACTTCCATGAGGGTAATGTTGGATGCTTTCGCAGCAATATCTGCGGCACGAACTGCGGTCAGTGCTGACATGGTTTCCAGCATACCCAGGGCTGTCACATGTTCCACATCAACGGTGCCCACCAGAGCTGACGGTACAGATGCATGGACATTATTGATAATATGATGGCAGATAAGGAAAGTCCCCGCCATCTGCCTGCCCTTTTCCATAGAGCTTTTTACCGCCCCTACCTGTCCGCTGATGATAATAATATATTTTCCGGGGCAGATAGCAGTCGCCACCAACAGCTCCACGTCCGCAGCCTTAAGCATCTCATCTGCCGACTGTACGCCTGCAGGAATGCTTTTCAGCTCCAATAATCCAATTGACTTTCCCATACGCATATCCTTTCTCACCTGCTGCCAGCCCATCAGACTGACAGCAAAATCTATCTCTTACGCCTGAATCACAATGCTGTCATTGCTGACATCTGTCACCGTACCGGAGATGCTGGCATGAAGGTTTGCTCCCAGCTTGCCCTCCGGAATACGGGCAATCAAATCACCTTTTTCCACCTTGCTGCCTGCCTGCACCACCGGTTCAGCCGGCGCTCCCACGTTCTGCCGAAGAGGCAGCGTAACTTTTGCAAAGACAGGCGCGGCAGTTTCATCCATCGGCGCATCCACGTCATAGGATGCAAGTCCCAGCTGATGGATGAGCTTATGGACCGGATAGCGTTTGTACTCCCGGAAAGGCGCACCGTGCTCCGGTTTGTTGTTCAGACTGTTGCGAATACCCTGCTCACCCAGAATACCCTTCAGATTGCCGTTCAGCTTCCAGGGCTGAAGGCCCATCACACAGGCATACTCACACAGGCGGCAGCCGCAGCAGAGATAAGCGTTCATGGGGGTCTGGGCCGGATCACACATGCTGCCATAGGCTGCAATACGCATCAGTTTATGAGGCTGAATACGGTGTCCCAGCAGTCCCCGCGGACAGACTTCGGAGCACAGGGAACACTGCATACATGCAGTTGCCGCCTGCCGCAGGGAAAGACCCAGCGGACGCTCCAGACTGTTCAGAAGGGGATGACCGGCCGGAACCACTATAAGCCCTTTTGTAGTCTTTGTGATTGCACTTTCCGGCGGAACAATACGTCCCATCATGGGGCCACCGTTTACAATGCGGTAATCTGCCACAACAGGACCGCCTGCCAGTTCCAGTGCTTCCGCTACGGTAATACCCAGAGGAACCCTGACGGTTTTCGGCGTACGTACAGCACCGGTTAATGTCACATATTTTTCAGTAACCGGATGGCCGTCCACAGCATCCAGCACATTCAGGGCAGTCTCCACATTGGTTACCACAACGCCAACATTTATGGGAATGCCTCCCTCCGGTACCACTCTTCCTGTAACCTCATAAACGATAACCTGCTCATCACCTGCCGGGTAAAAAGCTCCCAGCAGATGAAGCCGCAGTTTCGGATAATTTACCAGTTCACGCTGCAATGCTTCAGCTGCAGTATGATAATGCTCTTTCAGCGCTACAACGCCTTCCTCTGCCCCCAGATGTGCAACAATTTTGTCTAAAGCAGTCAGCAGCCTTCTGGCCTGCCCTGCCATAAGCTGCTGGTCTACCCGCAGGAGCGGCTCACACTCAGCCCCGTTGATAATTACGGTATCTGCTTTGGCATTCAGCTTCACATGGGTGGGGAACCCTGCGCCTCCTGCACCGACAATACCGGCGCTTTCCACCAAAGCTGTTAAATTTTCCTGCATAGGAGCACCTCCCTGATCAACGTACGTCCATTCCTCCGACCAGTACGCATCTGCGCCTCCGGGCAAAGGATTTGGCTGAAGTAAGTCCCTCTCCGGTAGGTCCGGCAATGGTAAATGTTGTATAACCTTCACCGCCCACGCCGATTCCGGCATAAGAAGGGCCGTTTTTCACAAAAATTGTTGTCTGTATCAACTTGGCCATTTTGGTCAGCTTATCTACATTGCGGGAATGCATCATGGCTGTATGACGGTTGCCATGTTCCACACGGACAGCCATCTCAATTCCGGCATCCACATCAGGTACCCGCACTATGGGCAGAATAGGCATCATCAGCTCCACCTGTACGAAAGGATGATCCTCTCCGGTCTGAGCTATGATAACTCTCACATCGTCATCTACATGAACACCCGCCTGCTCCAGAATATATTTTGCGCTCTTGCCCACGAAAGACGTCACCGGACTCTTTCCGTTCTCCTGAACCACCAGTTTGACAATCCTGTCGATAATCTCCGGATCTTTCACTTCGTAAGCGCCGTTTTTCTTCATGTTGAAAATCAGATAATCTGCCGCAGAGTCCACTACAATGACTTCTTTCTCTGCGATACAGGGCAGATTGTTATCGAAACAGCAGCCATCGATAATATCTTTTCCTGCTTTCTCAATGTTAGCAGTCTCATCCACCACTACGGGAGGATTACCTGCGCCTGCACCGATAGCCTTTTTACCGCTGGAAAGTACAGTTTTTACAATACCAGGACCACCCGTTGCCACCAGCATCCGCACCATGGGATGGCTCATCATGGCATTTGTATTCTCAATGGAAGGCTGTGATACGGTAACCACAAGATTGGCCGGCGCGCCAGCTTCAGCCAGTGCACGGTTAATCAGCCGAATCAGATGCAGGGAAACATTTTTTGCCCTTGGATGGGGGCTGAATACCACGCTGTTTCCTGCCGCCAGCATTCCGATGGAATTGCAGATAATTGTCTCGGTGGGGTTTGTGGTCGGTGTAATTGCCCCAATTACCCCAAAGGGAGAATACTCTACCAGCGTAAGACCATCATCGCCTGACATGGCATCTGTGGTCAGATCTTCTATTCCCGGCGTTTTTGTAGCTGCAAGCCGGTTTTTAATTAATTTATGCTCATAATTCCCCATTCCGGTCTCTTCTGCAGACTGGCGGGAAATATATTCCAGATTTTCCTGCTTAAGCACCACATCGCGGATAGCCTGTACATAAGCCGCTCTGTCATGCATGGTGCAGTTCATGTATTTCTTCTGCGCAGCAGCAGCAGCCTCTACCGCGTCATTCATGCTTTCAAAGATGCCCCAGTTTCCGCCTCCTGCTTCCGCAGCCGGATTGGAAACATCACCCAGTCGTCCCAGGACTGCATTCACTATGCCCGCTACTACGCGTTCATCAATATTCATTGCTTTCCCTCCTTAAACAGACATTGCATAACGTGCAATCTCCATATCCTGCTCCACCGTTCCGCCGGATACGCCAATGCCTCCCACAACCTGACCATCCACTACATAAGGAAAACCGCCTCCAAACAGGATAATCTTTCCTGGCGCGGCATTCTCAATTCCGTAGAGGGGACCGTCCGGCCGTGCAGCCTGACCCAGTTCATGGGTAGGCATATGAAATGCATTGGCCGTATATGCCTTGCCGGCCGATACTTCCACGCTGCCTGGCAACGCACCTTCCATCCGCTCAAGCAACAGCAGATTTCCTCCGTTGTCAACAGCGGAAAATACTACCGGTACGCCAAGCATCCGTGATTTTTCTCCGGCTCTCTCTGCCATTCGTTTCAGAACTTCCAGGGACATGGGAGGGAGACTGTCCGTATACTTTGCCAGTATATCTTTTACCACCGCCGTCACTTTTTCTTTCATCTGTTCCTGGCCCATCGTCTCTTCCTGAAGACGTGCCATGGCATAAACAGCATCAGATAAACGGTTCACGTAACGCATCAGTACCTCGCGCACAGGGGAACTGCCTGACAGCTCCACCATGCGCCGTTCCGCACGCCGTACGATGGTCCGGGCTACATGGAGGGCAGACGATGCCGTATCCACACCGGGAATCACAAAATGAGTCATCTTCCCGGTGGTCTCCGTACATGTATCTACCACATGTTCCAGAAAAGCCACATCCTCTTCTGAAATTGTTTCTTTCAGTCTGGAAGCGCCTTCTCCGTCGCTGGCCAGTTCTGCCCCCAGGGAAAACAGCCTTCCCTGAATTGTATATATGGTGGTTCGGATATACTCATGGCACGTATTGGAACGGGCCAGACCCAGCATGGAATTCGCTTCATCAATGGTGCCGTAACACTCTACCTGAAGGTCTGATTTGCTGACTCTTGATCCGCCAACCAGACTGGTCTGACCTTTATCTCCGGTTTTTGTATACAAATTTGCCATCAGCTCACCTCCACAGAGTCTACAATACCCACGATGGATGTATCCACCGGAGCCGATCCATCACCAAATACATAACGGGCTGAACTGCCCTTACAAACAATTACAATTTCTCCGGTACCAGCTCCTACGGAATCTACCGCAATTTCTGTTGAGCCTTCCCGTTCCAGACGTTCTGTCAGTTTTTCAACCATCAACAGCTTCATGCCAATCAGATTCTCATTCTTACTGGTAGAAACTACAGTTCCAATTACTCTTCCCAGATACATTATTCCACCTGCCTCATGATTCAATCTCTATGCGAATGCCCCGTCTGCGAGCTTCATCAGACGCAAGCTGGGTGATGATTGTCCGTTTTGGAACGATGATTACAGCATGATCCGGATAAGACTTCATATGGTTTATACTAAACACACGTCCTTCCAGCACCGCCCGGAACTTTCCTGCATCCATTCCCGCTTTCGTCCTGTTTTCCGTACGCATTTTCGGTTCCGGTTTTCCGGAAACAGGTGCGGGAACAAAACTCATGATGGCTTTCAGGGCCGTCTCCCGCAAATGCTCCGAAGTTGTCAGCAATGCTCCGAAATCTTTCAGAGCATCTCTGTTCTCCCGCATTTTTTCCTTGAGAGCTTCTGTCATGCGAAATCCCCTTCGCGCCCGCTCCGGGTTATCCGGACAGCAGCCGTCCACAGCCACTATCACATTTTTTCCGCGCATCAGCCCGTCCAGAATAATCGCAGCGGTCGGGGTATCCGCCATACATGCAGCCACATGGGCTGCGGTGTTCACCGTCAAAGCAGGAACCAGAATGGTATCGTATCGGGCAGTCAGAGCCTCTGGCGAATCTCCGGGCTTTTCCACCCAAAACTCCTCCGGTTCCAGGGCGGAACGGATTGCCGAAGCATCCAATATTCCGGCAGCGCTCCTCGTCAGCAGTACCCGGTAGGTAAATCCTTCTTCCTGGCGCAGCATCCGCAGACTTTCCAGACCAGGTTCCAGGCCCATATTTGATCCGGTATAAACTACCAGCGCCTGTTTCTGGCGTTCCACGAGTTTTTCTACCACCCGTTCCGCAAGCACCTGCGCTACAATGTTATGGACACGCTGTTCCTGCTCAGTCAACGTCCTCACCCCCTTATTTGGTACAGCTCATGGCAATGCCCAGGGGCGTGACCAGCAGCGGCGCTGCCGGCTTCACCACAGGGGTGCCAAGATACTTTTCAAAAACTTCCTCAAACTGAGTAAAGCAACATGCGCCGCCTACCACATAGACTGTGTCTACGGGGTATTCTTCCAGACTCCGTTTGACGATTGCAGCCATTTTTTCCACCACCGGTTTTACCACAGGAAATACATTGGATTCCTGAGCCGGATCACGTTTCATTATCTCAGCTTCCTGTGTGCTGCATCCGTAAAAACCTGCCAGCACCAGAGTCATATGGGTACCGCCCGTAGGCTCATCACTGGTATAAATGACTTTCCCATTCTCCAGAATGCTGATTCCGGTGGTTCCGCCTCCCACATCCACTACCGCACCGTCCGTAATACCCAGCACAGCTGCGGCTGCAGTAGGTTCATCTACAATTTCAGTCAGCCGAAATCCGGCTGACTCTACCACATTACCGATGGCTTTTACATTACCTGCCAGAATTCCCGGCGGAATCGCACAGGCTCCCGCATCCAGTGTCTCACCTAACAGCTCCTCAAGCTGGCCTTTCAGCCTGGTTACAGCCTGAACAGCTCCCACATAATCCACCACAATGCCGTCCCGGACTACAGTTGATGGGAAAGTGGCACCCGCCACCGGCCTGTTTTCCTCGTCCACTACCGCCAGTACAATGTTCGCAGTGCCCAGGTCCACGCCGGTACGCAGAGTGCCCTCCCAGTCTTTTTTCTCGCCGTTCTCTATCAGATTCTCAAATTCAAGCAGTGTCTCATTGCACTGCGTGATATCGCAACCCATATGCACTTCCTCCACTGCCCTTAATCCGGAAGAATATATGCCCGGTCGCCGTTTTTCACGCCCAGAGCATTGGCCTCCTCCACGTCAATGTGCATCTCAGGGGCAAATTTATCAGACACGCGAATCAATACATTATTCAGCACTGCGCCGCGCAGACCTCCTATCTCCGCCCGAACAATCTGTTTGTCGTGTACTCCCATACGTTCTGCAGTTGCAGGATCGAGATGGATATGGCGAAGAGCGGCGATGACACCTCTCTTCAGTTCCACTTCCCCATTCGGCCCAACCATTTTTATGCCCGGCGTCCCCTCAAGCTGACCGGATTCCCGGACAGGAGGGTGCACACCAAGGGCAAAACCGTCGCCGATGGAAATTTCCACCTGAGATTCTCCACGCAGAGGGCCAAGTACACGCATACGTTTCAGTTCACCTTTGGAACCCTGGCTGGTCACTGTCTCTGCAGAAGCGTACTGACCCGGCTGTCCCAGTTCTTTTACCCGCGTCAGTTCACTGTCTTCCCCAAACAGTGTATTCATATCAGCCCGGTTCAGATGAACATGGCGATTAGAAACGCCAACAGGAACAGAACGTTCCCATTTGCACAGTTCCTCTACCACCAGTCTCACTAAAAGACGCAGGAACTCTTCCTGTGCGTATTGGCTTTTCTCCACGGCTTATCCCTCCTCTCAAAGATCCTTCGGAAGGATTCTCTCCACATCTGTATGAGGACGCGGAATAACGTGCTGTGATACAATCTCGCCTACTTTTTCAGCGGCAGCAGCACCTGCATCCACAGACGCTTTTACTGCTCCCACGTCTCCGCGTACCATAACGGTCACCAGACCTGAACCAATCTTTTCATAACCAATCAGCGTTACATTTGCTGATTTTGTCATGGCGTCGGCTGCTTCAATGGCTCCAACAAGACCTTTTGTTTCAATCATGCCAAGAGCTTCACCCATAACGATAACCTCCAATCTGTCTTATTCTGTCGTCTCCTGTTTACTGCCCCGTTTTCCTCCCTTACGCCCTTTCTGGGCTGCTTTTCTGGTGGGTTTCGGAACTACAGGTTCCTGAGGTTCCTGAGCATCTTCCGTTTCAGAATCCTCTGTATCCTGAGATTTTTCTTCCGGTGCTTCTGTGTTTTCCGACGCTTCTGCGCCCTCCGGTTTTGATTCCTCAGTTACCTCCGGTTCTGACTTTTCTTCCGGCGCTTCTGCATTCTCCGGTTTTGATTCTTCATTTACCTCCGGTTCTGATTTTTCCTCCGGCGCTTCTGCATTCTCCGGTTTTGACTCTTCAGTTACCTTCGGTTCTGATTTTTCCTCAGTGTTCTCCGCAGGTGTTTCCGGCACAGGAGCTTCCTTCGGCTCTTTTATTTCTTCTGCCTGTTCCGGCGCCGGGACGGTCTGCTCTGTCTCCTGTCCCTCCGGCTCCTTCGGCAATTCCTCTTTTACCTTCTTCGAGCCCTTTGGCGGTGTGGGAGGCTTCGGCGTATCCGGCCCCTTTGACGTCTGCGGACCCCCGACAGTATCCGGACTGTACACCAGCATGTCAAGTCCGGCAGAGGGACGGGGAATCACGCGCGTACTTATTACCTGGTTTACTTTAGCGGCTGCCATCCGGGCTGCGTCTACCGCAGCTTTTACTGCTCCCACGTCGCCCTCAACCTTTATGGTGGTCCAGCCTCCGCCTTTTGTCAGCTCATATCCAATCAGCTTCACGTTAGCTGACTTCACCGCTGCGTCTGCCGCTTCAATACCGGCAGCCAGCCCCTGTGTTTCTATGAGCCCCAAACTTTTCTTCATGCCCTCACCTCCCTTCCAAAGGCTTTAACGGTAACTTCTTTACCAGTCGTGCTGCATTTGCTCCAAGGATGCGTACCTGCCCGGAAGAGCGAATCGGAATCCGGAACAGAGGCTGTCCGGCATCAAATTTGGAGACATGCAGAACTGCATCCTGTCCGTCCATTCCGACACCTACTCCCAGACGGGAAGCCTGCGCGCCTTCCCATGCCAGAGAAAGGGCATCCCCTTCCGTTTTCGTCCAGGTTTCACAGGGAACGCCTTCCTCTTCCATTCCGTAGAGTAACTGCCAGAAAGCCTTTTCCGGGACATCCGGACTGCACAGTACATGTACGGTAGGTTTTGTCATTGCAATCTGGGCAGCATTCATACCGGCTCCCCCCTCTCCGTCAGAGAAAGTACCAGTCCTGTTGCCACTGCATTACGTGGACCTTCTGTTCCGCGGATATTGCCGCGGCCTGCCACAACCTTATACTGTGACAGTGCATCCGTAACCATTTGCGGCACTTCAAAATCCAAAGCAGAACCGCCTACCAGTACAACAAACTGAATATCACGGACATTACCGGTAGGGCTGACTCTTGCCAGTGCACGCAGAGCATTCGTTACAAATACCTTTTTCTTGGCCTGTCGCCGGATAAGACGGATTTTCTCCATAGACCAGTCGCCTTCCAGCGGAATCATCTTACCCTCTTTCAGAATAACTGTCCTTGCAAAAATATCAGGACTCAGCGGTTCCGTAAAGAATTCAACGGTTCCGTTTTCATGCCGGATATGGAAAAAACTTTCCACTTTGGCCAACGGGTATTTCTTCACATCCTCTGCGGTATCAAAATTATCCAGCCCCATCTCCGACTGAATCAGAAGCGTCACCATATTGCCCGCACCTGCCAGATGAATGGAGTGGATTTCCCCTTCCCGATTGATAATTGATGCATCGGTAGAGCCTGCACCCATGTCCAGAATGGCCAGAGGTTTATTGGTTCCCGGCGTGGTCAGAGCTCCGCGGATAGCCATATCGGCTTCTACGCCTCCGACCTTGACCGGAATGTTAATCTGTTCTGAAAACTCTCTGGCGATTGCCTCCATCTGAAGACGGTCAGCCTTAACCATAGCCGCAATTCCCACTGCGTTTTCCTGTGAAAATTCGTTGGCCAGACCGCCCTGGACCTTCTGAGGTGTAAATGTATCTACTGCCAGCAAATCCTGAATATGAATATCCTTTGGATGCTGCTTTGTCAGATTCGCCATAACCTGGCGGACTTTTTCAAGCATACCGCCTGCGTTTGTCCCCGGCTCTCCCCGGACATCTTCCAGGGCAGGAAGGGATTCCACAGCCTGCATGATTTTTTCGCCTCCTGCATCCACATCCACTTTTACCGTTCGGTTCTGGCCGTAGAATTCAATGAGGCCTGCAGGGATTTTCCGCTCCCTCACGTCGCCTGCGGGAGTTTTGATTACCACTGCAGAACGGTTTCCAATCAATGCACGGGCAATGGGAACCACCTGCCGCGTCTCATCCGAAGACAGGCCAAAAAGCGTTGCAATCCCATATGGATTGGAGAGTACCTCCACCACGCCGCCCACACCGGCTACCTCCACTGCGGAACGCATACCCAGCGGAACTTTATCCACCAGGGATACTTCGTCAACAATGGGTATCTTATGGTGCAGACGGTTGTGGATGAGTACGCCGTCATCCCGCTGAACAATAGCCGCGGTTACCTGTCGTGTGCCCACAGAGCCTTCATTAATCATCCTTGCGGCATCTTCAAAATCCACACTGGCAGGGATTACCACAATATAGTCTTTCCCGCCTGCCGCAGAAGCAAGCTGAGAAAGCAGGATTGTCTCCCCTACGCCGACGCCCATACCGCCAGGCGTAGAGGGATTATGTCCAATCATGGTAGATTCCGTAATAATGGTCTCTGTAATGGTTTCCATGGCTACGTCACCGATAACCGGAGCCGCTTCGTTCAGACATACCTCCGAAAGCTCTGTTATCTCAACGCCCGCCTGTTCCATGGCGCTGGTCAGGGAATGGACGACGCCATTGATGTTCTGCCGGGTTCCCTTGATACCTGTTGTGGGTACTGTGCCGCTGGCCAGAAACTCCGTTCGATTTCCGTCAATCCTTGCCAGAGCTGTTTCTGTTGTCGCATTTCCAATATCAATGCCTGCAACAATTTTCATAGTGGAACCTCCCAACTTTGCAGAATCTTAGAATTTCTTTAATCTGCCGCGCTGTTCGTAAACATCAGCAGCTTCGCGAACGAGAGCAGCCGCTGTTTTGGCACCATATTTCTGGTCCAGCTCATTGGCAATATCAATCAAATCCTGTTTACTTGAACGGTAAGGACGTAATGCATTATAAATCTCCAGCAGACGGTCATCCGGTACAGCAATCAGTTCAGCCGCACGACGCAGATTTCCTGCAAATGCTTCGCGGTTTACGGATTCTGCCACCTGTGCCTGCATTTCCAGAGTCTCCGGGGAAATACGCATGTCGTCTGCTGTAATTTCACCGGAAATTACCTTGTCATAACTCAGAGAAGTGAAAGGTTTGCCGGTAGGTGTTTTAATTTTATCGGCCATATTTTCAGCCAGAGGATAATTCTCAGATGTAACTTTGCCGCCGGCAGAGGCAGCGGGAGCTGATGGGGACCCACCGTTGTTCATGGCCTGCATAACCTGTTCTACAATCTGTTTCATTAAGAGTTCCTGATCCATGATTATGCCTCCTTTCACTGGAATGAAACTGCGACAGCCTGAGGTCGCTTATCATTGTCAACATGTTCCGTTTCTTTAATATGCAGCAATGCCGCAATCGCCTGATAGGTAGGACGTGCCATCTGGTCATTGCGAACCGGTACCGGCGTAGGAGCCTCACCTTTCGCATATTTGGCAGCATTCTTGCCAATCTGGCGGAATGTTTCCATTTCAATCAGGGGAGCCTGTGAAAACAGCTCCAGGTTACTGAGGGGCGGAAGATCCTTCTGGTGGATTACCGTGGTACCCTTGGACTGAATGCCGATGCCGATGCCTGATCCTGAATATTCAGCCGCATCGTGAGCGATAAAGGAAACATCAGAGGTGCGGTATACGCGTACCACACGCCATTTTAATCCTTCTTCCTCAATTCCGGCAATAATCTCACGAAGTACTTTATCGTGAGGCTGATGAATAATGGTCTCGGTCTGATAAACACCGAAAGCCGGTGCCAGACCGATGACTACCTCGTCGGGAGCTACGCCCTTTGGTGCATCACCCTGCTCGGTCAGAGTCATCTTTCCGGCTGCAGGTATGGTTGAGGGTGCAGGTGCTGCTGCAGGCGCTGCTGCTGCAGGTGCTGACGGGCTGGCCATTTCTTTAATTACTTCTGCAATGACGCTACGCAGTGTTTTTTCGTCAAAAGTCATATCTCTCACACCTCCTTCTTAAATGTCTTCCGGCCGAATAGCATTCGGAATATCGCTGAGCTGTTTCCATCTCTCTTCGCTGATCTGGTATCCAGTCATCGGTCCGTGGTAATCATTCGGCGCATTGACAGCAGACAATACATGGAAATTGTCTCCAAAAATAGAAGCTGTGTGGAGATAGTCGCCTGCTACCTTCTGGCGAAGCATATTGTAAATATTCTGTGCCACATCCGGGAATCCTGACTTGTCAAGAGCTTTAACAAAATCCACACCCGTTACATTGCGTGCCATCATATCTTCAATTGCTTTCAGGTCTTCATTTACGTTACGATCCGGCATATCATTGGAACCGTTTGCATAAGTAGCTGCTTCCACTTCCGCATCTGTAATTGGCGGCAGGCCCAGTTCACGGAACAGACCCTGAAGTGCGCGTGCTGCTTTGTTGCGGGCTTTGATAACGTCTTCTTCACGTACAGGCTGTAAACCACCGTCAATCTTCATATCACGCTGGATAATATTCCAGTCGTCATAGTCTTCCGCATCCCAGTTGGAACCTGCGAACATATTGTCGTAGTTCGGTGTAGCAGAATAACCGGAGCATATGTAGTCGGTGCCGGAGAAGAACTGAGGTACGCTGCGGGCCACACGACGCAGATCAGAATGAGTAAAGGTCTGGTCATTGGAAGTGGTGGATTCAAGATCCAGCAGCATTGCAATCAGGTTCTCAGCAGCGATTGCACGGATACCGCCCGGTACGCCGGCAGGTACGCCTACGCATGATACAGAACCATTCTGTGTTCCCTGAACGCCTGCGCCCTTGGTAACTGCAAGGCAGCGAGCTTCCAGATACAGCATGGATTTGCCTTCTGCATAACCCATCTGAACTTCAGAACCTGTTCCGGAGGTGAAACGCATTTTCAGGCCGCGGCTTGCATAGCAGCTTGCCAGGAATGCCTTTGAATAAGGAGTATCGTCACCGTCCATGAATACCGGCTCGGTACCATATACGGAAATTGTCTCAGCATAAGTAGTGAAACCACGCATACCAAGCATTAACTCTGTAGCTTCTTCCAGAGCACACTGTGTCATAACTCCGGGACGTCCTACCTGAGCTCCTACCATAATTGCAATTGCATTAAACGGAGCATAACGTGCAATACCAACTGTTGTTTCCATTTCAGCAAAACCACGTACGCCGGCTTCTGCAGCGTCAGCAGCAATCTGAACAGGATTATCCTTAACGTTGGTAACATGACACTGGTTTGCAGGCATCAGGCGGGCACGCATCTTTGTCATACCCATCATGATTTCCACAATTGTCATTTTTCCTACAACCTCAGTAAGTTTTGCAGGAGTAATGGAAAGTGTAATATCCAGAATTTCCTTACGGGAAACATTAATATCTATAATTTTACGTGCAATTTCAAGTGAATCCAGGGCCATTGCCTTTTCTGCATTCTCCAGACGAATTGCATGGTCTGCAATAAAGGTATCCAACATATCAAAATCAGCGCGGCACTTACCGTCCAGCTCTGTTACGCGCCCGTTTTCAATCTTGATGCTCGGAGTCGGATCGAAGGGGCTGTTCATTGCAATCAGACCAACCTCAGGCCACTCCTTGACGTAACCGTCCTGATTTACCGGGCGGTTCGCCAACACTTCAAAACGTTTTGATTTCATAGCTTACAGCTCCTTCCTGATTAAAGAATGTAAGGGGTAGTGGTTGATTTCAGCTCCTCATCCGGCGCCAGGCTCTTCAGTAACTGAAGTCCTACGTCACGAGCTGCAATAATCGCCTGCTTCACCGCACCGGAATCACCGGAGAAGAAGTAGTTTACTTCGTTGGAGAAGCTGGTTCCGCCATTGCCAGGTGTTGCGATGGTGATAGCATCAATGGTTGCAGCCTTGGAAGCCGCATCTGCCAGAACCACACCGATACCTGCCGGAGCACCTACGGTAATACCAAAAGCCTTGCCAAGAGGTGCACCCCATACTTTATTTAATACATAAGAAGCGCGGGCACTGTACTGGAACTCCAGATGTCCTGCACTGTTACCGTAAACATCGCCCATTGTACGCGGAATCTCGCGCAGGCAGACTTCTACTGCACGACGGGCATCCGATACATCTTCAGCTCCGAAAATAATCAGGGAACCGTGTCCTGCACCGCCTTCTGTGTCACGGGGACACTCTACCAGAAGACATTCACTGTTTGTTGCTTTTACTGCCTCATCAGCTGCAAAAATCTGCGGACCTGCACCTACACGGTCACTGATGATGCCGATAGCACGATATTTAGGATCAATTTTAAGTGCTTCATGAACCTGATGGTCAACGTTTGCGATAACCAGTCCGATTGTATGGCCCATTGTTGTGCCAACATACTCTGTCAGGTTGCATTCCGGTGAAGCAGCTGCAGGAGCTTCGCAGCATTTCTCCTCTGCAGGAGAAGCAACGGCGCCCAGCCTTTTCATAACTTCTTCTACGATGTTGTTGTTCAGTTCATCCATGTGTTTTCCCTCCAAATTAATTTTTTTGCTTTCACAGCGTTCTCATAAAGGTGGTGGGTTTCTCCGGAAATCCCGAAAATCATTCCATATTCGGAAGGATCTTCTCCACATCTGTATGCGGTCTTGGGATTACGTGACAGGAGACAACCGTTCCGACTTTTTCAGCAGCGATGGAGCCGGCGTCTACAGATGCTTTCACTGCACCTACATCTCCGCGGACCATAACGGTAACCAGACCGGACCCGATTTTCTCATAGCCAACCAGAGCCACATTTGCAGATTTAACCATGGCGTCAGCAGCCTCAATAGCGCCGACCAGACCTTTTGTCTCCACCATACCAAGGGCTTCTCTTTGCATTTTGATTCCTCCTTGTTTTGTAAGTTTTGCGCGTATCCGTCAATTTCCGTATTTCCATGACCTGTCCTTATAATTCGCGTCCTGGATTCCTGTATTTTTCTGAAATAAATTGCGGCATACCCACATGATTGGTTAATTTGTTGCTATTTCCTATTATACTAAAATCCTGCTTGTACTTTCTTGTCCTAATCAGAGAATTTTTTGTCTGATGTTTTGTTTAATTTGCACAATTATTTTTTCCTTCATCACGAAACAGACGTCAGGCTGCCTTCTTATCTGCACAAAGGCATAATCTCCTGATTTATTTTTAATAAATGCACATAATTATCTTTCACGCTAAAGCGCGAAAACGTCTTCCTGCAGAATAAAAAAGAATGCGCTATACGCATTCTCCGCGCGCGAGAGGATTGCGTAGCAATAAACATCACCCCCGCGAGCTGCGCATCATTGTTTTGTTCTTCTATAGGAAAGTATTTTCCTATAGAAGAAAAAAGCGGGACTGCCTGCTGATTTCTCAGCCTGGCACTCCCGCTTCCAATTTCCTGAATGTCTGTAATTCAATCCGTTAAAATATTTTACTTCTTTGATTAACCTGTAATCTGGTCAATCAGAACTGCTGCTTCTTCTTCAGTTGCCCTGCGCGGATTGGTAGCGTAAGTGGCATCTGCCAGAGCAGCCCTTGCCAGCTCTCCGCGCATTTCTCTGACTTTGGACAGATCAGCACCCCATGCCCTGAGCGTGGGAGGAATCTGCATCAGCTGATTCAGACGCTCTATTTCACTGATCAGATTGGCAACGCCAAGCCGCACCGTGGCAGCCGGAAAATCCATAATCCTTGCAATACGCTGGTATTTTTTTGCTGCCAGAGAATACTCTCCGCCCACCACATGAGATAAATTTGCATTAAAGGCCAGAACTTTCGGCAAAAGCATGGCATTAATACGTCCATGGGCAATATGGAATTTCCCGCCGACTGCATGGGCAAGTCCATGGTTAATGCCCAGTCCGGCGGAATTAAAAGCCAGTCCCGCCATACACGCCGCATTCTGCATCTCTGTCCGGGCAAGTAAATCCTCCCCATCCTGATAAGCAAGAGGCAAAAACCGGAACACCAGAGATACGGCTTTTTCACACATGGCGTCAGAAAAATCATTTGCATTGGTTGAAACATAAGCCTCCAGGGCATGTGTCAGCACATCCATGCCTGCATCGGCTGTCACAGACGCAGGAGCGCTGGCGGTAAGAGACGGCTCAAGGATGGCCACAGGCGGACGCAGCGCCTGGCTGTCCAGAGGATACTTGAGACCTCTGGCATTATCTGTAATTACAGCGTAATCTGTAACTTCGGAACCGGTGCCGCTGGTGGTAGGCACAGCAAAGCATTCCATATGGTCCGCCTCAGCACAGAGTGTCTGCTTTGCAATGGCCCGGATAGCCTTTGCCGCATCAATGGTGGAACCGCCGCCCACAGCAATCACGATTTCTGCCTGGCAGGCTGCAAGGGCTTTTACTCCCTCAGCCACCACTTCAATGGGCGGATCCGGTATTACGCCGTCAAAAATGCTGACTTCACACCCTGTCAGATAGGTCATTACTTTGTCTATGGTCCCTATCTGCACCATAAAGCGGTCCGTAACAATAAGAACACGCCGGCCTTTCACCCGGCGCAGACGCTCCAGAGCACCTTCTCCAAAAAATATCCTGGTACTGAAACTGAATTCCTGCATCATAACCTCCATTCTGCCGCTGACGCCTGCGGCGCAAATTCCAACGGAAAACTGTATGCCGCAATGTCCATCGGAGCAGGCGCTGCAGACATATACACCCGATTCAAAGCCCCCATTTTACAACCTGTTCTGCGGGAATTACCTGTTCAGACAGTCACTCCGCCGCAGTGAAATTCCCGGTACTCCGTAGGCGTCATTCCCACTTTCCGCTTAAAAGCCTTACTGAAATAATTGGCTTCACTGTAAGAAAGCTCATAGGCAATGCTGATGACAGGCATGTCCGTTTCCACAAGCATTTCCTCAGCAACAGCTATTTTACAGTCTGTAACGTAGGTAATGAAGTTGACCCCGGTAATTTTCTTAAAAACCCTGCTGAAATAATAAGAACTCATATTTGCATATTCTGCAGCCTGATCCAGGCTGATGCCGCCCCTGACGTTGCGGTCAATAAAGTTGATCACCCTCTGCTCACTGTCCACCTGATAACTGCTGTCTTCTTCAAAAACAGTAAAAATCACATCCAGCATCTTTTTCAGTACAAGGTAGGTATCATATTTCTGCACCTGCTGGTCGAATCGAAGCCTGAACTGTTCCATCATACATGCCAGTCTGGTTCGGGCAGCAGAACCCAGAGGATCTCCCAACTGTACAAGTCCTTCGGCAAACCGAAGCACCTGAAACCGAATCATACTTTTATTATGTATATCTTTGTGAAGAGAAGCAAGGTAATCTTTTGCAACATCTGTGCACTTTTTATAACAAAAGGCCCGCATCTGCTCAGCCAGAAGTTTCAGATACTGTTCCCGCCGCTGTTCCTCTCTGTCATTTAATCCGGGGGAAGCCTCCCGTTTCAGGGCTCGAACTGCTGCCAGCAGCCAGGCCGGACGGCAGGGTTTGAGCAAATAATCCTGCAGTCCCAGCCGCCATACATGAGGTGCAATATCAGCACGGACTCCTGCGGAAGTCACCAGAATCGGGGTATCCGGCGATACCTGCCTGGCCTTCGCCATCATGTCGCACCGGCGCAGATCAAATCTGGGTACATCTGCAATCAGCAAATCCACATTTTCTTCTCTCAGCATACGGATTGCCGTTTCTTCTTCCGCTATGGGAACAATTTCTGTGGACTCCAGCCCTTCAGCCAGAATATTTCGGGTAATTTCACGCTCCAGCCGGTTCTCATTCAACACTAAAATCTGGCCCATTCACTGCACACCTCCTTATCCGTCTTTCTTATGAGGCAGCCGGAAGCAAACCATCTGTCCCGGCTTTTCCTCCTTTCCAGGTCCTACGGAAAGGCCATACCGCTTTCCAAACATCCGTTTCAGACTCCTGTCTGAATCATGAAGGGAAAATCCCTCCTCCTGAAAAAATCCCCCGGACCGGTCATCCATCTCTTCCAGCGTCATTCCTTCATTATCGCTGACTACCTGAATTATCACGTCTCCCTGTTCTTCTTTCGCAAGAATTTCAATTTCATGGGTTTCCCCAGCCTCGCATCCCTGAACAGCCAGTCCCACAAGCGGTTCCAGAACCATGTAGGGACAGTTTGCATCCCAGTATTCCTTTGGAACTGAAATATGAAAGCGAAGAGCGTCCCCTACCCAGGCTTTCTGAACACGCAGCAGAGCGCCTATATAGTTCAGTTCTTCTCCCAGTGTGGAAATTTCATGTTCTGATTCCGTTACATAACGCATAATATCCGCAAAATCATATACCATGGCCTCTGTCCTGGCGGCCTTTTCCTGGAGAGCCATCTGTGAAATAATATTCATCACAAAGAAAAAATAACGCAGTTTCCCCTGATTTTTAATACTTGTAAGTTCACGTTTTCGAAAAGAAAACTCTGCACCGGGACAGGTTTTACACTGTTCCCCAGCGTTTATATCCTCAGATTCCGGCAGCCTGCCCGTCTGCCCGTTACTCTGCATCATAAACAGAATCAAATCATGCAGCACTGTCACTGCCGATTTAATCTTCTCATAGGAGACTGTCTGAGTTTCATTATACGCTTTATCCAGGTCCCTATCTTTCCTCCAGTCTGTCTCAACCGGCAGAATCCTGTCCAGTTCCCCTTTTTCATCCCGGTTTAACCGTATCTGGCCTCCCATCAGGGAACCCATATAAATACCGTCGCAGATCAGCGGCAGGGCAAAATCCACCAGTCCTGCATGACAGCGGTAGATATAAGGCTCTCCGGTAATAGCAGCCTGCAGACCTCCATGGGCATCACACTGTTTGCACATTTCAAAAAACCCCTGATGCTTCCGCCCAAGCTGACAGTAAGGGGTAAAACCACTGTAATGCGTAATGGGACATCCGCGATAGTCCACTGTCACAAAAGCCAGTCCCATGGCCCTGGAACAATTATCCTGCAGCATTTGCAGAAAACCGATATCAAGATAATCCGATATATTTTTTGATTCTTTCAACATACAATCCATCTCCCGATATGATTCTGTCTCTCAACACTCCAGACAACTTCTGTCCGTCTTTGTATAAATTGACGACAAAAAAATTCAAATCTGTCTTTTATTTTAATTATTATAACAAAAAAATCCCATCCATACAATTCTTTTTTGTGAATGAAACTTTTTTTACCCTGCCTGTAATATGATTTTTTCCTTTAGAAACTATGAACAAAAAGATTTAGAATATATATAATCTCCCGTCCAGACCTTATAATACACTGTTTTTATGACTAATACTGAAAAAATATATATTATCTGAAAAAATTTTCTGCCGCAAAATATTACAGGCAAATTTTTACCGGCAAATTTTTACAGGTTGATATCACAACAGATTGGGACCTATTTCTTTTCCGCCGCAATGGGATAATTATTTTTTATTCTATAGTAAGACACTTCCACGCTTTATCGTAACAGAGTCTTTCCCATAAGAAAATAAAGCATACCGTCTCCCCTGTCGGAAAACCGTATGCTGTCCTCATCCTTTTACAGTCTGTCTCTGATATTCAGATTAATTCTCCATTTTCTTCTCCACCAGAAATCCTCCCCCTTCCAGTTCATCCCTGGCTTTTTTCATATTCTGAAGCCCATAAACCTCCATATACCCTCCCGTCACCTGACAGGATTCCTTAAAAATTTCCTCCATCTGACCTCTATCCATGTAAATTTCGTTTCCCGGACTTTTCAGAATACCGGCAACATATCCCTTTCTTACATGACCTCCTTCATCCGTTATGGACAGAGAAAGACTCTGATACTCATCCGTCCAGCTTTTTATCTGTTTTTTATCAGGACTGTATCCGTGTTTGTCAGAAAACATCTGAAATGCATCTTCACCAAAAAACAGCGCCGCTGTATTTCCCAGAACAAGATTCCCCTCTGTTTCCTTAAAGTTCAGCGGATACTCTTCCAGACTGACTCCCACCAGGCTGGTTTCCAGGGTATATTCTTCCAGCCCCACTGTCACCATAGTGGAAGCAGATGGCTCAAACCTGCAGAGACCGGAAATATTCTGTAACTGTTCTGCAGTTTTCTCTGTCAGTTCCCGGTCAGACTGGATGTAAAAACCATAGATTTTCTGCTCTTTCTGATAATTCTTCCACAGATTTGAACAGAAAACCATCAGAAGAATGACTGCTGCACCGATAACAATATCTTTATACGGGTTACGTCTTTTCATGATTTTTCCTTTCCTGACCAGGAATTTTTATGCATTTCGGAAACTCTCCAATAATGCTTCATCCGCAGGTACAGCCATATGATAATCAAAATCAGCACCAGAAAAATACCTGCCAGAATAGTTATCCACCACTGATTGGTTTTCGGAGCTTCCTTTTCCACTTTCAGTTTCACAACCTGCGGTTTTTTAATGGCGGTGTGAAGTTCCTGACTGGTTTCCACCGGTTCCCCCTGTTCATTTTCATAGGAAAACACCACTGTACCGGTGGTATCGCCATATTTTTTTCCACCTTCATCAATCACATTTCCCTCATTATCCATGGTCAGGTTGCCGGCAAATACGGAAATCTCTCCGTCTGCAGAAGAACCTGCCTCCATGGTTCCAAGAAACAGTTCCTTCTCCGGAAACAGCCCTTTGCCTTCCAGACGTATTCTGACATTATAAATGACCGCAAGGCCTGTGTTCTGAATCTGAAAAGTCAGCAAATCCGTATCTGCCTCATAAATACTGTCCGGAAAAGAAAGATTCGTAAGCTCCGCCTGAGGAATCTGCACCACAGACAGAGTCACTGTCTCCGTGGAAGTACAGGCAGTCCCCTGTTTATCCTCATAGTCAAACTGAAACTGTACTGCTACGGACTCTGCCGCCGCTTTTTTTCCCACAGTCACATGCTGAGACAAATCCATGGAACCTCCGGCCCCCGCCCGGTCAAAATACCAGGAAGTCTTTTCAAAAATAATATCTCTGTTTTCACAGGTCATGGTCACCTTTACATTTTCCATGGCATAACTTCGGCTGCAGTTTCTGGCAGAAAGGGACCAGAGTGCCTGTGTTCCGGCTTCCAGAGAAGCCGTCTGCAGACTGTTATCTGTTATCATAACTCTGGGCTGATGGATAATCTGTTCTCCGCTGCCTGAACCTCCTGCTGGCTGGCCTGATTCTTCTCCTGCATCCGGCAAAACAGAATCCGGCACCTGATTTTCCATGGTAAAATCTGAATTTTCCTCCGGCGGATTTTCTTCGGAAACTTTTGGGATTCCGTCTGTAATTTCCACATAAATGTTAAATTCCTGCTGCAGCCGTTCCTCTGACGTCTCAGCCTGCACCCACAGGCGCAGGGGATACTGACCGTTTACCCGGTCTTCCTTTAACTGAATTCTGCACCGGTACAGATAAATTCCATCTTCTGACTTCTTTACTTTTTTCTGATAGTTTTTATAGTAAAAAGGGCTGTTTTCCTCACGCTCAAAAGAAATACCCACAACGATTCTGTCCTGCTCCGTTTCCTGTTTCATCATAAAAGGAACCACCAACGTCATGGTATTTTTCTCAACAGAAGGTTCATATCCTTTGGAAAAAGGAGCGTTCATACCCTCGTACTTTTTATTGGCGTCAATGGTGATAAATCCGCCTTTTTTCTGACTGTCATCCGAAATTATCAGACCCTCCGCCCTGACCGTGACAGACACAGCCAGAACAAAACACAGAATGATACTTATCAGAAAAAAACCCTGTACCCGATTTTTCCCACACAATTTTCTGCATCTCTTTTTTCTGCATCTCATACTTCCTGTATCCTCCCTCCGTCCATCTCATAAACTCTGTCGCATAAAATTCGGATATCTTCGCTGTTGTGACTGGCCAGAATAATGGTTTTTCCATTCTTTTTCAAATCCAGAAGAAGATTTCGAATATCTTCCACTCCATGTTTATCCAGTCCGTTAAAAGGCTCATCCAGAATCAGAAATTCCGGATCTTCCATAATTGCCTGGGCTATTCCGAGACGCTGGCGCATCCCCAGAGAATATTTTGCCACAGATTTTTTTAATCCTGGATCCAGTCCCGCTTTTCTTATGGTCTGGCGGATTTCCTCTGGGGAAATTTTTCCTTTAAGCCCGGCCAGAATTTCCAGATTCCGCATACCTGTCAGATTTGTCAGAAATCCCGGTGTTTCTATAATTACGCCGATACTTTCCGGAAAATCAATCTCTGTTCCGATGATTTTCCCCCCAACCCGTATAAATCCTGTTGTTACCGGAAGAAATCCACAGATACATTTCATCAGAACCGTTTTTCCGGAACCATTATTACCGGAAATTCCGTAGACTTTTCCCTGTTCCATACTGATATTAATGTCATTTAAAATCACGTCGTCCCCGAATTTTTTCGTCACATGACTGATTTCAATATAAACGTCCATGTTATTTTCTCCATAAATTCCTGTTTCAGGCCAGTACCCCCGTTGCTGCCATATCTGCACATCTCCTGGCTGTGGAACTAAATTTCCCGCAGCCTCCGATATAAAATCAGGCTGTGTATCAGCATTACTGCCAGAGAAATCACCAGGAAAAATATCCAGATTCCCATCTGGTCTGTTCCCCAGTCTTCCTGGCATACAACCCATTCTCCCGGATACCAGGCATACAGTTTCGGCAGATACCTTTCTTTTAATATAATCATCATATAATAAATGACGAAGGGCAGCCCGTAAGCCATATAATAATTCCGAAAAACCACTGCAAAAATACCGGAAAATTCTGCCAGGATTCCTCCTGTAAAGCTGATGCGCAGAAGAATTTCCAGAACACTGAGGATTTCTTTCCAGGAAATACTTCCTTTCAGTTCCAGAGGATAGAGAAAGAAAAAGCAGAGCAGAAATCCTCCGGTCCCCGCCAGAAAAAAGGGCAGAAATCCTCCGGCGTAAATCCTCCAGGTTTTTGTTCTGATATACTCCATCCGGCTGGTTCTGGTAAGATACAGTTTTAAAAATCCACTGGAGGATTCCCGCACATAGGCAGCTCCCGGCGAAAGCACTGCTGCAACAGGTATCAGAAACAACATGGTCTGAGCTTCCAGTGCAGTCTGATAAAATTCAAGAAAACTTCCCGGATTTAACGGAATTTTTGCCTGATAGAAAGGAAATCCCAGCGCCATGGCCAGAAAACTTACCAGCACGGCAGCCTGAAATCCTCTGTCCCGTAATAATTCTTTCATACGTCAATCTCCTGTAAAAGAACTAAAATTGTATTTTTTCAGTGTATAAAAGGAAAGAAAGGACAAAAACAGCAGCAGTACAAGAAATATCATACAGGACTGGCCAATAGACGGAAGCACATCATACCCAAAATCATGCATTCCGTAAGTGGCATGGTTCAGGGGGCTGACCCACCCGGTAATCCTCCGTACCAGAAACATTTCGTATTCTTCTTTGCGGAGTATTTTCGCCAGAATATCGGGATTCAGAAGGAACCCGAACAGACTGTAAAACAGCCCGGCGCCGATGGCAGCCTTTCTTCCTGATTTCATCTGAAAAAGCAGCATCAGAAAACTTAAAGTTAAGGCATAACAGATTAAGAGAACCATAATCTGAAAGCTGCAGGACACCGGAGTGGTACTTTCCATCACCTTTACTGTGGATGGAACGGATAAATCCCTCCCCATACCGGAATAGGCCAGAAGGGCCGCTGTCTTGCTCCAGATATTTCCAGGATAAGTTTTCTGCATACAGAGAATTCCGGTCACCAGAAGCACATATGTCATATACAGCACGGTTACCAGAAAAATATAAAAAAACTGTGCCAGCAGCCACCGGCTCTTTTTCATGCGAAGAAGCATATAAGGGGTAAAAGGACTTAATTTCGGCAAATCCAGAAACAGCAGAATCAGCAGCAGAGAACAGAGCAGAATGGAATCGGCGTCTCCAAAAGTCCAGATAAAAGGCTCCAGTGCCTGCATGGAGGAATCATAATAATCTGCCACCATCATGCCCCGGTCGCTCAGGAAAAAACAGAGAATAAAGGAAAACAGAAAGGTGATGATTACCCTCGGATTTTTAAAAAATCCAAGGAAATTCCATCTGACTGCCGCTGTTACCTGTCTTGCCCCTTCCATCTTCCTGTTCCCCTTTCTTCCTGTGATAAATCAGTATCCAAGCCCCCGGTCAATAATCGTTCCGTCCAGAGCGTTGATGGTCAGCATACTCTGTCTGGAATGTTCTCCCGTATTTATTTCCGTATGGTCTTCATACTCTGTCTGAGAACCTCCGAATACGTCCCACACCGGTACCATAATCCCTGTGGTACTTTCCACGGTGGGATCATAGATTCTGGTATAGCCCAGCTGAATTTTATTCACATGATATGTCATATTTTCTGCATACTGCAGAATGTCTGCATTGGATATTTCCATCATCTGCTCATATATCTGCATAACGCTGTCAAAATCCATCAGTTTTACATTTTCCGTCTCAATCCCTTCCACATGATAAGGATTGTAAATTTCCACTTTCTGAATACCGTCATCTCCCACAATCACTTCACATCGCTCATAGCTCCAGGGAACCAGCGTACTGTCCGCATCTTCCCAGGCTCCTCCATAAGAATCTGTAAAGGTTACAGGTATTCCATCCAGCACTCTGCCGAAATAAAAAACATATCCCGCATCCAGTAAAGTCTCTTCTGTAAGGTTATCGTATCCGCTTTTCAGAAGGGAATAGTCCCAGTCTGTGATTTCCCAGTCCCAGCCCAGTCTGTCTATTTTTTCTCTGGCTGTTTTTTCTGCATCTTCATAGGAAATATTCAACATGTTCTGAATGGTTTCTTCTGATATGGAAGGCTGTTTTCCCTCTTCTTTGGATATATATTCATTGTCCAATTCAATCCTTCCATCCCACCAGTTCTTCGGCACCCGGAAATCTGCCATATCTTCTCTGGTTTTCTGAATCAGCACCCGCACATCTGCAGTATATCCGTCGCTTCCGGAAATGGTATAAGTGTAAACCCCGTTGTCAGTCTCCACTGCACCGCTGAACCTGTTATCATCCACCCGCTTTGTGGCTTCCTCTCCATATCCTTCCACCCATTCCAGTCCAAAAGAAGGCGTTACTTCGATTTTTTCTATTTCATCCGGCGCAGTTTTCATATTTTCCTCATCGTATTCAATTACACTGTCAATATCAAAAATTTTGCTTCCGTCTTCATAGGTTCCCAGATTATAAGGGTCCAGATTTCCTTCTGCCTTAAACTTTTTCAGCATTGTAATATCCTGCTGATACTGTTCTTTGGTCCACTGAAAATAACCATACTCCTGATAAATCTTATCCCCTTCAAAAAATGCCTGAGTTATTTTATCAATCAGTTCCTGATTCATTTCCTGTGCTGTTACTTTATAAGTGTTCATATGATCGCCTTCCGGTACCAGAATTTCCGCATCCGTATCAATCACCAGATTTCCGTTCTGGTAGGAAGCCTTATTCTTATAGCGTTCCGGCGTCTCCAGCACTCTTTTTACATTTTCTTTCTTTTCTTCCGGATTTCCCTGTTTCTCCTCTGTTTCCTGTTTTTCTTCCGGATGTTCTTCATTACTTTCATACTTTTTGATATTGTCTGACTTTTTCTGCCGTACAATGGTGTCCTCTGGTGTCTCCTGACAGCCTGCCAGCAGACCCATGCAGAGTATGGATATAAAAACTGTCCCCCATCTCTTTCTGAAACCTGTTTTCCTTTGTTTTACCTCTCCCATTTTTTCTCCTTCCCGTTTCTTTATGAAATATATGTTCAGTAACCAAGCTCCCTGTCAATCACAGTTCCGTCCAGAGCATTGATGGTCATAAAACTCCGTTTGGAATGCTCTCCGGAATCTTTTCTGGAATATTCGTCCATTTCAGAATCAAATCCGCCGAAAAAATCCCAGACCGGTACCAGAATTCCTGCTGTATTATCTACTGTGGGATTATAAATTCTGGCGTAACCCAATTTAATTTTTCTGATATGGTAAGTCCTCTGTTTTTCAAAGGACGTCACATCCGCATTGGATACTTCCATCATCTGTTCATATATTTTTATAATGCTGTCGAAATCCATCAGTTTTACATTTTCTGTCTGTATTCCTTCCACTTCATAGGGGTTATATATTTCCACTTTCTGAATCCCGTCATCTCCCACAATTATCTCACATCGTTCATAACTCCAGGGAATCAGCGTACTGTCCATATCTTCTAACGCTCCGCCATAAGAATCTGTAAAAGTAACAGGAATTTCATCCACTACTCTGGTAAAATAAAAGATATATCCGCTGTCCATTATATTATCTTCAGACGTCATTTCTTCTCCATATTTAAACACTGCATAATCCCAGTCTGTCAGCTCCCAGTCCCAGTCAAGCTGACTTATTTTATCTTTTGCAGCTTTTTCTGCATCTTCATAGGAAATATTCAGAAATTTTTTTATGGTATCTTCCGATAAAGGTTCATATCCATCTCCCTCAGAATCCATCAGATATCTTGTCTCCTGCCATATGGAAAACATTCTTTCATCCGGTAAATCCTCTCTCTTTTTTTCAATATCAAACTTTAAATCTCTGGTATTGGTTCCACTTATGATATCATAACTGTAAATTCCATGATCTGTTTCCACCATACCCCGGAACTCTGTCTCATCCACTACTTTCTGTGCTTCTTCTCCTTTGCCATCTACCCATTCCAGTCCAAAACATGGCTTAACTTCTTCTTTTATCACCTCATCTGGAGCTTCTGCCATAAATTCTTCCTCTCTGGCAATCACCTCATCAATGTTAAAATGTAATTCCCCGTTTTCATCTTTTCCGTATTCGTATGGATCTGTATTTCCTTCTGCCTTATACTGTTTCAGTCTTGTAATATCTGCCTGATACCAGTCTTTTGTCAGCACATTATAAGTATAGGAATGGTAAATCTTATCTCCTTTAAAAAAAATATCAGTCACTTTGTCAATCATTTCCTGATCTGCTTCCTGGGCAGAAACATTATAAGTATTTATAGAGGCCACTTCCGGCAGAATTACTTCTGCATCTGTGTCTATAACAAGGGCCCCGTTTTCATAGGAAGACAGATTTTTGTATGTTTCCGGCGCCTTAACCATATCATGAATGGAACCTTCAGAACTTTCATATTCTTTGATGTTATCTGAACCCTTCTGCTTTACAATAGAATTTTCCGGTGTTTCCTGACAGCCTGCCAGAATGCTGATACAAAGCAGAGCTGCAGGAACTGTTATATATTTTCTCTTCATAAGCTCCTCCTGTCATGTTGATAAATTAATGATAACAGCTTATGTTCCGGGAATATTCACTCATTTGTAAAGGATTTGTAAAGATTGCCTCAGAAGCCGATTGTACCACTGAATGCTTACAGTATTTCTTATCAGATAGAATAATAAATAAATCCGGCAGTTTTCTTTTTCTGCCGGATTTTTCCGTTTTTCCTGTTTTCCACAGATCCATATGAACTCCCTGGCTATTTCACTGTCTGTTTTGCTTTCTCATAATCAGACATTTCAATATTCAATGCACGACAGGCTTCTTCCTGCGATAAACCGAGAGTTCTCATTAAACTTGTAACACTTTCCCTCATCTGTTTTGCTTTCCCACGTTCTATTCCCTGTTTCATTCCACGCTCAATACCCTGTTCTATTCCTTCTTCCAGAATACTCATTCCAAGACCATCCATATGATACAACTCCTTATTCTGAGAAAAATCTATATTTTTTTGTATTGTGACCAGAAAATCTTTTTTCTGTGGATAAAAAATTGCACTTAAAAATTCCATCAAATCATCTTCTGTGGGACATTGAGGACTTCCCAGTCGAATAAAATTGTTTCATTCACGGATTCAGTATTACAGCAATCCTGGTCCCCTCCCCCACCTTACTCTCGATTTCCATATTTCCATGGTGTACTGCTGCAATCTGCTCACAGAGAGCGAGCCCAAGCCCCATATTTCCGCTTTTTCTGGAACGGGATTTATCCACACGATAGAAAGCCTTACGGACTTTATCCACTTCCTCTGCAGGAATTCCACATCCTTCGTCCCGAACCCACAGAGATTTGTCATCTGCACCCAGATAAATACGACTCCCCGGCGTTGAAGCCATGATACTGTTATTAATCAGATTTATCAGGAAACTGGTCATCAGATCTGAATCCAGTTTTTTGATTTTCCCCTGATAATTTCCTTCCCGCACAAGAATTATTCCTGTTTCCTGAAGCCTGTGCTTCATGCTTTCCTCCACTCCGTCAAACAGATCCTCTACTGAAATATCCTGCTGAGAAATCTTACACTCCGGTTCATATAATCTTGTCAGCTCCATCATTTTTTCTGAAAGACGGGACAGTCTCCCGCTTTCCTGATATATATAGTTAAGGGATTTTTTCTCCTGCTCCGGAGACAGATTTACATTCAGAAGAGTTTCTGAATAACCCCTGATGGCTGTCAGAGGGGTTTTTAATTCATGGGACATACTTCCAATCAACTGTCGCTGAACCTCATTAACTGCCTGAAGAGGCTTTGTAATTTTCTTAATAAGAAATACAAGAAGCAGCGCCATTCCAAAAGATGCTGTAAAAGAAATCACCAGTTCCTGAATCACCAGATTTCGGCTTTTTTCATAGAGATAGGTTATGTCAATCCCGTAGAAAAAAGTATATGTCTCCTGGCCGTTGAGACGATATCCTCCATTAAATTTCTCATATATAACAAGAATATGCCTGCCATTCATCCGTTCCTTCCTGAAATTATAAGAATACCCGTCTTTTTGCGCATTTGCCTGTTCCACATTGAACTCATAGGGACTGCTGTTATACAACTCCTGCTCTCCTTTGTATAATGCGGAATGTTCCGGCATATTTTCCCGAAAATGATAAACCATAACATAATCCGGTATCCCATTATTATACTTTGATATGAAAAGTTTTTCATTCAACTCCATAACAGCATTTTCAAAAATCCTGATTTCTTTCTCTTTCAGAAGGTCAATTTTTTCCTGCCGGCTGGTAAAAATCACATAAAATGAAAAAGCCTGCGCCAACACAAAAAGCATGGTTGACGCAGTCAGAGCAATCTTCTTTATCATATCCATCAGGGCACCTCCATCCGGTAACCTACTCTCGGCACCGTAATAATCACATCGGAAAAGTCCAGCTTCTTCCGGATATTTCCCACATGTACGTCCACGGTCCTGCTTTCTCCCTCAAAATCCACGCCCCATAGAATATTCAGAATCTGCTCTCTGGTAATCACCCGGTTTCTGTATTTCCAGAATACCAGCAGGCAGTCAAATTCCATGGGCTGCATGGAAACCTCCGCCCCGTTTTTGTGTACCGTTCTCTTTTTCTCATTAATGACGACGTCCCGGATATGAATTTCCTCTGCAGTTTCGCTTTTTCCGCAGCGCTTCAGGATATTATCCATACGAACCAGAAGCTCCAGCATTTCAAAGGGCTTTACAAGATAATCTTCCGCCCCGTTCCTCAAACCCTTCACCTTACTTGGCAAATCGCCTTTGGCAGTCAGATAAATCACCGGAATATCATGCTCTTTCAGTTCTTCCAGCAGTTCAAATCCGTCTTTTCCCGGCAACATAATATCCAGCAGCGCCAGTACATAATCGTCCTTCTCTTTCAGATGACGGCTGAATTCCATTCCGTCAAAAAAGGGAACAGGCTGATAGCCCGCAATTTCCAGATTCATGCAAATTAAATCGTTAATGGCTGTTTCGTCTTCAATTACCAGTACTTTTTTCATAAAATCACCAGTTCTGTTATAATTTTCTTTCATTCCGATAATTTTTCCACCGGGTCAGAACCTCCTGATAAGACCGGGACTTCATATGGGGAAAAGCCTTCATAAGGCGCTTCATACCGGAAGTTTTATAATTCATCAGTTTCTCATATTCCTGCTGAAGCCTGATTTGTTCTGCCTTTTTCTCAATATTTTCCTTTACTTCCCCGCTCTTTTCCATGGCCACGATTACGCCTTCATAAATATTCTCTCCAATTTCATCGGAAACAGTTTTTATTTTCGAGGAGGCTTCATCCAGGAGCTTCAGATGTCTGTTGAAGCTCAGAATAGTGCTGACTGTCAGAATCAGATCTGTCACAAAAACCAGAAGAAGCAGAACCAGTACTGCAAATCCTGGAATTTTGGGAATAAATCTTATAAATCTGAAAATATTAGGATGAATCACATCCATAATCAGGGTACAGCCCAGTCCCCACAGAATAGAGAATTTCAGACAGACATATCCGCAGATATTAAAGTTTTCTTCTGAGTAATCCCACCATTGATTATGAAATATTTTCTCCAGCAGAAATCCTGTAATAAATTCAATGGCAGACGTGAGAAAAAAGGAACCTGCAAACAGAAGCAGAAAACTTCCTTTCAGGGGCGTCAGCACAAAAACCACCAGCAATACGCCGCAGCCGTAAATGGGACATACCGGGCCGTTTAAAAATCCCCTGTTTACAAATTGTTTCAGCTCCAGCGCCGCATAGGCCACTTCCATACACCAGCCCAGAAATGCGTAGATTAAAAAAATCCAGGCTGCTTCATATAATGATACCGGCATAAATTAAATGCTCCTTTAATTTTTAAATCTCCAGAAGTTTTTTCTTCAGTTCACCTTCCAGACGGTTCATTTCCTGTTCTGCCTCCCGACGTTTTTCTTTTCCCTCTTTCTGAATGCGCATTACTTCATCCAGAGTGGAAATCAGAGATTCATTCGTCACCCGTAATGTTTCCATATCCACAATTCCGCGCTCGGATTCCCTTGCGGTCTCCACTGTGGCAACCTTTAACCGTTCCGCGTTCTTTTTCAGCAGCTCATTGGTCAAATCCGTCACTTCCCGCTGGGCCTGAGCCGCCTGAGTGGAATGTTCCACCCCCATGGCCAGAACCATCTGACTTTTCCACAGAGGAATGGTATTTACAATCGTGGACTGAATCTTTTCCACCATAATGGTGTCGTTATTCTGTACCAGGCGAATCTGGGGTGCGGTCTGAATGGAAATCATTCTGGTCAGCTCCAGATCGTGTATTTTCTTCTCAAACCGGGTACACAGAGCTTCCAGATCCTTTGCCTCCTGCGCATCCTCCGGCAACCCGGAGCGGTTTGCCTTATCAATCAAAGCAGACAGTTCTTCTCTGCGCACCTGTTCCAGCTTCTTCTTTCCGGCCAGAATATACATGGAAAGTTCTTTGAAATACACCTTATTCTGTTCATACATTTTGTCCAGAACAGCAGCGTCTTTCATTAATTGTACCTGATGGCCTTCCAGAATTTTGCAGATTTTATTAACATTTACCTCTGCCTTATCATATTTTGCTTTCAGAGCAGTTAATTTACTGGAAGATTTTTTGAAAATTCCCAGAAAACCTCTTTCTTCTTCCGCATCAAACCCTTTCAGTTCCGTTACCACACCGGTAAGCAAATCCCCGATTTCACCAAGATCTTTAGTCTGTACATTTTCCAGAGCCTTTTCTGAAAAATCCGCCATTTTCTTCTGAGTTCCAGCCCCATACTGGAGTACAATATTTGAGTTGTGCAAATCTATCTGGCTGGTAAACTGATCCACCATATGCCTTTCTTCTTCTGTCAGTATGCTGTCATCCCAGGCAGGTTCTACAGCCTGTTCTTCCTGTACTTCCACAATTTCTTCTTTTTCCGGAAACGGCTCCAAAGTCAGCACCGGCGCATCCGCAAATTCCAATCCTTCGCTCATGGTTCTCCTCCAATCCTGTTTCTGCTCGCATTTTCTTATATTACCGTATATTTTTCAAAAATTATATCCTGTTTTTATTTTTAAGTATGCTTTTTAAAATCATCTCTTGTCAGACCTTCCTGTGCCAGCATGGTATGAAGCACGGAAATGTCGGAAGACACATCCCAGGCCACATCCTCAAACAGGCTGTCCAGTAATTTTTCAAAAGCAATATTCAGAGTATCCAGTGTCTGCTCAATCTCTGTTTTGGAATTTCTGATATTTTCTCCCTGTACCGGCTGTTCTTCCAGTTGCTGATAAGCCTCCAGCAGCTTCACGGTAGTAGGCAGATAATACTCCATGAGCTTCTGAATATCATCCAGAGAATCGGGATCTTCCTTTACCCGGTCAAAAATCTTCTCTATCAGCATTTCCATATGAGAAATTTTACGGGAAATTTCCTCTCCGGGAATATTTCTGTTGCATTCCTGTATTTTCCGTATATATTCTTTTCCTTCGGAAATCACCTTCCGTACTTCCGGATTCAGAGAATCATCCCCGGCAGAGGAAGCCGGACGTTTTTCCGGTTCTGCCTGCTGCATACGCTGTTTCTGAATATTCTCGTATTCCTGGTAAGTATCATGGCTGACAATCAGACAGGTATTGTCATGGTCCAGATGTCCCTGCCGAAACCATCCCCTGTCAATCATTTTCTTTATATCTTTCAGAATAAAATGAGATGATTTTCCGCGTTTGTCCGCCAGTTCTCTGATATTACAATAGGTCCTTCCATGCAAATCCGCAATATATCCACGATATCGCTTTAAGGAAGAAAGGATACTGGTTCCTTTCCAGGCCATAATTCCGCTTCCCACCAGAAAGGGAACCAGTATGGAAAGGGCAATCCTGATGCCTATATTAAAACTCCCCAGAATCATACCAATCAGAATCAGGATAATCACAGCCGTCCCGATTCCGATACTGAAGATATAACCGCAGACGGTCAGAGCCATGCCTCCGGCCTTCAGAGATGTATTTCTTTTAAAAAGCTCCTGCTTCGTATTTTCTTCCGGCACTTTCAGATTTTCATATTTATTTTTCTGATTCCGATTTTCCGGAAAAGACTGGGACACCGCCTGATTCACTGCCTCTCCCGCTGTTTTCAATCCGTTCTGAATACTGTTTACCGCTTCATTCACCGTATTTGTAATGGTTCGGTTCAACTGATGAAAATCCTGGGAATTTACAGCATCTTCTACAATATTACGAATCTCTCTTCCAAATTTTTCCCATTCATTATCCATAGATTCCTCCAAAAGTGAAACTGACTTTTACACCTATCTTATTATGTACCATCATCTTTCCAAAATCAACACTTTAATTGCTATTGTATTATTTTTTGCAGAATGGTAGAATAAATTACCAAATCTGAAAGTGAGAAAACATATGAAAACATATCATGACTTAAGAGAGCTGTTAAACCGGATTGACCACAAAGGCTATCCGGCCTACAAAGATACCAGGGGCAGTTATCAGTTTGAATCTTATATCCTGTCCATCGACCATGTACAGGGAGACCCCTTTGCCGCGCCTTCCAGAGTAAGTATTCATGTACCTGGAAAAAACGCCGGTTTTCCGTCAGATTTATTCCAGGAAAAACACAAACGGATTGCTCTGCAGGATTATCTGATTCGAAAATTTGCAAAAGAAACAGAAACCTTTACTTTTAAGGCCAAAGGTTCCGGCAAAAGCGGCCTTATGTCTGTCAGCCGCTGCGGACAGGAAATTCTGGAACGGACTGCCTGTGAAATCCAGCCGAACGGAGGAGTAACTGTCCGGATGGAAATCGGATTTCCCGCCAACGGCAGAACTGTCAACAGCCGGGAATTAATTAAAATCCTGTTTGAATTTCTTCCGGAATGTGTGAAAAAATCACTGTTTTATCAGTCCCTGAATCAAAATTCTGTTCAGAAAAACGCAGAACTGGCAGAAGATCAGCAGTTTATCCGCCTGCAGCTTCCCAAACTGGGACTGGCTGCTTTTGTGGCCAATGAATCCATTCTGCCCAGAGAATCCGGCGTATCTGACCGTCCCATGAAACGGGCTGTTCCTTTCCGGTCACCCAAATCCATGGAAGTTACGCTGCAGCTTCCCAATTACGGAGCAATCACAGGCATGGGTATCCGTAAAGGCATTACTCTGGTGGTAGGCGGAGGATATCATGGAAAATCCACGCTGCTGAAAGCACTGGAACTGGGTGTATACAATCATATAGCCGGAGATGGCAGGGAATATGTGATTACTGATGATACTGCCGTGAAAATCCGGGCAGAAGACGGGAGAAGTATTAAACGGACAGATATTTCCATGTTTATCAACAATCTTCCCAACAAAAAAGATACTGTACACTTTTGTACGGAGGACGCCAGCGGAAGCACCTCCCAGGCAGCCAATGTGGTGGAAGCCATGGAAGCGGGAACAAAAACTCTGCTGATTGACGAGGATACCAGCGCAACTAATTTTATGATACGGGATGAACTGATGCAGCGGGTGGTAAACCGTGATTCCGAGCCCATCACTCCTTTTATCGACCGGGTGCGGGAACTTTCAGAACAGTACGGTATTTCCACCATACTGGTTGCCGGAAGCTCCGGTTCTTATTTCCATAAGGCGGACCAGATTATTCAGATGGACCATTATCTTCCAAAAGATATTACGGAATTTGCCAGAACGGAAGCGGAATCATTTCCCGTTCCCAATGAGCAGGCGCCTGCCTGTCCCCCGCCTTCTTTTCACAGAATTGTGGAACCAGACCAGAGTTTCCGCAAAAATGACAGAATTAAAATGAAAACTCAGGGAAAAGATTCCATTCTCATGAACCGGGATACCATAGATTTGAGGTATGTGGAACAACTGACGGATACGGAACAGCTTACGTCGCTGGGATATCTGGTAAAATATGCTCAGCTTCACCTGTTTGACGGAAAGAAAAGCCTCTCAGAAACAGTAGAAGAATTCTGTAAACTTCTGGATAAAAAAGGGCTGGCTGCTGTCTGTGAAGGAAGTTACGTACCCGGAGGTCTGGCCATGGTACGTAGACAGGAAATTTTTGCCTGTCTGAACCGATATCGTTCATTGAGAATATGAAACAGAAAACCGCCCCTGAATTTTTCCCGCCAAAATTCAGGGACGGCTTTCTTATGTATGATTACTTACAAAACGCAAAAACAAAGGTAAGCAATACCAAAAGGAAAAGACCAAAGTTCATCAAACCCGGAACCGCTTCATCTCATCCGCCAGTTTCTCCGCATTGACTGCCACACTCTGGGCAGACTGGGCCACATTTCCGCTGTTATCCGTCACATTGACAGCTTCAAGGGCCAGATTTTCCGATGTGGCCAGTATTTCTTCTGCACAGGCAGACTGCTGTTCTGTAATTGCAGCCACAGAAGACGCAACTTCATCTACTTTATCCACATTTTCAATAATTTTCTGAACTATCTCGTTGGCAACTCCCACCGTTTCATAAATCTTCTGGAATGTTCCTGAAGCATTCAGAATCAAATCGCTGCTGGCATTGATATTTCCTGTACTGATTTTTGTTTTTTCCACCGCATCTTCCACCAGACTGTTAATCTCAGAAGTAATATCTGAAATATGATTTACAGAATTTGCACTGGTTTCCGCAAGGTTACGGATTTCCTCTGCCACTACTGCAAATCCTTTTCCTGCCTCTCCCGCTCTGGCTGCTTCAATCGCCGCATTCAGGGACAGCAGATTTGTCTGGGAAGCAATATCCCCGATAATATCCACAAATTTCCGGATTTCTTCTGTGGAACCTCCTACCTTTCCCACTGATTCTTCCAGTTGTCTGACAGAATGCTGTATCACTTCCATGGCCTGTGTTACCTGCCCCATATCGTCCCTTCCCTTTTTGGATATACGGACAGTCTCTTCCATTTTCGTTCTGGCACTGGCTCCGTTTTCTCCGGTCTTTGACACCACTACTGCCAGAGAAGTTGCATTTTCTGCCACTTCTGTGACGGATTTTGCCAGTTCTTCTACGGTATTTTTCAGTTCCTGCATGGAATCAGACTGAGTAGCTGCCGAATCATAGAGGATTTCCGAAGCGGCACTGCTCATTTCCGCCTGTTCATTTAACTGTCCGGAAATACTGAAAATTTCCCCGATGGTTTTTCGCATGGCTTCTGTAAAATTCTTCATACCATGTCCCATTTTTGAAATCTCATCCTGTCCTTTTGATTCAATTTCCACCGTAAAATCTCCGTCTGTAATTTTATCGATATGTTCAGTCAGATTTCTAACAGGCAGAATGATTACATGCACGATTCGAATCACAACCAGAGTAATAATCAAAACTGTCAGAATCATAATTAAAATCATTCTCTCCTGAAGGCTGTACAAATCTCCTAAAATATCACTTTCTTTAATGGCGGATATTAAAATCCAGTCTGTTCCGCCCACAGGCTCCGCCACTACAAAGTAATTATCTTTATCCACTTTAATCCGTTCTGCATCCGGATGGTTGCCGTCTATTTTTTCCGCCACTTTTTTCAGAAAATCATTTGCCTGTTCTGTAATAACACTTCCAATCAAATCCTTATTCTGATGGGCAAGAATTACCTTGCTGTTCTTTTCCACCAGAAAAGAGGAACCTTTCCCCATCACTTTAATTTCTGAAATTATTTCTGAGACACTGTTGAGAAATACGTCTGCCGCCGCAACCGTTTTCACTCCTTCGGTTCCTGACAGAAGTGTGGTGACACTGACGATATATTCTCCGGTTTCTGCGTCGGGATAAGGTCTTCCATATGTAAATTCTTCGTGTTCCAGCCCTTCCCGATACCAGTCTCTTTCTGTTACCACAAAATCCTCTCCCGGTTCCCAGCCCGACAAATCCAGATAATTGCCCTGGTCATCTCCTATATATACACCTGTAGGAAAATTCTCATTCATTCCTACCAGAGACTGAAGGTACGCTTTCTTTGTTTCTTCGTCCATATTCATGGTATCCAGATTGTGATGAATCATGTTCAATGTGGAAAGAATTTCTGCAGACCAGGTTTCGATTTCTCCTGTTTCTGTCCTGGATTCTGCCGTAATCTGCTCTTTTGCCCTGTCGGTGATTATCTTTTTCGAAAAACTGTAAGAAAATATGATAATCAGAATAATTGCGAGAGTTACACATGGAATAATTGCAAGAAGCAGTTTTCCCTTTACTCCTCTGAAAGTCTTCACTCTTTCACTGTTTCTGCTGTTTTCACCCATCTTCTGTACCTTCCTTAATTTTTTGTTTCCACATTATATCATAAATTTAATTGCAAACAAATGAATAATTTTCAGGTCTTTATCTGATTTCACCAATTTTTTTCGCAATCACTACAAATCTTTCATCTTCTGCAGAACCAAAACAGGTAGACAAGGTAAGAAAGGTATCTCCAAATTCTGCTGTCACTCCGGTGTCATAAAGAGACAGTTTTTTAATATTCTCATAGAAACCCAGAAATTCCTGTTCAGTGTTTGCCTGATAAAATTCATAATACTTAAATTCACTTTCTTCCTGAATACGGGTAGAAAATGCGGACAGGATTTCATATGTCCGTCCCTCGTACAGGGTGTCAAAGGAAATTCTGACATGTTCCCGGTAAAAATCTTCACTGGCATATTCATCCAGGTTTCCAAACATGGAACCATCCCGCATATTATGACCGTAAATAATAAAATTTGTTCCTGGTGTATTCAAATCCGCAATACTTCTCACATACAGACAGCCATATTTATCTTTTTCCTTCTGAAAATTATGGTGGAGATAATATTCGTCATCTTCACACTGCATCACTGGATAATCAATATCTGTGCCATCAATGGCAAGCCATCCGGCCAAATCCTGATTTCTGCTTTTAAGCTCTTTAAATTTACTCTGTATTTCTCCTGAATTATTCTGGTATTTTTCTGTTTCCTGCTGTTCTTCCATTTCCAGCAAACTTCTTAATTCTTCCTGCTGTTTTTCATGACTGAAAGACAGATAGTATGCCTGCCCCACCGGGATCAGACATACTATCATAATCAGAAGAAGCAGTATTCTCAGAAACCGGAATTTCTTCCTGTTTTTTCCACGCATACTTCTCTCCATTCTACAGTTACACTCTTTCCGATACTGTGGTAATAAGCCAGGAACAGGAAAATGACTGCCACTCCAAGAAGCCTGCGGATTCTTCCTCCCTGTTTTGCCCATTCCACCAGACGGTAGATAATCTCCTCTTTCTCCTGCTCTGTGATTCCGTTCTCTCCTTCAAAGTACAGCAAAAGATACCCGAATCCTGCTATCATGGCCAGGGTGGCACAGATCTGTATCTGTGTGCTGTCCCCCGTTTTCGGTTCTCCTCCCAGGGGCCTTCCCGTTCTTCCGGCGCTGTCTGTTCCGGAGTCTCCCGGTGCTCCCGCAGGCGTGTCCTTTTTCCCGTTAATCTTAAGGGATATCTCTGCTTCGCTTTTATTCCCCGCATGGTCCTCCGCTTCCACCTGAAGGGTATGTTTTCCTTCCCCGGAAATCTTTACGGTAAATTCATAAGATTCCACAAATTCTTCCGTAAATTTTTCTTCCGGCAGATTAATTTTCTTCCCTTTATCTATCTGATAACAGATACCGGAAATTCCTCCCGTCACATTATCATCTATACTATCTTTCACCTGTACTTCTATGTTCAGGGGAGCTCCGTCCGCAGTTTCCTTTGTACCGGAAAAGCTGATTTCCGGCGCGTTATCTTCCAGTATGATTCCTCCGCCTTTCGCTGTCAGGGTTTTCTGTGAAGATATGTTTCCTGCATAATCCGTGCAGGTCAGCATAACTTTTCCTTTAAATTCTTCTTCTATTGCAATTCTGGCCTCATAACTGCCGCGTTCCGCCTCTGACTGTACTGTACGGAGAATGGAAGCGGAACTTCCGTATGCTGTCATCTGGCCGGAAAGTTCGCCCGTCTCTGTAATATCTGCCGCTCCGTCCTGCTCTGTCCCGTCTTCCGCCATCAGCAGGTATTCCGCTCTGGCAAGGCCGCTGCCTTCTTCTGTAACCGGGACTGTAATCACAAGGCTCTTTTTCTGAATCAGCCATTCCATCAGATTTTTGTGTGTTTTGCTAAAAGAGGCTTCTCCCATGGCGGGAGCTGTTTCATCCGCCCATTTTGCATACAGGGTGGTTTTTAAAGTTCCCGTATTATTTTCCACCGGACTTCCAAAATCCCACAGGCCTCCATCCAACCCTGCATTATCCATGTACCAGCCCTTGAAATTATATCCTGATTTAACAGGGTCGGATACCAGTTTCAACAGGCCTCCGTACCGGACTTTCTGTGTATCGGGCCCTGTTCCGTACCCTCCGTTCAGGTTAAAGTCCACTTCATAGATGTTTCTGTCATAGTAGAGCTTTAACACAAGGCTTCCGTC
>CATLIX010000023.1 GCA_949959185.1 uncultured Eubacterium sp. | reverse complement strand
GCACTCAACGCATGGCGTGACAGGAGCAGACGGCGGCAAAAAGAAATATCCCTTGAATACCTCACAGAAGAAAAATTTTACCCTTTAGGTACAACAGACGAATATTTTGAAGCACCTTATGAAGAATACCCCATAACGATATGCGGTCAAACAGTTATCCTCACCAATGGGGAGCTTGCAGCCGCCCTGTTATCCCTGCCGGAGAGAAACCGGGAAATCATATTCCTTTATTTTTTCGGGGATTATTCACAAATTCATACGCCGCCTGCAAGTGGGCTGTCTTATCAATCTGCGGCTTGCCGTTCGTATCCCCGCATCCCCCGGCAAGCACCATCCCCCTGTCATGGAATCCAATATAATTTACCATCGTAAACTGGTAATAGGAAACCGCCTGCTCAAAGGTCCAGAAGAAATCATCTGCCGAAGTCACAAGCAGCGCACAGTCCTTAACCGGATATTTTTCATACCTGCCCAATGGCGGGTTGGAATCTTCCTCTGCGATACAGTAAAACCTTTCAATGAAGGCCTTTATCCGGGATGATACCGTCCAGAAATACAAAGGTGAGGCAAAAACGATACAGTCTGCATCTTTTATTTGGGGAACAATACCGTTAAATGCGTCTTTCTGCACACATGGTTTCCCATAGCGGCAGGCATTGCAGCCAAGACACCCTTTGACTTCATTTTTTACCAGTGATACCACCTCAACCGAATGCCCGCCTTCCTCTGCCCCTTTTACAAAATAGCTGACAAGCTGTGCCGTATTCCCATTAGCCCTGCCGCCACCCTGCACTATAAGAATTTTCTTCACTGCTGCACCTCCGGATTATTTCGTCCTTATTCCCTGATAAATGCCATATCCGCTGCCGGAACTCCGCTTTCATCAGATACATACCGTTCCACCCTCATATGCAGGCCATACTTTTCCCGAAGTTCCGTAATCTTTGCCATCATGGGGGAAGCATGGTGGACATCTAAGGAATGCTGGTCATTCCAACTGTCGATTAAAAGCACCGTCTCCTTATCATCCATAGGGAAAAAATATTCATACCCCATGTTCCCATCTTCCGCACGAATGTCGCTGACAATGCCGCTTGAAACCATTTCTTCCGCAAATTTAACTGCATTTCCATTCACGCCACTATAATAAATATTGACCGTGATAGCCACCTGAATCATCTCCTCATGTCCTGAATTACAAAATCCCATATTTCCGAAAAATACAGTCCAAATCTGCCCGGCTGATTTTCCCTGCCAGATAATATCCCTTGACGGTTGCCTCAACTCCCTCAAAGAAAATATCAAAATTGAACCAGTCGCCCGCATCGTAATATTTCCGCAGTTCCGCAAAGTCACGCTGCAGCCTTTCCGGCAAATCTTCCCGCAAATCTACCGCCTCGTCAATAAACATCTACCTGCACCTTCTTTCCTGTCCAACTTCCGTCTGCCTTTCCTCTGCCATCTGCTGCCCCATGATCTTCCGGCATGCCGGCTCAAAGACTTTCTCATACCGTTCTTCCATAACCGCCAGATAAAATTTCTTTTGTATGTCAGTCAGCACCGGAATCCCGGAAACCATTTTTTCTATCTCCGGCAATGCACGTGCCATTTTCGGTGTAATATTTCTTACCGCTTCATTACAGCCCTCATATTCCATCCTCTCTATCAGATGGTACGGATTCAGCCTGTCTCCGCCCAATTCAAAGATACATCTTCTCGCTGAGAAAGACTCTGCCGCCAGACGCTTTTCATCCGATAAAACCGCCTGCATTTTTTCATCATCCCATTTCGAATTCAGGCAGTTCCCATTATCATAAACGGGTGCCAGTTCCTTTGTACCATCCTCCCTGACGATAACACCCCAGTTACTGTTATTACGGTCCGTATTCCCAATCAGTGCATCCACCACAAACATATTCCAGAAATGTTCCTGCACGCCATCCACGCCTTTTAGGAATGGATGTTCCTGTATTGTCATCAGTATTTCATACAAATCCAGTCCGGTACCGTTTGTTTCATTCCCTTTGGAATCTAAAAACGGCGGGTCGAATGTTACCTTTATCTTGTCAAATTCATACAGCCTGTCGCCATCCTCCAAAAAATCCCCACATGCCACAACCGTCTTTTTATTCCTGAAACCTAACACCGTATCATGCACCGAAAAGCCCAGAAGCCTATATATTTGTGAACCAATATATTCACAGACGGGGCTGTTGGAATAGCTGAGCTGTATATTTTTCATCTGCTGCTCTTTCAAATTTCCCGGAAATTTCAAAATATAGTTCTTTCCCTCATAAACAATACCCATCTTTCTTCCTGCTGTACCGCCATACATTCTCTGGTTCTGCCCATAACGGTTAAAATCAACCATCTGCATTATTACCACCTCATATTTCCAGCAGGAATGGGACAGCACCCATTCCCACATGAACTTTACTTTTTCTACTTCTCATTATAACTATTTTTGCCGGGAAGCACAACAAAGTATTTTATTCATACCGCCTGCGTATCTCCATCATCCGTACCACCGAAGTTTCCGGATAAAAATAGGACAGTATGACTTCTTTCGGCACACGGACCGCCATTGCACGCTTGACTTCTTCTTTCTGCTCCACGCTGAATTTCCAGTGGAACAGACGGTAGGAAATGGAATCCTCTGCTTTACCCCTCCTGTCTGTGGATGGTATTTTTCTGCCACTGCCTCTGTTTGCCCGGTTCCTCCCGGCACAGGCGGTTTCTGCCCTCCTGTCCCGTCTGCTGCCTGCGGCTTTCCGGTTCCACCACCATCCCCGATTACAAATTCCTCCGGCAGCCCGCCACTTCCCTGCTGCCCACTGTTCCCTGCCGTCCGGTTTCCTGACGTTTCCGCCCCTCCTGCCGCAAAGCCTCCGTCTGCCCCATCTTCCGTATCAAAGGCATATTCCAGTTCCAGCCCCGACTCCATATCTTCATTCAGGCGCTCCTGCTGTTCCAGCCCGTCCAAATCCATAAACCGTTTCTCCATGTCTGTCTGCCCCAGTAGGATGAAGTCCTCATAAGGGATTTCGTCAATATAAACCGGCTCCCCTTTCTCTGATATGGTATAAAAAAAGTTGACAGCCCATTCTCAAGGATTTGAGATAACTACCTGCAAGATTATGTTTCACAATAGAAATTTTTCCATTCCCATTGTTCTGACAACTGGGTAGTATTTCGGATAAACTGTTTTTACAGTATGCTGTACCGCATCATAAACGGTATTTTACATATCAGTCCACTGTATAAATGCTGTCTTGTCCGAGCTGTTATACCCGGCATTTCGGTAGAAGTTTAAGGTACCTTCTTCCTTAGAACCAGTAAGCAGCATCATCTTATAACAATTGTTAGCTTTAGCAACCTGCTTTGCATAATCCAGACAAGCCGTAGCATACCCCTTTTTTCGATAACTGCCGTGTGTTACCACATTTTCAACAAATGCATATGGACGTACATTTCTTGTAAGATTTGGAATAATCACACATACGCAGGATGCCACAATCTTATTATCCACTTCACAAACGATAAGATGGTGATTTACATCATTTATAATATTTTCCCATGTCCTATGTATATGCTCTGTATCTTCCGGAATACTTTCCTCATGCAGATACAGATATAACTGCAGTATTTCATGCAAATCATTTATGTTTGCTTCTTTGACTGTCATTTATTCCAAACATCTCCCTGTCAAAATTTTATATCATTTTCGCTCCAATATCTTCTCGATATCTTTATGAATCTTAGACACTGCATATAAATCCGTAATAATTTCACATGGATGATTTTCAGAAGTCCCTGCATTAATTACAGGAATCCCTGCATACCCGGCCATGCTCTTTACAACCTGATTTACATCATAATCTCACTGTCAAAATATTGTTCCTGAAAATGAATCTGCTCCCTGATTTCTTCTTTCGTAAAAGCCATTCCTGCAGGTGCAACAACCCATTTTTCTTCCACATCATCATTTCTATGTACAATTGCAATAATCGTTCCGGTAAACTTTTCCACAGCTTCATCCACACCCAATATATAAGCGTCCTGTTCTTCTCCATCCAGTGCCATAATACCTTCTACATAGCCATAATTTATCGGATAATACATATCCTTATGTTCAGGATGGTAACTTCCCAATGGTCTGTCAACCGTTACAGTTACAGTTCTTCCAATAACAGAATTCATCGAACTATGTACTATATTGAAATTTTTCTCCAAATCTTCTGCACCATTCAAAACAATCGTAACTCTACTTTCTGTTTGGCTTTCTTTTGATTCTCAGCAGTTTAATGAAGTCATGAAACAAAGAAGTATCCACCGGCTCAAACATCATCCATTTTCCATCATGGTAAGTTTGCGCTTTATCATATACTTCCTGAACTTCCTTCCCGTAATTTTCTCTGTCCGTTTCAAATTTTAACCGTTCGTTTTTCCCTAAGATAATCATAAAACCCACACCGTTTTCTTTTGCATATAATGCGCACAGCGTTTTACCGCCCCGGCGGTATTTATATTCATATTTCCATGCTTTACCGCCTTTATTCCACAGACAATCCGTGTCATATTTTTCATCAATTAACGCACATAACTTATTCCATACATCATACAGATCTTTTCCAACTAAAGCTGTCATTTCTGCTTCGTCGGGTATCACATCGCATTTTAATCTTTTCTCCATGATTTCATAAACCAGCTTCACATCATTTTCCAGTTCAAGTATCCCATGCCCCACAGTCTTATAACCTCTATGTTCGTATAAGCACGCTGCGGGAAGCGAGGCGTCCAAAACAGCCGTATCATACATTCTGGAAATTTCCCGTTCCAGACAATTCATAATATACGAACCACAACCCTGCTTCTGATAAGAGGGCAGCACATATACGCCTGTAATATAGTTACCATCAAAACAGCCCGTTCCGGCAATCACATCGTTATACATTAACACTCCCATGTTCCCGGACGCTATTCCCTCCAGGATATGTTCTTTACTATGATGGTTGCAAAAGAAGTCCACTACCTCTCCCGGATAATACCTGGGATACACTATCTTAATAGCTGTATGCAAAACATTGTAAATTTCATTTGCCATTTCAGAAGTTGCCTTTACATATTTCATCTCTTTCCTCCCATAAGCTGTCTTTCATATGGAAAACCCAATCAGCAAAACGTACTGCCTCTCACGTAACGTGATATTAGTAATCCCGGAAACGCCTGTTTTATCAGTATTTCCGGGATTTTATCTCTTACTCGGACTCTGCTTTATCTCTTCACCGGATGGCGGATCACTGTTTTCAGATTTTCCGGTTTACATCTTCTGGCGTCGCTGAGATAAATTTCATGATGACGCCGGGACCCTCCAAAATCCGGCAGGAAGCCCTGCGCCTCTGCAAAAGCATCCATCTTCTCAATGGTGGCCGGTTCCTCGTCATATGGGCCGATGTGCATACACTGTACACATAATCCTTCTTCATAAGTCAGAAATTCCACTTTGGAAAAATCTGTCTTTTTCTTTGCTGCAGCTTCTGCCGCAGCCCAGTCAAATTCTTCTTTTGTCACAAATTCCGGCAGACGAATCATGGATATCCACCGGAAATTCTCTTTGTGGGAATAATCAACGCCTTCTATCCCCTCCTGCCACCAGAGGCCTTCCAGCGGAGGAACCACATAATCAAAGTATCCTTCCATCCGATGTTTTCCCTTTTTGCTCATTTTGATGGTAAAGGCAACTCCGTAAAGCAGGCCGATGGACTGCTTATAAGCGCCGCCCTCCTCATTTGGGTCGCCCTCACCCCGGACTGCTATAAAATTCATGGAAGGCACTGTAATCAGCTCCGGTTTGTTTTTGGGCAGATAAAATTCCTTATATTCTTTTTTATAGTCAAAAGCCATGCTTACTCCTTCCAGCAGCGGCACTGCTCAATGCGCTTTCCGTTATCCCCCTGCTGTTCATCGTATGCAAACTGATTCAGCAGTTCACATGGAAACTTTTCACACTGTCCGCAATGTTCCAGTTTTTGTCCCTCACAGCAGGATTTCACCGGACAGCTTTCGCCCCAGAAGGGCTTTGCAATATGTACGCAGCCTGCGCAGTTCATCTGCTCCCGGTAAGCGCAGGCGCTGCACAGAAGACCGCAGCGGGATTCGATATTTTCTTTCCCATCCTCCGCCAGTCCTACATAGATATGAATTTCCGCATCTTCCATATGGTCGTCCTGGTATTCTTCAAAATCAGACTGAAAGGTTCGGGGCAGATTCATCTGCCAGATTTCCTGCCAGGCTGCCGCCACCGCCTGTACCATATCTCCGTGAATCACAAATTTTGCATACCGCCCCGCCGGAATCCGGCGGACTTCATACGGTTTTCCCTGGGGTTCGCCTTTTGTCTCGCAGGCAACCATAACGGTATAATCTCCTGTCTCGTCTCCGGCATAATCCGTATAAATTCCAAGAGCCTTCTGATTTGCCTTTTCGGGAATTCCCTCATAAATCCCCTCACTATAAAAGCGGTTCCAGAGCCCTCCAATCACAGCTCCCATATCAGGAGAACCATTATTTGTCCTGGCTGAGATACCTGCTACCGTTTTTTCTTCCAGTGTTACAATTTCATAATTCATAAAATAAGACCATCCTTTCTTTTGAATACTCTTATTTTATCAGAGCAACCATGACATCTGTATGTCATGATTCCAGATATTTTTTCCGGATTCCTTCTGCAAATTCCAGCACATCCTGCCGGAACTCCTCCGGCTCCAGAAGCTCCGCTCCGTCTCCAAACGAAATAATCCACTGTACAATACTGGTTTTATCCATAAACCCAAAGGAAAACAAAAGGAATCCGTCCGGCTGCTCCGCAAAACTTTCAGGCCCGTACTCCTCCACAAGCCTCCATTTATAAGAAGGGGAAATTCTCGCCTTTACCTGATAACCGGCAGGAAATATCCGCTCCGGAGATAAATCCGGAAGGGGAACCTGACGTTTTTCAAAGGGAAGCCCCGCTTTCAGTTCCGTCATTCTCCCCAGCTTAAACAGCCGGAAATCCGCTCTGTCCTCACACCAGCCCCACAGATACCAGCCGGCCCACTGGAAAATCAGGTGATAAGGCTCAACGCTCCTTCGTGATTCCCCCTTCGGAGCAAAATAAGAAAAAGAAACTTTCCGCCCCGAAAGAATGGCGTCGTGCAGCAGCTCAATTTTAGGCGGCAGAGTATCTCTGTACCAGGACGAAAGGTCTATCAATATATGATTATCTCCGGTCAGCAGGCTGGAAGCTCCCGCTGACAGCTTCTCCATCAGCTGCGTATAACGGCTGGTGCCGCTCACACTGTCCAGGCTGCGCAGACCTGCCAGAATTGCCTGCATATCCGACCTGCTGAGCAATGTCCGGTCTATTTTATATCCTTCCATAATCGACACGCCGCCATTCTGCCCCGGCTCTGTCACCAGCGGAATACCTGCCATGCAGAGGGCTTCAATATCCCGGTTGATGGTGCGGCGGGACACCTCGAAGGTTTCTGCAAGGAAGGGAGCCGTCACTTTTTCCTGCTGCAGCAGTATGGACAGAATTCCTATCATTCGATCAAGTTTCATACCGTATTCCAAAGTCACCTCTTTCATAAAAAAACTGAATCATATCAACATATGCTTCCAGATTCCCTTCTTCGTCCGGCATAAGAAAACAGGAAAATACCAGCTCTGCGTCATGATAAGCTGTACAGACCCTGTACTGGGCTTTTCTGGCTCTCTGCAGCTCATAGGCATTCAAATTCAAAACTTTGCATGTATATTCTCCTCGTTTCCCTGTTCCTTCTATCTCACCGTTGGGATAAAAGACAAACTCTTTCTCACACTCTTCTAACGGCGACACAAATAATTTTTCCTCATAATTATTTTCTTTTTTCACACCACAGGTTGCACTTTCCCCCTCTGTTTTACATGAAGCTACCAGATTTTCATAATTCATGGATTCCTTTGGATATACAGATTTTGGTTTTATATGCTCGTTCAGAGAATGCTCCAAATTTATTTTTCTGCAGCAGTAAGCGCACAGCCCATGTTGAGATTGTATCAGATTTTTTCTCAGATTCTGCCGCAGCTCGCTTCCCTCTGCTGTATTTTGCAAATCTTCATATGATTCTCCGGGATGCAGCCTTTTATACCCTGTCCAAAACTCCGGCTCCGCCTGCCTGTTTATTTTTCTCATCCAGTATCCTGCTCCTTTTTAAAAATCCTGCCGCTGTAATATATTCCTCGTCCATGGTACCTGAAATATCTGCCAGTCTGTCCAGCAGAATTTCCGCAGACGGATATTTCTTTTGAGTAATAAAACGGTGTATATCACGGATTAATTCCTTTACTGCCGCATTTTTAGAATCCGTATTCATATATTTTTCAAGAATCAGATTACTGTCATACCCATCCATTCTTTTTATATATCTGACCTCACATCCACCTTCCTCTGTTTCCGATAAAACAAAAATATTATAACGCTCGTCAGCTTCTCCTAAAATCTGCGGCGAATGAGTAGTGACAATAAACTGAATATTCGGAAAGGTTTCCCGCAAAACCCTTAACACTTTTCTCTGCCATAAAGGGTGCATATGCAGCTCAATTTCGTCTATCAGCACAATTCCCTGCCCATCCAGAGGATTTTTCAGTCCCGGATTTGCCAGTGCCAGCCTTCTGGCCAGATCTCCAAACATGGCAAGGGTGCATTTTTCTCCATCCGACAGTAAATCCACCCGGATTTCTTTTCCGGATTTATCCACCACCATCCTTACCGGATTTCTTCTGATTCTCAGATTGGAAACATTTCCTATCATTGCTTCAATGGCATAACGGACACATGCCAGCAACGGATCGCTATAGTCCACATTTCCCCTCTCCCTCGCTTCAATAATTTCATTTGCCTCCTGGTCCCGGTACCATTCAAAAAAAGTCCGGAAATCCAGTTCATTTTCAATGGCCCGTTCCAGTGCTGATACTTTGTCAAATATATGCTTTTTTCTGATTCGGTCCGGAATATCAAGTACGGAACGATTTGTTCCATAATTTACAAAAACCGGCATGGAAGCTGATTCATTCTGTAAAAAAGACCGTTCAAAATTTTCTGTAAACGTCCTGTAATATCCGCTGTGATAAGACGGCGCATTTTTCCTCTGATTTTTTGCTGCCTTCCCGTGCATTCTTAATAATGGATATACAAGACCATCTATTTCAATTTCTCCCTGAATATACAGCTCTGACTGCCCTGTGGTAATCATATCGTCAGAAAATGCCATAAACGCCCTGCCCTGTGCCGGATTCAGACGATTAATCCACACTCTGTTTAAATAATTTACCGCTGAAAGAACTGTCGATTTGCCTGTTCCATTTACACCAAAAATAATTGTACTTTTTCCATTCAGTACAAACCTCTGGTCTCTGAATATCTGGAAGTTCAGCATTTTCAACTCCTGCAGCCGCATTAAGAAATCACCTCCGTCACAATTCTGTCACACAATCCGCCTGGTCTTCCATCCTCCCTGGAAGTACCGGAACACCGCCAGCCCAAGGCCCACTGCCCAGCCTGCCGGATTGGCCCACATAATAATCATTCCATGAGTAACGTCCGCCAGTGCATAGGTCAGCCCTACCCGAACGCCGAGATTACACAGGCTGCAGGTCAGAAACCATCCCATATCTGCCGCGCCCCGCAGCACACCGTTGCTGACATTCATAAGGCCCATCATAAAATAAAACAGCGATACGATGCTCAGGTACTGCGCCCCAATGGCAATGGCCTCCCGGCTGGAATCAGAATCCAGAAACAGCCCCACAAATCCATTTCCGGCAAAATGCAGAATCACCGCAATGGTGAGTCCAATTCCCGCCGCCATCATCAGGCAGATCCGGTAACCCTGCCCAATCCGTTCCGGTTTCCTTGCCCCCATGTTCTGAGCCACGTAGGTGGAGGTTGCATTCCCCACAGCCACCATGGGGACAATGGCAATTCCGTCGATTTTTGTGGCAGCCGTATAACCTGCCAGAAATGTGGAGCCGAACCGGTTGACCACCGACTGAACCAGCACCATGCCCACCGACACAATGGACTGCTGCACAATGGTTGGAATGGCCACTTTCACCATATTTTTCAGCAGAGTCAGATCAAAGCGCCTGTAGCTTTCCGTCTCAATCCCTTTCAGTTTCCGCATAAGGAATCCAAAAGACAGCAGAGCGGAAATCCCCTGGGCAATCAACGTGGCCCAGGCCACTCCTGCCACTCCCATATGCAGCTCCGCCACAAAATACAAATCCAGCCCGATATTCAAAAGGGAAGAAAAAATCAGAAACATCAGCGGCTTTTTTGAATCTCCCAGCGCATTGAAAATAGCCGAAAATGCATTGTACAAAAACAGAAATACGAAGCCGAAAAAATAAATCTGCATATATTCCGCCGCATCCTCGAAAATATTTTCCGGCGTTCCCATCAGGTTCATCAGACTTCTGTTAATCACCAGTCCGAGAATACTCAGCAAAATGCTGAATCCCAGAATGGACAATAATGCGGTGGAAATGGCGGTTTTCATTTCTTCCAGCTTCTTTGCCCCGAACAGCTGGGAAATCACCACGGAACAGCCGATTCCCGTTCCCATGGCCACCATAACGAACATCATGGTAATGGCGGTGGAAGCCCCCACTGCCGCCAGCGCTTCCTCGCCCACCACATTTCCCACAATCACAGAATCCATAATATTATAAAACTGCTGGAACAGGTTCCCCGCCACCATGGGCAGTGTAAATCCAATTAAAGCCCTGGTAGGATTCCCCGTTACCATACTGCCCTTTATCTGCTCTGACATAACCGGTACACTCCTGTCTTTTTCACGCTTTCGCCTGACCTTATATTTCCTGTAAAGAAAAACATACGTTTTAACTGCTATTTTACCTTTCCTTTTTCTTCCGGTCAACCCTTTGGCTGTAAATTATTCAGTATCACGCGGCAGATAAAAACATCTCCGGAGACAGAAAAATCCGCATCTCCGCCGTACCGCCTGGCAGAATTCAGGATACTTTCCACACCCACTCCATCGTGCTCTCTGTTTCTGGGCAGACCGTCTTCAAATATAACATCCCCGTTACAGGTATTTTTGCACACAAGAACCAGTTTTTTCCCCTTCTGTTCTGCAAAAATATGAATCCACGGCCGGTTTTCTGCAGTACCGCAGGCCTCCAGAGCATTCTCCAGGATATTTGCAAACATGGACACCAGATCATAATCTGAAATTCCTTTTACTTCACCCAGCCGGATATCCGCACGCATCCTGATATGATTCTGCTCCGCCCGGTCCGCATAAGCTGAAACCACGTTGTTGACAGCATGGTTTTCACAGTAAGTACTGGCATACGTTTCCGCTTCTCTGTCATCGTATTCCTGCAAATAAGTCAGGATTCCCTGATAATCCCTGTTTCTGGCGTATTCTGCCACCACCAGGTTATGGTGCCTGAAATCATGCCTTGTACGCTTTATGCTCTGTTTCATTTCTTCATAAGATTCAATCTGGGCCATCAGAAACTTTTCATGAAACTGCATCTGTTTTAAATGGTATGCCTGGTCTGACTGAGCAATAAAAAGAAACAGCAGAATATACACTGCCGCCATAAAGCCGCACAGTAAAAACAGAATCACAAGATAAAGCTGATCCCTGTTTTTCATATTGTCATTATAGATAATCAAAAGCGTCATGATAACAAACGCCATAATGGAAATAGCGGCAACCGTCCCGTAACCGCTCCGTACACTCTGATACACGCGCAGCAGGCGTTTCCGGAAAATTCCATAATATAACAACAGAAAACATACGTTCAGCCCGATGCGGAGCAGCCAGATTTCCCAGTTTCCCGCGCCGGAAGTGGTTCTTGTGACAACGGAAACCGTAAGATAAATCAATGTCCAGAGACAGAAATAAGCCGAAACCAGAAACAGGGATTTCACTGGATGGGATGCGGAAAGGCAGAAAATATACATTCCGCCAAAAATAAACATGGCAAGGAAATATCCTGCCAGATACCGCAGCATGATACCGGTGTCTCCGTAAGGCATATCTGCCATAAAATACCGCATGGCCAGTACAACACCCTGAAAAAACACCGTTGTACCGGCTGCAATTACCGCTGACTTTTTCCGGCTGTATTTCGGCTCCAGCAGAATACAGCAGAACCAGATTCCATGAAACACATTGTTAATAATATTTGTTATCAGCGCATACATAAAAACCTCCTGTTATCTTCCCTGTATATCAATCACCACATACTCCGACCTGCACCCGGTTTTAAATTTAATGGCCCAGTCGGAAATTCCGGAGGTTACAATAAAATCCGTATTTTCCCGTCGTTCCAGACCATAAGTTTTATCATCAATCCCCGTCCATTCCCCCATATGATTAAATGGGAACAGCTGGCCTCCATGGGTATGTCCGGACAGCACCAGGTTCACTCCTGCTGCCGCCTGATTTTCATAATCATGAGGCTGATGATCCAGAACGATACTGTATTTTTCCAAATCCAGCCCTTCGGTCAGTTCTTTCATGGAAGCCCTTCCTCCTCCCTGACCGTCTCCGGAACGGTCCTGCCTTCCAATCAGATAAAAACGGTCGTCCAGTTCCGCCACATCGTCCTGAAGCACCGTCACATGATTTTTCTCCAGCTCCGCGATCAGATCCTCCCCGCTGTAGCCCCGGTACTCCGGACCGTAATACCCCCTGTCATGGTTCCCGAACACATAATACACCCCATAAGTTGTTTTCAGAGTGCCCAGAGCCTCACATGCGGCAACCATATCCGGTTTTGAAGTATCGTCATCTATATAGTCCCCTGTTATCACCACAATATCCGGTTCTTCAGACTGTATGGCTTTTACCTGCTCCGCAAATTTTTCCCCGTAAAGGATATTTCCCACATGGGAATCTGCAAACTGTACCACCCGCAGTCTTCCCACCTGTTTCTCCGTCGCCAGCGTATACTCTTTGCGCCAGACATGATTCGCCTGGTACCAGCCCCAGGAAAGATACGCCGCCGTGATGACCACTGCCGCGACGCCGGCATAATATCTCAAAAACTCTTTCCTCCGCATCTTTTCCAGCAGACGGCTGATTCCGTCGCACAGCAGCCAGATTACCACCATGTGCAGGATACAGATTTCTCCATTGATGGGCCCCAGAGCCAGACCTGTGCCCCCAAGAATCAGCAGAACAGGAATAAGCCCCGGCACAAACCGAAAAAATTTCCCCTTCCCCGCCCACCTGCTCACCACAGAAAATCCGGAAAATCTGCTCGCAAGATACACAATCCCCAACAGTGTTCCCAGGAGCAAAGCTCCCAAAATCAACATCCACATCCCTTTTTCTCCTTTGCATTCATGAAAATTCTTCCGATTCCTGGTTACAGTATAAACAAAACAGAGCTTTCATGGAAGTATTATTTTGTTTATAAACTTTTAATAATTGTCCAAACCCCTGATTTTTCCGGGTTTTCCGCATTTTGTTAGCACTCATTTAAAAAGAGTGCTAATTTTCTGTTGACTTTTTAAAAATCAGGGATTACAATCTATTTCAGGTTATAATTTTTGCATAGAAAACAATAAAGGAGTGTAATCATTATGAGCAACAGACATGGAAACCTTTCCATTAACAGTGACAACATTTTTCCTATTATAAAAAAATGGCTGTATTCTGACCATGACATTTTCTACCGGGAACTGATTTCCAACGGGTGCGACGCCATTACCAAGTTAAAAAAGCTGGATTTGATGGGGGAATACGACCTGCCTCAGGATTTTGAGCCAAAAATCCGCATTGTGGTAAACCCGGAGGAAAAAACACTGAAATTCATTGATAACGGTCTTGGCATGACTGCCGACGAAGTGGAAGAATACATCAACCAGATTGCTTTTTCCGGCGCTACGGATTTCCTGGAAAAATACAAGGACAAGGCCAGCGAAGAACAGATTATCGGCCATTTCGGACTGGGCTTCTACTCTGCTTTCATGGTGGCGGACGCAGTGCACATTGACTCTCTTTCCTGGCAGAAAGACACGGTTCCGGTTCACTGGGAATGCGACGGAGGCACAGAATTTGACATGTCCGACGGCTCTAAAGATACCGTTGGAACGGAAATTACCCTGTTCCTGAACGAAGACTGCCTGGAGTTCGCCAATGAATACCGGGCAAGGGAGGTTATTGAGAAATACTGCTCTTTCATGCCCACCCCGATTTACCTGGAAAAAGAAAATGCCGAACCTGAATACGAGACCATCCCTGCCGATGAGGTAACGGAAAAAGATACTGTCATTGAGACTATCGTGGAAGAAGCCAGATTTGAGGAAAAAGAACAGGAAGACGGAACCAAAGAACAGGTGGAGGTATCCCCTCGGACAGAAAAAGCCAAAATTGTAAAACGTCCGGTGGCCTTAAACGATACCCATCCCCTCTGGAGCAAACATCCCAACGAATGTACCGACGAAGAATACAAAACCTTCTACCGGAAAGTATTCCAGGATTACAAAGAGCCTCTGTTCTGGATTCATCTGAACATGGACTATCCCTTTAATTTGAAAGGAATTCTGTATTTCCCGAAAATCAACACGGAATACGATTCCATTGAGGGAACCATCAAACTGTACAACAACCAGGTATTTATCGCCGACAACATCAAAGAAGTCATTCCGGAATTCCTGATGCTGTTAAAAGGCGTTATCGACTGCCCGGATCTGCCTCTGAATGTGTCCAGAAGCGCACTGCAGAACGACGGCTTTGTTCAGAAGATTTCAGATTACATCACCAAAAAGGTAGCGGACAAACTGAGCGGCATGTGCAAAACCGATAAGGAATCCTACGAAAAATACTGGGATGACATCAGCCCATTTATCAAATTCGGCTGCCTGAAAGATGAAAAATTCTGCGATAAAATGAACGATTACATTCTCTTTAAGAACCTGGAAGACAAATACCTGACCCTTCCGGAATGCCTGAAAGTGGAAGATGCGGAAGCTGACGCTTCTTCAGAAGGGGAACAGGCAGATGATTCCTCTGAAACGGAACAGACAGATAATTCCGAAGCAGAAGAAAAAGACACCCGCAGACCTGTTTACTATGTGACAGATGTTCAGCAGCAGGGACAGTACATTAACATGTTCAAAGAACAGGGCATGGATGCGGTAATTCTGGACCATAATATTGATACCTCCTTCATCACTCAGCTGGAGCGCAGAAATGAGAAAATCAGATTTGTCCGCATTGACGCAGATTTAACGGAATCTCTGAAAGAAGAAGTTTCCGAAGAAGAACTGAAAGAGGCGAAAGAGTCCCTGACGGAAACCTTCCGCAAAGCCCTTGGCAATGAAACCCTGAACGTTTCCGTGGAAAAACTGAAAAATGCAGATATTGCCTCTGTCATCACCCTCTCAGAAGAAGGACGGAGAATGCAGGATATGATGAAAATGTACGGTATGGCGGGCATGGATGCTTCCATGTTCGGAGGAGACCAGACACTGGTATTAAATACCGGCAATGAACTGGTACAGTACATCCTGAACAACAAAGACTCCGAACATGTACCTGTGTTCTGCGAACAGCTTTACGATCTGGCTGTGCTGAGCAACCATCCTCTGTCCACAGAAGCCATGAGCAAATTTGTATCAAGAAGCAATCAGATTATGATGCTTCTGGCAAAATAACTTACAGGGCAAACATGCTTTGTTACACGTAAAAATCCCATCCCTCTGTGATGGGGTTTTTACATTTTTCTACAGGAAAGACCTTGTCACACTAATACGTGAAAGTGGAAAGCTGCATCGAATCTGTCTGCTTTGTTCCGGAACCCATTCCTTTCTCAGACAGCAGATTTTTGTACAATCTGCTGTTTGCATACGGTTTTTGTGCATAAATAGCTGTTGCATTTCACAAAAATATCAAATATAATAGAGATAACTGTTTTGAATAGAACGAAAAGGAAAATTTTTACAGGAGGAATGAAAATTGGAGCGAAATTTTCAGGAAATTACCGTAGAACAGCTCTGCAACGTCATCAACCTGCTGCACCCATGCATGGACGATTACCTGTATGTCTATGATTTTATCAATGATTTTTATTATATATCCCCCCATGCCAAACAGCGTTTTTCCATTCCGGATAACACCTTTCGGGATGTGGTGCGCACCCACGGACTGTTTGTCTATCCTCCGGATTTAGAGCCGTTACAGGAGGATCTGAACGAGCTGCTGGCCGGAGAACGCAGTTTTCACAATCTGGAATACCGCTGGCTGGATCTGGATGGACAGCCTGTCTGGATTAACTGCCGGGGCTATGTGGTACGGAATAAGGAACAGGCTCTGTACATGATTGGCTGTATCAATGAAATCGGCGCCAGACAGAAAGCAGACAACGTAAGCGGACTTCTGGGTTCTTCCAGCCTCCAGTCCTGGCTGCACAAGACTCCGACTCCTTTTCCGGAAGGATTTCTGCTGCGCCTTGGCATGGATGATTTTAAGGAAATCAATGAAAAACTGGGCATTGAATACGGAGATATGGTTCTGCGCCGGACCGCAGAATGCATTGCCAGATGTATCACTCCCGCCCAGAAGCTCTACCGGGTGGTGGCAGATGAATTCCTGGTTCTGGATTTTCAGGGAGGAACTTACCAGGAAGCAGGAAAATTATACAAACAGATTCAGCAGAACATTGTGCGTTTTGTGGAAGAAAATCACTATGAAGCAGTGTTTACCATATCCGGAGGCATTCTGGAAACCTCCAATATCACAGATTTCGCCTACACCAACGTAATGAAGCTCTCGGAATTTTCTCTGAACGAAGCCAAACGCCAGGGCAAAAACCGCTGCTATCGGTTCCAGGGAGAAGATTATGAACAGTTTCTGAAACGAAAAAGGCTCACTCAGTTTCTGCGCCAGGCTGTTTACGATGACTGTAAGGGCTTTGAGGCCTATTTCCAGCCCCTGTTCCATGCCAATTCCAATACATTATACGGAGCGGAGGCTCTGATGCGTTTCCACTCTCCGGAAGGCAATATGATTTCTCCGGGAGAATTTATTCCCATTCTGGAGGAAACAGGACTGATTATCCCGGTGGGGCGCTGGATGCTGGAGCAGTCTCTTGCCGCCTGCAAAAAGATTCTGACCTGGATTCCTGATTTCCGCATCAGCATCAACGTATCTTATGTGCAGGTAATAAAAAGCGATATCATCAATGAAATCGTAACCGCCGCGGCAAAACAGGAAGTTTCTCCTTCCAATGTCATTGTAGAACTGACGGAAAGCGGCCTGCTGGAATCCAATCCTCATTTCACCAGGCTTCTGGCAAAATTAAAAGAAAAGGGTATCCGCCTTGCCCTGGACGATTTTGGAACCGGATATTCCAACTTCCATTATCTCCATGACCTGCGGCCGGACATTATCAAAATAGACCGCTCTTTCACTGCCAAAGCCCTGGCCAACGACTATGAATACAATCTGCTGGACTTAATCAGCGGTATGGTACATACTCTGAACCTGAACGTCTGCGTGGAGGGAATCGAAACGGAGGATGAGCGGAATCGGATTCAGAACCTCTCTCCCGACTATATCCAGGGATTTTATTTTGGAAAGCCCTGTCCCTATCAGCAGTTTACCGAGCAGTTTGTGACGGTTTCACACAAAATCCAGCAGCCCTGATTCTCTTATCATACGGGAAATCCCCCAGAATCTCCCGTATGATAAAGGGGGCTGTCACAAAATTTTGCGGCAGCCCCTGTTGGCTTTTACATACTGATATTTATCATTTCACCAGTTGCAGTACTTCTCATATACATCAAAGAAACTGTCTGTCTTTACTTCTTTCTTTACCTCCACTTTTACTTCTTTCCATACGTCTTCATTAAATTCAGAAGAAAGTGTGGCAAGAAATTCACTGTATACGTCGTCAAAGGCTTCTTTTCTCCGCTTTTCCAGAATTACGGATTTGTGGTCGTCTGTTTTTTCCTGATTATAATGGTTGATGCATCTCAGAAAATAGCTGCCCTTGTCTGTCACTATCCGGTCGCTGACCTGATCATTTTCCAGAGAAAAAGCCACTTCCTCCACCTCAGGAGGAACATCTGTTCTTCCAAAAGTAACCTCTGTTTCCGGCGCTTCATTATATACATTGGCTACGGAAAGGAAATCAGAGCCATCCTTCAGCTGCTTTTCCACTGTTCTGGCTTTCTCATCGTCCACCACGAAAATCTGCTGGGCCTCCATGATTCTGGCCTCATCGTCGCTGACTTCATCATCCACGCCCTGCGTCAGATGGGTGTAGAGCTTATTGGCAAGTCCGTATCGGGTATAAAGCACTTCTATATCTCCCTGTTTCACATGCATATACTCCAGTTCCACATCATTCAGAGAATCAAAATATTCTTTTGCAGCCTCTTTTATTTTCTGTTCTTCCTCCTCTGACAGCTTAATTCCTTTTTCTTCTGCCAGAAAATCTATCGCCATAATCTGAGCCAGTCTGGAAATAGTCAGATCTTTTACATATGTTTCCAGATCATTGTCCGGAAATTCATGGTTCCACAAATCAATGCCGTACATGGTGGCATACATGTTCTGATAATTGGTAAGCACAACTCTGGCCTCCGGCAGGGTACAGACCGTGTCCTTCATTTTAAACACTTCGTTGTCACTGAAACCGCCGCCCACCATAACCTGGGTATTCCCCAGTTTACACCCTGACAGGTGCAGCAGAATCAGCATACAGGCTGCCAGAATCCCATATCTTCTGATACGGATAAAATTTCCCTGTGTATCTTTATATCTTTTCATTGGTATTTTCACCTGCTAATTTACATTTTATCCAGAATACTGCGGGCCACGCTCAACCCGTTTGCAGAAGCCTGCTGCAGCCCTCTGGTTACGGAAGCGCCGTCACCGACCGCTCTCAGACCCGGAACATTTGTCTCAAACTCCCGGTTTACCACCACTTTATTGGAATAAAATTTTACTTCCACTCCATAGAGCAGTGTCTCATCGCTGGCAATCCCCGGCGTCACTTTGTCCAGTGCAAAAATCATTTCCTCAACATCTACCATAATACGATGGGGAAATACCAGAGACAAATCCCCCGGTACCGCATCCTTTAAAGTGGGTATCAGATTATTTCTGCACAGACGTTCTTCTGTGGTGCGTCTTCCCCGGCGGAAATCACCGAAGGTCTGCACCAGAATCTTTCCGTCACATAGCATATTGGACAGTTGGGCAATCTGTTTTCCATATTCGATGGGCGTCTTAAAAGGCTTCGTAAAATTTTTGGAAACCAGCAGTGCAAAATTTGTATTACTGGTTTTTAAATCCTGTGATTTATAGGCATGGCCGTTCACCACTGCCAGGCCGTTATCATAGTATTCCGTAGCCACCTCTCCGGAAGGATTGGTACAGAATGTCCTCACTTTATCATCAAAGGTAGGCGTGTGATATACCAGCTTGGCTTCATAAAGGTTCTGGTTCAGGAATTCCATAACCTCGTCCCGGACTTCCACCCGAACGCCAATATCCACCGTACCTACTTTTGTCTCGATATTCTGTTCCCGGCATACATGGCTGAACCAGTCTGCTCCCTCTCTTCCAACGGCGCATACAATCTCTGTTCCGTAAAATGTCTCTCCGGTATCGGTCACCACACCTGCCGCTCTGCCGTTCTCCACAAGAATATGCTCCACCATGGTGCGGAATTTCATCTCAATTCCCTGCTCCAGCAGATGTTCCTGCAGGCGCATATATATCTTATAGCCTTCCTCTGTGCCCAGATGGCGGATGGGACATTCCACCAGTTTCAGATTGGCATTGATGGCTTTGCGGCGTATTTCCCGGATTTCCTTTTCCTTTCCCACTCCGTAAACACTGGCGTCCGCACCGAATTTCAGATAAATCTCATCGGATTCCCGAATCAGTTCCACTGCTTTGTCATACCCCAGGATTTCCGGCAGATTTCCGCCCACATCCGGAGAAAGGGACAGCTTTCCGTCGGAAAAAGCCCCGGCTCCTGCAAATCCTGTGGTAATGGCACAGGGTTTACAGCCCACACAGACTTTCGTTTTGCGTTTGGGGCACTGGCGTTCCTCAATCCTTCTTCCCTTTTCCAGCATCAGTACCCGGATATCCGGCTTCCGATGAATCAGCTCATATGCACAGAAAATACCGGAAGGCCCGGCTCCCACAATAATTACATCATAGTTTTCCATCGTATTCTCCTGTTTTATGCTTCCACCACCAGGTATCTTCCGTCCGGCAGCACAAACACTTCCGATGCTTCTTCCAGATCCTCATCGCTCATCTGGCCGATATCTGCACCTTCTTCCTCAAAATATGTTCTTACTTCCCGGATATTCTCGCATACCACTGCCATGCAGTCCTCTAAGAATTCTTCCGCTTCTTCCAGGTTCTCCGCTACTTTTTCATCAAATAACTGCAGCTGATGTTTTAAAAAATATTCCAGACAGATTTCATCATACTCATTCATATTAATCCCTCCTTTTTTTGATTCTATGATAGTATGATTTTTATAAAATTTCAATGCCTGATTTTGTTAATTTCTGATAAAGTGCCGCCACCGGAAGACCCACCACGTTGTTGTAATCTCCTGCGATTTTTTCAATATAAACCGCGCACTTTCCCTGAATTCCGTAAGCCCCCGCCTTGTCCATGGGCTCTTTTGTGTCCACATAAGCCTGAATCTGTTCTTCTGTCATGGGGTACATGGTAACTTTCGTTTCCTCTGCAAAGGAAATAATTTTTTCCGCTCCGCCGGTTCCCGCAATTACTGTCACTCCGGTAAATACACTGTGGGTATTGCCGGAAAGCATACGAAGCATACGGAATGCGTCTGCCTTATCTTTCGGCTTTCCCAGTATCTGCCCCTCAAAGGCCACCACCGTGTCGGCCCCCAGAACCGCTGTGTGTTCCATATCCCCCGTTTCCTTCCCTTTTCCTTCGGGCTCCTTCTGTTCTGCTCCATGGAAAGAATGACCGGACAGCCTTTTGGCCACTTCTTCCGCTTTCTGTCTGGACAGCTCCAGCACAGCCTGCTCCGGCTCAGTAACGGTGAGTATTTCCTCTCCCCTGGCCGGAATAATTTCAAATTCTGCCCCTGCCTGTTCTAACAGGGCTTTCCGCCGGGGCGAAGCGGAAGCCAGAACCAGTCTGTATTTCATAGCACGTATCAAAACCTTTCAATGGTATGTACTTTCTGTTTTTCCGCTACCTGATTCCAGATATTCTTTACGGAAGAATAGCTTGCCCAGATAGCAAGAAGATATCCTATGCCCAGGTCCTTTGCCACTGCCAGTGCCAGCTCCGACTCCTGCATCAGTTCCGGAATCCAGCTGAATGCAGCCCCTATGGTAGGCGCATACATCCTGCCCCATTCTCTGTAAATGGTAATGGCCAGAGACGTCATTTCTGCTCCGATAATCATCAGAAAAGAAAGAATGACGCAGAGTACAATGCCTGTTTTGGACAGTTCTTTTCCGAGAAATTCATAGCCTTTCATTCCGCAGAACACAATAACATATCCGGCAATTCCGGCAATAAATCCCACCTGTCCCAGTACTACCCACAGCACAGATCCCACCAGCGCTCCGATGATTGCTCCGATTACGCCCAGAGGCAGATTTTCTTTTTTGCCTTCTGTGTGACCGGATAACTGCTGCTCGCATTCCCGGCAGATTACAGACGGAACCTGGTCTACCACTGCCGCACGCACCGGAAGCGCCCTTCTGCAGTAAGAACAGCAGTTATGTATGCCGCATCTCTCACATTCTGACGCAAGCTCGGAAACCACAAGGGTCAGATTTTCCTTATCTGCCTGGGCTTCCGAAGATACATGAACGGAAACCATGTCCACACCGTTAAAACCTGCAAACTGTACAAAGGAATAACGCTGCTGCAAGGTGGACAGATACCTCAGGAAATTTTCTTTTTCACTGCTGCTGTTCACATCTGCGTAAAGCTGTACCCGGAACTGTTCTTCCGACACCATGGGCAGAATCAGCAGTTCCATACCGTTTCTCGTTCCGTGTACCAGGTTCTGTTCTTTTTCAAACACAAATCCATCCGGTACAATTTTTTCAATCTGTACGTTCATTTTTTTCCCTCCTTCAAAACTTCCAGGGCAAAGGCCTTCAGGTCTCCTCTCACCTTCGGCGGGCCCCTCCTCAAGGCAAATTATGCCATAATTGCTTCGCAATTTATTTATGGCGGCCCATGCCCATTCGGGCAGTATAATATCTCTCGATATTATACTATCTTTTTCATCATCCAGCAACTGTCTTCATATGTTCCGTCTTTATATTTCATATTGTCAGGAAAGGTTCCGTATGTCTGAAAGCCCAGTTTTTCATACAGGTGCAATGCTCCCTGATTGGAGGCTGCCACCTCCAGTTCCGCCTGCTCATATCCCATCTGTTTTGCTGTCTGAAGGGCTGTTTCCATCATGGCGGTTCCAATGCCTCTGTTCTGATACTTCCGGTACAGTGCAATGGCCATACTGCAGCGGTGGGCATAGCGGGAATAAGAGCCCAGGGCCGATACGGAACAGTTGCCCGCATGTTCTCCCTGTACAAAGGCCAGGAGTATCAGTTCCCGCTGAGACTGCTGCGCATTCCGGATAAACTGTCTCTCCTGCTCCAGGGTAAGGGTGACTTCTTCCGGTTCACGGATAAGAAAGGGCGTCTCTGCCGATACTGTTTTCAGGTAAGTAATCAGCTCTTCTGCGTCTTCCTCCTCTGCGCTGCGTAACGTTACTGTCTCCTGGCAGATTTTCAGTTTCTGCGGTTCCAAAATCATAATCTGTTCCTCCTTACTTTAAAATGACTGAGCTGTGCGGCACATATCTTCTAAACCCCAGAATGATATCCGGCTTATACGGGAACCGCCTCTTCCAGGCAGAAGGAATACAGCAGTTTTTCCTTTACCTTCTTTCCCACCGCCCGCTCAATGGCTTCCTGGTACAAATCCAGCTGAAGACGGTAACGGTCCGCAAGCTGCTGCCCGTTCTTCACATGGTCTGTCTTATAATCCAGCAGTACAATCCCGTCCTCTTCCTCAAAGAACACGTCAATAATTCCCTGTATCAGTATCATTTCCCCGCTGCTGCTTTCCTTCAGCACTTCACAGGCTTTCTTTCCCATCACAAAGGGCTTTTCCCGGCACAGCTTTTTCTCTTCTGCCGCCTGCTTCATCCGGACGCCCAGCCCGGTGCGAAGGAATTTTTTCAGAGAAGGAACGGAAATCAAATCCAGCAGTTCCCGGCTGATTTTCTGTTCCTCTTCCATTCTCTGCAGCTGTTCTTCCAGGCTCTCCGGATTTTCGGTAAAATCATAGCATTCCAGTACACGATGCATGGCGGTTCCCCGTCTGGCCCCTGTATTTTCTTCCTGCACGCCTTCCATAAAAGCCGGTACACAACGTTCTTTTTCCGGCGACGTTTCCGGCGGTGTTTCTTCCTCCGACTCCGTCTCCTCCTGAAAGTTCCCGGCCCGTTTTTCATCTGTGGCTGCGGGAATTTCCGGTTCTCCTTCTTCCTCTGCCAGAATTCGGTCCAGAATCCGATGCTTCAGCTCTGATACGGATACTTTTGTTTTCATGGTGACTTCTTCTTCAAAGGGATAGGTACAGGTCAGGCGCTGTGCCACCTTTTCCTGCCACTCCGTATCCGCCTCCTCAAGACCGGCCAGAAGTTCAATGCCTGTCAGGCCGTCTTCTGCCGCCTGCTGCACTTCTCCGGCTTCCAGTTCTGCCTGTTTTATAATAGCAACGGGACAGGACTGAGGGCTGCAGGCTCCTGCCAGCAATAAAAACTGCAGGAACGTATTGCTGTTTAACCGGCTCAGAAAGGTGAGAAATCCGTCCTCTGAGGTGACGGGGCTCACAGCGGCGATTTTTTCTTCCGCCTTTTTCAGAACCCCCGTCAAAATCAGCTTTTCCCTGGCTCTGGTCAGAGCCACATACAGCACACGCAGTTCTTCTCCCACATTTTCCATGGTAATCTTTCTGGCCAGGAACTGTCTGGTAAGCCCCGGCGTCCGCAGGCGGCGTTTACAGTCCACCACATCCATGCCGATACCCAGCCGGGGATGGAGCACCACCCGCTCCCGCACATCCTGGCTGTTGAACATTTTTCCGAGGCCCGATACGAAAACCACAGGAAATTCCAGGCCTTTGCTCTTGTGAATGCTCATAATCCGCACCGCATCCTCTGCTTCCTCCCCCTCTGCCATGGGAAAGTCCATCTCGTACTTCTGAAGCTGCTCCATATAACGGATAAAATGAAACAGTCCCCGATAACTGGTGGTTTCATAGGCGATGGCTTTTTCCACCAGCATTTCCAGATTGGCCTGCTTTACCTGGCCGCCGGGAAGGGCGTACACGTAGGCCTGATACCCCGTTTCCTCCAGTACCTGGTACAGCAGCTCATGGATGGGGGTGTAACTGACTTTCCGCCGGAATTTATCCAGCAATTCCAGAAAAGCGGTCAGCTTCTTCTGCTGTGTCCGTGACAGCATACAGCCTTTTCCCGTATGTTCCCGGCCTTCCGGCCCTGTCCCGGCGTCCGCAGGCGTCTGAGTTTCGTCCCTTTCCCCATTTTTTTCCGAAAAATGCATCACCGCCTGGTAAAATTTTTCGCCGGGAAAGGCGGTCCGTATCAATGCCAGGTCCTCTCCGGTCAGCCCCACAATGGGGGAAGCCAGCACAGAGGCCATGGGGATATCCTGTCTGGGATTGTCCAGAATCCGCAGCAGATTCAATGCGGTCTGCACTTCCACTGCCGAAAAATATCCTGTCCCGGAAGCTGCCCGCACCGGAATTCCCATTTCACCCAGCACTTTTCCGAAGGTATCTGCCCAGCCGGTCATGGAACGCAGCAAAATCACCATATCGGAATATCGGACCGGCCGGAAACTCCCCGGCTGTTCTGCGCCTTTCATCTGTGATGTTACCTGCTGCTCTTTCATCAGTCTCTGAATTTCCATGCCAACTGCTCTGGCTTCCAGTTCCTGCACACTTTGCTCTTTCCTGTCTTCCTCCGGCTCCACAACCAGAAATCTGGTGTCAAATATGCCTTCTTCCCCTTCCGGAAAAGAGGCTCCGGGATACAGAGCCGCCTGTTTGCTGTAGGTAATGTTCCCGATATCTTCTTTCATAATACGGTAAAAAATATCGTTTACGGTCTGAATCACCTGGGGCCTGCTGCGGAAATTCATATACAAATCAATTCTCTGATTCGGACTGTCTTCCTGAGTATAGGAATTGTATTTTTCCATAAACAGCTCAGGCCTGGCCATACGGAAACGGTAAATACTCTGTTTTACATCCCCCACCATGAAAATATTGTTGCTGTGTTCCGCTTCCCTGGATACTGCTTTCAGAATTGTTTCCTGCACATAATTGGAATCCTGATATTCGTCAATCATGATTTCTTCATAATTTTTCCGCAGCTCCGCCGCAGTGCGGGAAGGTTCATGGGTGGTTTCATCCACCAGAATTTTCAGTGCAAAATGCTCCAGATCATTAAAATCCAACAGGTTTTTCTCCCGCTTTTTCTCCGCAAATCCATGAAGGAATGCAAGAGTAACTTCAATAAGCATATCCACCGTCGGGCGGTTTTTCCCCAAATCTGCAATCATTTCTTCCGGATTCTGGAAAAAAAACTGCCCGGTGACTTTTTTCACGGAACTTTTCACTTCGTTGCGCAGCTTCTGCACCTGTTCTTTTTTCCGAGGGTCGCCGCTGTATTTTCGGGCAGCCGCCAGCCGCCCGAAAGAAAACCCCCGGATTCTCTCGTAATACTGCTGATATGTGCTGCTGCTTTCGATTCGCTCCATGGCTTCCGTCTCCCTGGACAAAAGCTCCGCATACATCTGAGGCCCGTCCTCCTCCAGGCTGAGTTCCCGGCATATTTTCATCTGCAGAGCCCACTGTCCGGTAATACTGCGCAGGTAAGACAGCAGTTCCTCCGCCAGAGGGAGCCTTTCAAATTCCTCCGGCGTCTTTACCTGAAAAGGCTTTTTGCAATTTTCCAGCCATTCTTCCACCCAGGGATAACTCATGGCAAAATCAAACAGCTTTAAGATTGTTTCTTTCAGAGGTTCGTCGGTTTTGCCTGTGGCGATGGTTTCCGACAAAGTGAGAAATTCCGGTTTTGCTTCCTGATAATACTGCTCCAGCACCCTGTCCAGCACATCGCTTTTCAGCAGCTTCAGCTCCCCTTCTTCTGCCACCCGAAATTCCGGGTCCAGCTCAATCCGGTGAAAATAATTGCGAATCACATACAGACAGAAACTGTGTATGGTGGTAATCTGCGCGTTATGTAACAGCGTCTGCTGCCGCTGCAGACGGACATTTTCCGGCTGCTTTTCCAGGGCCTGCTCAATGGCAGTTCCAATCCGCTCCCGCATTTCCGATGCCGCCGCATTGGTAAAGGTCACAATCAGAAGACGGTCAATATCCGTGGGATGGTTTTCATCCATAATTTTCTGTATAATCCGCTCCACCAGCACAGCCGTCTTGCCGCTTCCCGCCGCTGCAGATACCAGCAGATTCCGGTTCCTCAAATCAATGACCTGTCGTTGCTGCGGACTCCATTCTGGCTTCATTTCCGTCTCTCCTTTCCCTGTTTCAGATTTCCGGATAATTGCCCGTCTTCCATGGTACGCCGCATTTTTTCCAGAATTTCCTCTTCATCCCGTATATGTTCCAGCTTCCGGTAATCACAGCCGGGAGCTGCGCTGTCAAACCCGCAGATTCCGTGATAGGGACAGTAATCACAGCCGGTCTGGTCGCCCAGCTGGTAAGGGCTGGCCCCGATTTCTCCGTCAAAAATCTTCCTTCCGATATCCTGGATTTTATGGTTCACATACCGGGACAGTACCTGAAATTCCTCTTTTCCGGCTTTTTGGGTTTTCCTGCTGACACTGGCGTCCTCTTCCTCCCCAGCAACCCCTTTCAGCTTCAGCTCCTCCAGAATCTGTTCCTGGATTTCCTCGTCAGTCATCCCCCTTTGGCCGTTGATCATGGGGTCGTCCAGATGATAGTAATACATGCCCGCCGGAACTATTTCTTTCTCCGGGTACTTCCGTTTCATCAGTTCCACCGCAGAATTCATGTATACCACAAGCTGCAGCTGCAGTCCATGATACAGAGACAGCAGCTGAAATTCCCGGTTTCCGGACTTGTAGTCCACCACCTTCACGTACACCTGCTGTTCTGTCTTTTTCGTATCAATCCGGTCAATCCTCCCCCGCAGCCGCATTTTTTCTTCCTCGCTCAGAGTAAAATTCACCGCGTCCAGATGTTCCGCAAAAGAAAAGGATATCTCATAGCCTTCCGGGGAAAAATGGCTGGTTTTAATCTGCTCTGCAATGGCCTGGACCGTACGTTTCAGAATCCGCTTCATCCGTTCCACCAGATATGCCGTTCTGGCTTCCTGGAACAGCATACTGTCAAATCCCGTTCCCAGCGTTTCCTCCACAGCACGTTCCATCAGTTCTTCTTCCACTTCTTCCGGTACGTCAAACCAGTGGTATCCGGCCCTCTCCATGTGGTGGGAATACCGCTCCAGCGCCTCATGAAACATGTTTCCCATATCCACAGGGGCAAATTCTCCCAGTCTGCGCTCTTCCAGCTTCAGTCCATACTGGAGAAAATGCCGGAACGCACAGGCACTGAACTGCTCCAGACGTGTCACGCTGTTTTCCAGCACCGTACCGTACAACGCTCTGGTAATTTCCGACCTCATGGGCCTGGCCTGATACTGATAAAACACTGCGTCCAGAAAGGGAAGCAGCTTTTCCCGCCAGGAATCCTGGCTCATATACCATTGATAAAGCCCTTTCCACTCCGGATATACCGTTCCCTGTCTGGCCAGTTTCAGCCCTTCCACAAAGAATTTCAGACTGCTCCCCGGCGTGACAATCTGCTGCAGGCCGAAAGCCTCCTCCATCCGCTCAGGCTTCTGCTCCGGAAACATTTTCAGGATGGTGCTGACCAGATAGGATTTTCTGGTTTCCTTTCCGTCCTGGCTCACCCGAAACCAGGTGATATACAGTTTTTCCGACGGTTTGGTCAGGTTCAGGTACAGATAAAATTTCTGGATGAAGCTCCGCTCCCGGTCCGTGGGAGCCAGCTCCATGCCATGGGCTGCAAAACATTCCCGGTCCGCCTGGGAAATAATTCCGCCGTGTTCCGCAGCTTTGGGAATCAGCCCGTCGTTGACCCCTGCGAAAAACAGCACTTTAATATCCGACAGTCTGGTTCTCTCAATATCTCCGAATACAACCCGGTCATATCCCGGCGGGATAATGCCTACCGCAGCAGCCTCCAGCCCTGCCTCCAGTACTTCCCGGTATTCCCGGACGCTCATCCGTTCTTCCCCCAGAAGTTCCACCATCTTATCCAGCAAATCCATGACAATCTTATAAATCTGGGCATACTCTTTTGCCAGAGCAGTCTCTCCCTCTGCCTGAAACCGCTCCTCATATCCCTTTAACTGCTCCTCCACTTCCAGCCGGCAGAGCAGCAGGTACAATTCCCTGGATGCTTCCAGGACAGTGTGGTATTTTCCTTCTTTTTTATGGAAAATCTCCCATAAAGGCTCAAATTCCTCCACCAGCCTGGCACGCAGTACGTTTATGCGTTCCAGTTCTTCCTGATTCTGTACCGGGCCCCGGCGCACCCAGACTTTCCGCCATTTTTTCAGTCCCCGGATATTCTCTGCCAGCAGATAATTTTCCAGTAAATCCACATCCTCCACATTCCAGCCGCAAAGGCCGCACCGCAGATAACCGAGCACTGTTTCATAGGAAAAATCCTGTTCTGTCATGCTCAGAGCCTGTTTTAGAAATTCTGTCATGGGATGAAAGACGATATTTTTCCTGGCGTCCAGAAACAGGGGGATTTCATATGCAGCAAAAATTTCCCTGGCATAATTCCCGTACATTTCCACGTCTCCGCACACAATGGCAATATCTTTGTACCGATACTTATGCTCCCGTACCAGCCTGTGGATTTCCCTGGCAATAAACTGAAGCTCCTGCCTTGGGTTCATCAGTGAATACAGTTTGATTTCCCGGCCCGCGTCACCGGGACAGGCCCCTGGCCGGGGCCGGAACAGATTCTGCTCCAGCCACAGCAGGGCGGGAGATTTGGAAAACCGGCTTTTTCCGGTATGGGATATCCAGCAGGGGTCTTTCACTTCAATCCGGTTCTCCTCTGCAATTTTCAAAAGGGCAGCAACGGTTTTTTTACTCATGTAAAACAACTCCTGAATTCCCTCGCAGCGGAAAGGATCTTCCCGCTCATCCAGCGTCACCGTTACCCGGATTTCCCTGGTAAGCCGCATTAAGGTCTCCAGCAGATGATACTGCACCGGCGTAAACCCGGTAAAACCGTCCAGCACCAGCACAGCGTCTTTCAGAATCCGGGATTTGCCTGCTTCTTTCGCCAGCACTTCCAGAAGTTCTTCCGCTGTAATAAACCGGCCTTCCAGGTAATCCGCAAATCCCTGATACATGGTCCGGATATCCTGAATCTTATAGCGAAACAGTGGGGACTGTTCCTCATCCTGAACAAAGATATCAAGCTGTTCCGGCAGGATTCGATACTGGGTCAGTTCGGAAATCACTGATTTCATCTCACTGATATATCCTGTTTTCTTCATACTGGCTCTGATTAGCTGAAGGTTCTCCTGCTGTTCTTCGGCCACCCGGCGCAGCAGCAGGTTTTTCCCGGTTTCTTCCAGAACATTTACATGCTCCATTCCAAGTTCGTCAAAAATCCGCCAGGCAAGCCTGGGGAAACTTACCACATCCACATTCATAATACTGTGGTTTTCCTGGCGTCTTACCAGCTCCCGCTGGGTCTGCATGGTAAACTGCTCCGGCACCAGAACAAAAAAGGTCCTGTCCTGTTCCCGGCCGGACTGTTCTAAAATTTTCTTATATACATAATCGGATTTTCCGCTGCCGGAACCTCCGAAAATCAACTGCAGGGACATAAATGTACTCCTTTTTCCAATGGACTGGCAACAAAATCCGGGCAAACAGCCGAATCTGACGAAACCGCTCCATTTGCCCGGAATTGTACAAAACAAATATCTGTAATACTATTCTTCCGCCGGAAGGAACCGTTTAAAAAACTTATCCTTTCCACACACATGACGCTCCATATCCTTTTCCTGTATAATATAATCTCCCTCTCTCAGGAAAATAAGGCCTCTCCGGTTCTGGACAAAAGGACACACCACCACACCGTCTTCACGGGTGATTTTAATCAGCTTTTCCGTTGAAATCCATCCTATGGTCACAACAGAAGTCCAGGGCATAAAGCCGTCCTCCATTCCTTTTCCCAGTTCATACTCCACTGCCTCTACTTCCAGAGAAGCTCTTTTATATTTCTTCATATGCGTCACCTGTCCTTTACTCTCTGCTGCGCTTCACTACGCAGATTCACTGTTTTCTTTCTTTTCATCAATCATCTGATGCAGCCTTTTCATGGCCTCGTCAATGCCGCCAACTTCGTTGATAATACCTTCCGCCACCGCCTGGCTGCCCACCAGTATGGTTCCCAGGTCTTTGGTAAGCATACTGGTATTCATCATCATGTTTTCCAGCTGTTCCTGCGTGGCAAAACAGTGGCTGGCCACAAACCCCGTAATTCTGTCCTGCATCTGCTGAAAATAGTCATAGGTCTGAGGCGCCCCGATTACAAGCCCGTTCAGACGCACCGGATGAATCACCATAGTTCCCGTGGGAACAATATAGGAATAGTCGGTGGAAACAGCCAGCGGAACCCCGATGGAATGGCTGCCGCCCAATACCAGCGAAACCGTGGGTTTGCTCAGAGAAGCAATCATCTCCGCAATGGCAAGTCCTGATTCCACATCTCCGCCTACGGTATTGATAATAACCAGCACTCCGTCCACCCTGTCGTCATCCTCGATGGAGGCCAGTTTCGGCAGGACGTGTTCGTATTTGGTGGTTTTGGCATTAGGCGAAAGAGTTTCATGGCCCTCAATTTCCCCGATTACAGAAAGCAGATGAATTCTGTGTCTGGATTCTCCCTGCTCCAGGGTAAGCTGCCCCATATCTTTGATTTCTTCATTTTCATTTTTTTCTTTTTCCTGTTGTTTTAAATTCTCTTCCATTCAAATTCCCTTTCCTGTATGCAGATGGCATAATTTTCTCATTCTGCATTAGTATGGGAATCCGGCTGAAAATTTATACAGGAAACTGCCTGCCTTTCGGCGGCAGGGATTCTTCATGAAATTCTAACATTCACCCATCAGGTATTTGTACAGCCCTTCATAACGGAATTTGGAAGCATTCCAGGAATAATCATTTGCCATGGCCCGGTCTATCATCTGATTCCACTGACGTTTCTTATCAAAGAAAATATGTTTGGAATAATTGATAATGTTCAACATTTCCTCTCCGTTATAATTGGTAAAGGAGAATCCGTCTCCCACATTATCATACTCATTGTAAGGCTGTACCGTATCTTTCAGGCCGCCGGTCTCACGTACAATCGGAATCGTTCCGTAGCGGAAAGAAATCATCTGAGTCAATCCGCAGGGCTCAAATCTGGAAGGCATCAGGAAAGCATCTGCCGCACCGTACAGTTTGTGAGCCAGATCATCCGAATAGCAGATATTGGCCGAAATCTTATCCGGATACTTCCATGCAAAATGACGGAACATATTTTCATACTGGGCATCCCCCGTACCGATTACTACAAGCTGGGTGTAATCGTCAATAATACGCTCAATCACATAGTTAATCAAATCCAGCCCCTTCTGGTCCGTAAGACGGGAAATGAGCCCTATCATATAACGTTTCTTATCCACTGCAAGGCCCAGATCCTGCTGCAGCCGCTCCTTGTTCAGAGCTTTCTTCTTCCGGTGGCTTTCCGCATCATAATTTACATAGAGCTTTTCATCCGTTGCCGGATTGTATACATTGTAATCAATACCATTGACAATGCCCTGCATATCCATATGCCTTGCGGAAAGCAGGCCGTTCAGGCCTTCTCCGTAATAATTGGTCTGTATCTCCTGTGCATAGGTATCGCTTACCGTAGTGATATAATCTGCATATACCAGGCCGCCCTTTAACATATTGGCGTCTTTTTTGAATTCCAGCTTATCAGGCACAAATAAATCAGTGGGGAATCCCGTCAGGCCTTTCATGGTTTTGGTATCCCATATTCCCTGGAATTTCAGGTTGTGAATGGTCATAATGGATTTCATGCCCCAGAAGAACATATCTCCCTGGAATTCGGTTCTCAGATAAACCGGAATGAATCCTGTCTCCCAGTCATGACAGTGAATAATCTGAGGCTGGAAATTAATCAGCGGAAGCATGGAAAGTACCGCTTTGTCAAAGAACACAAATTTCTCCACATCAAAACGGATATCACCGTAAGGCAAAAAGCAGTCAAAATACTCCTGATTATCAATAAAATAATAGGTAATTCCATCCAGCTTGTACTGAAGGACACCCACGTACTTGTTCTGTATATAGCTTCCGCAGCTCATATAAAAGTGCGTCACATACTCAAACTGATTCCGCCACTTTTCCGGTATACAGGTATAATTTGGGATTACCACTCTGATATCCCAGTCGTTTTTGTCAAATTCCTTCGGAAGCGCACCGCAAACGTCGGCCAGTCCTCCTGTTTTGATAAATGGTACGCACTCAGATGCTGCAAACAGAATTTTTCTCATAGCTACTCCTCCAAAATCAGTTATTTTCTGTATTTTTCAAAGATTTCCCGCTTAACAGGATATGGCTTCCAGCGCCTGTGCCAGATCCGCAATGATATCCTGGGCATTCTCAATTCCGACAGACAGACGAATCAAATCCGGCGCAACTCCGGCTTCCACAAGCTGTTCATCCGTCATCTGCCTGTGAGTATGGCTGGCCGGATGGAGCACACAGGTTCTGGCGTCCGCCACATGGGTGACAATGGCAATCATGTTCAGCTTATCCATAAATTCCACGGATACTTTCCTTCCGCCCTTTAAGCCAAAGGAAATCACGCCGCAGGTACCATTCGGCATATATTTCTGAGCCAGATTATAATATTTGTTATCTTTCAGTCCGGCAAAGTTGACCCAGGCCACCTTCTCATGGCTGTTTAAAAATTCTGCCACTTTTGCGGCATTTTCACAGTGTCTGGGCATCCGCAGATGAAGTGTCTCCAGTCCCACATTCAGCAGAAACGCATTCTGAGGAGACTGGATGGAGCCAAGATCCCGCATAATCTGGGCAGTTGCCTTGGTTATATAGGCCCCTTTGCCGAATTTCTCAGTATACACAATTCCATGATAGGTAGGGTCCGGCTGAGTCAGCCCCGGAAATTTATCTTTGTACTGATTCCAGTCAAAATTCCCGCTGTCCACAATACATCCTCCCACACACATGGCATGGCCGTCCATATATTTGGTGGTGGAATGGGTGACAATATCCGCACCCCACTCAAAAGGCCGGCAATTAATGGGAGTTGCAAAGGTATTGTCCACAATCAGGGGAACTCCGTGTTCATGGGCTGCTTTTGCAAATTTCTCAATATCCAGAATCACCAGTGCAGGATTTGCAATGGTCTCTGCAAACAGTAACTTTGTGTTGGGCCGGAATGCCTGTGCCAGTTCTTCCTCCCCGGCATCCGGGTCAATAAAAGTACATTCTATGCCCTGCTTCTTCAGGGTTGCACCGAACAGGTTAAAAGTTCCCCCATATACTGTGGAAGAACATACCATATGGTCCCCTGCTTCGCAGATATTAAATACTGCATAATAATTTGCAGCCTGTCCGGAAGACGTAAGCATGGCTGCCACACCGCCCTCCAGCTCGCAGATTTTCTCTGCAACCGCATCGTTGGTAGGATTCTGCAATCTGGTATAAAAATACCCGCTGTCCTCCAAATCAAACAATCTGCCCATCTGGTCGCTGGTATCGTACTTAAAGGTCGTACTCTGATAAATGGGAAGCACCCTGGGCTCACCCCGCTTCGGATGCCAGCCGGACTGAATGCATTTTGTCTCTGTCTGGTAATTACTCATGTACCGCTTCCTCCTGCATATGTACAGTCATCTTTTGAAAATGCAGATGGCTGCCAGAAATTTCTTTTATACAATTTTAGCACATATGTCAAATATATGCCATACTTTCCTTCTTTTTTCCTGTAAATTTCCTCTCCGCGAGCTGCGCATCCCGCCCGGAGGGCTTTATCTTACAGGAAATACTTTCACACGTTATCGTGGCACAGTATTTCCTGTAAGACAAAAAAGAAGCTGCCACACCGCCAGGTGCAACAGCCCCTTTTCTGTTTTAATCCAAATCTATATGACTGATGGATGACGTCCCGCTGCCGTATCCGTCCGTATTGGAAGATCCCATGGCATATTCTGCACGCAAAATGAATTTTGCCACCAGTTCTTTGAGCATCTCTGCCTGGTTGGAAAGTTCCTGGCTGGCTGCCGCACTCTCTTCCGCAGTTGCAGAGTTGGTCTGAACCACGCTGGAAATCTGATCTACGCCCAGTGTTACCTGCTCGATTGCGCTTGCCTGGTCTTCTGCCGCATCTGCAATCTGGTCTACCTTGGTGGAAGCCGTACGGACTTCTTCCACTACTTTTACCAGAGACTGGGCGGTAGAATCTGCAATTTCCGTACCGCGGGCCACAGCCTTAATGGAACTTTCAATCAGCTCTGCGGTATCTTTGGAAGCTGCGGAACTCTTGCTGGCCAGATTACGAACTTCATCTGCCACAACGGCAAAGCCTTTTCCTGCAATTCCGGCACGGGATGCCTCCACAGCAGCATTGAGAGCCAGTATGTTGGTCTGGAAAGCAATATCTTCAATGGTTTTGATAATCTTACCGATTTCGTTGGAAGTACGGGTAATTTCTTCCATGGCATTCATCATATCCTGCATCTGGTTATTGCATACTTCTACTTCGTCGCCGGCAGCACTGGACTGGTCTCTTGCCAGCAAAGCATTATCTGCAGTATCTTTTACCTGATGGGAAATACCTGCAATGGTAGTTGCAAGTTCTTCCACTGCAGCCGCCTGCTCCGTAGCACCCTGAGAAAGGGCCTGCGCACCGATGGATACCTGGTCAGAACCGGAAGCCACCTGATCCGCACTGCGGTTAATCTGTCCCAGTGTAGAACTTAAATCACGGTTTAATTTACGTATGGATAACAGCAGACTCTGGAAATTTCCAACATAACGTTCTTCTGCCTGTGTACGCACATCAAAATTACCGTTTGCCATCTCGCTTAAAAGTCTGGAAGCATCTGAAATGACATCATCCAGAATATTCGTCATATTCTTAAAGGTCTTTGCAAGGCTGCCCAGTTCGTCTCTGGACTTATATGTAACCTCGACATCAAAATGGCCTTCCACAATCTGTTCTGCCGCTTTTTCCACCTCCCGCAGAGGTTTGGTAATTCCCCTTGTCAGATAGAGGGAGAGAATCAGCGTAATCACCAATGCTCCTGCTGCCAGTCCAAGCTGCAGATTAACCAGAGTTTTCTGCATTTCTGTGGTTTCTTCATAATCTTTTTCCGCATTCTCTTCGGCAACCGCACTGATTTCTATCAGCGTATTTACGGCACCGTCCACCAACGGCTGGTATTCGTCAAGAAGCATGGTTCTGGCCGCATCCATATTTACTTCGGAGGTATCAATTACAGACTGCTGTAATTCCACTGCCTCAGCAATCTGATCTGCAAAGGTATCCAGCAGTTCAGAATCGCCGGTAAAATGTTCAAAGAGCCAGTTGGCATTTTCCTGCAACAGCTTCAGTTCCTTCTCCATATCATCCAGATGGGCCTGTGTCTTTTCAGGTTCATCTTCGATGGTAACAAAAGAAAGGTCTTTCACAATAATCTGCAGCCCGCGGCGCATACTCATGACTTTATTTGTAATCTGATATCCTACTTTGTAAAATTCAGAATACTTCTCCGCATTCTCCTGCAATCCTGAAACGGAAGTCACTACTGTTGCGCAGAACATAACAATGATGATCATAAATGTTACTAAAAGTTTTGTGCCGATCTTTAAATTTCGCATCTTTATCCCCCTATACTTCATCTAACAGCCGCCTGCTGCTTTTTCTTCCTGTAAAGCTGCATAAGCGGAGGAACTGTTAATGATTCTATAGTTTTGTTGTTTTATTCCATACACTAGATTATAATAGATTAATTGCAATCTGTCCAGCAGATTTCTTAAAATCGCTCCGTAAGCAGGTCTTCCTGAAAAATCACTCGCAGGCCTGTCTTTTCATCCCTCTTACATAAGCCCAAACAGGCTTATGTAAGCAGGTCTTCGTAAAAAATCACTCGCAGGCGCTGTTCCATCCCTCTTACAGAAGCTGCAATGCGCTTCTGTAAGCAGGTCTTCGTAAAAAATCACTCGCAAGCGGTGATTTTTTACTCATCCCAGTTATGATAAACCGCCTGCACATCATCGTCCTCATCCAGAAGATCCAGTGTTTTCTGCAGATTCTTAATGGCTGTTTCATCTGTCAGTTCCACCCAGGTCTGGGGTATCATGGTCACTTCCGCAGAGACCATGGCAATTCCGGCTTCCTCCAGCTTCTGACGTACTTCACTGAAAGCATCCGGGTCGGTAATTACCTCATAACTGTCTTCCTCCTCGGAAAAATCTTCTGCTCCCGCGTCCAGCGCCGTCATCATCAGGTCATCGGCCTCCAGATCACATTCTTCCTTATCAATGATAATCTGTCCTTTTTTATCAAACATGTAGGAGACACATCCAGGTGTTCCCACATTTCCGTATCCTTTGGTAAATGCACTTCTTACATTGGCAGCAGTACGGTTCTTATTATCTGTCAGAGCGTCCACGATAATGGCCGTCCCGTTGGGGCCGTACCCTTCGTAAGATACAAATTCATAATTGACAGACCCGGCGTCTCCGGCTGCCTTTTTAATGCCCCGGTCGATGGTATCATTGGGCATGTTATTGGCCTTGGCTTTTGCAATCACATCCCGGAGTCTGCTGTTGTTGGCCGGATCCGGCCCGCCTTCTTTCACCGCAACTGCAAGTTCTCTTCCGATAATTGTAAAAATCTTTCCTTTTGCCGCATCATTTTTCTCTTTTTTATGCTTGATATTGGCAAATTTAGAATGTCCTGACATATGGTTTCCTCTTTTCTGTTCTTTTTCCTGCTGTTTCCTGCTGTCAGTGTGTGGTCACTGCACATTCCACCTTATATTTTATTATTCTATCACGTTCCCGTCATTCTGACAAGATTCTGCTGACTGGTTTTCTTCCGCTTCCGGACATTTTGTCACTTTCACCGTATGGATAATCTTGTCCCTTACGGAACATACATGAAAATGCCATCCCTGACAGTCCAGTTCAAACTGTTCGTGTTCCCCCGGTATTTTTCCAATCAGGGAAATCAGAAATCCGTTCAGAGTCTCATAATCCGCTTCTTCCAGCGTCAAATCCAGAATAGTGCATACTTCGTCAAAGGGAGCCATGCCATTCATCAGAAAGCTCCCGTCCGGCTGGCTGATAATCATGGTTTCCTCTTCGTCATATTCATCAAAAATATTTCCTACAATTTCTTCCAGAATATCCTCCATGGCCACAATTCCGGCTGTCTGTCCATATTCATCCACCACGATTACCATGTGATTTTTTCTGGACTGCATACCCTTGAACAAATCGTTGATATTTCTTGTCTCCGGAATAAAAACCGCTTCCCGCACCAGCCCTGGGATATCTTCCACTGCCCAGTCCAGGCGCTCTCCCTTCCGGCTTTCTATCATAACATCCTTCATATGTATGATACCAATAATATTATCAATATCCTCCCGGTATACCGGAAATCTGGAATTATTCCCTTCCAGAATAAATTCCAGCACATCCTTAAGCTGCATCCTTCCCTCAATGGCAGCCACATGTTTGCGATGGGTCATAATATCCTTGGCTTCCTTGTCATCAAAGGCAAAAATATTGTGAATCATCTCTGCTTCACTGGCCTGCAGCACTCCCTGCTCATGCCCTTCTTTTACCATGGAAATAATTTCCTCTTCGGTTACGTCATCAAAGCTGGCATCAGGGTCTATGCCTGCAATCCTTACCACCAGATTGGACAGCTTTTCGGCCGGATACATATATATTTTCAGAATATTTGTCATGCCATGGATGACGCCCGCCAGGGCGAACAGCCATCGTTCCGGCCGTCTGGCAGCAATTTTCTGAGGTGCAATAATTCCCGGCACTGCAAAAAGAAAAATCCCGGTCACTGCCGCCAGCCCGAAACAAAGAACCCTGAGCGCCGTCCCCGTTCCCTGCTCCAGAAAGCTGTGAATCAGAATATTTCCCAGAAGGCGAATCTGATAAATCCCAAACACACCGCTGACAAATGTTACCATCACCTGTATGGTATGTCTGATTTTATAAGGCGAATCCATCACCTTCAAAAGCCAGGCCGCCTGTTTACTGCCTTCCTCCGCCCGTTTTGACACCCGGCTCTCGGAAATTTCCTCCAGAGCCGTCAGAAATCCGTACAGCCCTCCGTTTACCGCCACCAACAAAAAAAATACTATCAGTCCTATGACCGGACTCCCGCCATCGTCCATTCCCTTCTACTCCTTTTGCATTTGTATTCTCAAACACTTGAAATATACCATTTCAGGGTATATTAGTCAAGATTTATGTATACAATTCCAAACTGATTTCAAGTGCTCTGTCTACTTTTTTCAAAATATCACTGTCCAGCCGGCAGACTCTGTCCTTCAGACGTTGTTTGTCAATAGTGCGGAGCTGTTCCAGCAACACCACAGAATCTTTCATCAGATCATATTTCGTTGCTTCCAGTTCCACATGGGTGGGAAGTTTTGCCTTGTTCATCTTAGATGTAATGGCCGCACAGATTACCGTAGGGCTGTGCCGGTTCCCCACATCATTCTGTATAATCAGAACCGGCCGGATTCCTCCCTGTTCAGATCCTACCACCGGACGCAGATCCGCATAATAAATATCTCCTCTATGAATAATCACTTTTCTCACACTCCAAAACTTTATAGGTTATTTCCACAGCCGGAAGTTCCGGCTGTGATTTCATTTCCTATTGTTCCCAATTTTTTCGTGTGTATACAGTTTATTCCAAAAGTATTCTATTCTCCAAAACAGTCTCTGGTTTCGGTAATCTTCTCTTCCTTCCGGTAAACCCTGGGAATACGCCTGCCCAGATCGCAGACAAATTCATAGTTGAACCGGCCGGATAAGTCTCCGATTTCTTCCATGGTAATGCAGGCTCCCCCGTCTGAACCCACCAGGGTTACCACGTCTCCCTCCTGTACGCCCGGAATATGGGTTACATCTACCATAAACTGGTCCATACAGATACGTCCGCAGATGGGAGCTTTTCTGCCGCGAATCAGCACATACCCCCGGTTGGACAGGCTTCTGGGATACCCGTCCCCATACCCCACCGGAATGGTGGCAATTTTCCGGCTGCCGACCGTCTCATAGGTTGCCCCGTAACTGATGGTTCTTCCCTTTTCCAGTTCTTTCAGGAACACAATCCTGCTCTTTAAGGAAAGAACCGGCTGCAAATCCAGTCGTTTTTTCTCCACCTCATCGGAGGGCCACATGCCATAGAGGCTGATTCCGGCCCGAACCAGATTCATATTGGCCTGGGGCAAATCAATAATGGCCGCGCTGTTGGCGCAATGGTGAATGGGAACCGATACGCCCCGTTCCGCCAGCATTTCCGTCATTTTCTGAAACTGCTCTATCTGTTCCTGCGCCATGGTCTTGTCTCTGGAATCTGATTTGGCAAAATGTGTAAATACCCCTTCTGCTATCATATGCGGCATATCTGAAATCTGTGCTATCTCCTCTGCCGCTTCCTGTGTAACCTGGAATCCAAGCCGGCTCAGCCCCGTGTCTATTTTTATATGAAAGGTAATATCTTTTCCGGCTTTTTCTGCAAAGGCTGAAAGTTCCAGGGCCTGTTTCAGGGAATAAACCGTAGGGCGGATATCCAAATCCCCAAGGGCCTCGTACTGTTCCGGGAACACTGCTCCCAGTACCAGTATGGGCTTTTTCAGACTATGTCTGCGCAGAATTTCCCCTTCTTCCACCGTGGCAACGGCATACCCCCAGATAACTTCCAGTTCCTCCAGCTCTTTTCCGATGGGGACAGCTCCATGACCGTATCCGTCTGTTTTAATGACTGCCATAATCCTGGTATCCGGCCCGATGAGCTTCTGCATACCTGCCACATTGTGAAGGATTGCGTCCAGGCTGACTTCCGCATAAACTCTGCTGTATGATTTCATGTTTTTACCTTCTTTCATTCTGTCTGAATACCGGAACTCGTTCCGCCTGCCGGCCTGGCATCATATTCCCGGAGCACAGCGGCAGTTCCCTCAATAATATCCTGTGCCATCATAGCCCGGACTCCGGTTTCAGCTACCTGCCGGTCTGCCCCCGCTCCGTGAAGATACACTCCCAGGGCTGCCGCTTTCTGCGCCGTCATTCCCTGGGCTATCAGCCCTGCCAGTATACCGGTAAGCACATCACCGGAACCTGCTGTGGCCATACCGTTATTTCCGCTGGTATTAATCCAGGTCGTTCCGTCGGAAAGAGCCGTTATGGTTCTGGCGTCTTTCAGCACACATATGACATGATATTCTCCTGCAAAATCCCGCGCAGTCTGTAATAACTGTTTCTGAATATCAGAAATGCTCTTTCCCGTGAGCCTCGCCATCTCTCCCGGATGAGGCGTTACTATAACCGGAGCTTTCGCCAGTTTCAGCCATTCCGGATGCTCTGCTGTCAGATTCAGTCCGTCGGCATCCAGAATGACCGGCACTTCCGCATATTTTAAGACCAGTTTCACCAGTTTCCGGGCCGTTTTTCCGGTACCGAGACCTGGCCCTGCCACGATAACGGAAGGCCAGTGCAATACTTCCGGCAGGAGCTCTGCCAGAAATTTTGTGCCTTCATAAGTGGTCAGAATAGCTTCCGGCAGAAGCTGCTGCAAAATAATCCGGTTGGATTCCTCCGTAAACATCCGCACAAGGCCCGCTCCTGTCACATAAGCGGCTTTTGCACTGAAAAAAGCTGCTCCGGCCATATTTTTACATCCTGCCACTGTCAGCACTTTTCCATAACTTCCCTTATTGGAATCGGGCCTGCGCCTGGGAAGCCTGGCCAAATCCTTTTCTTCCATACAGTACAAAGAGGGTTTCTCTTCCAGAAAGCTCTCCTTTCCGATACCGATGTCTTTCACCAGAACTGTCCCTGCACAGCCAGCGCCCGGATACAGCAACAGCCCCGGTTTGGCAAAGGCAAAGGTAACGGTTTTATCTGCCCGGAAAGCAGTTCCCATCACTGTTCCGGTATCTGCATGAACGCCTGAGGGAATATCCACAGCAATTTTCAGTCCCTGTAATCCGTTCATTGCCGTCAGGTATTCTCTGTAAATCCCTTCGGGATTCCTGCTGAGCCCAATGCCGAACAATGCGTCCACAACCACGTCAAACTCCCGTTCCGGCAGTTTATGTTCCACCGCAATTCCATACGCACAAAGAATTTCCATCTGAACTGCGGTCTCCTCTGACGGGTGCCCTTCTTCCGGCATTACTACCGTAACGTCATATCCTTTCTGCAAAAGCATACGTCCAATGGCCAGTCCGTCTCCGCCATTATTGCCATATCCGCAGACCACCAGAGCCGAAACCTGCTCTTTTCCGGGAAAACAGGATATAATCTCTTCCACTGTTCCCAGTGCCGCCCGCTCCATCAGAACCAGAGACGGAATTCTGAAATGTTCTATGGTATTTTTATCACACTGTTTCATCTGTCTGCCGTCAACCAGAATTTTCATACCTTTCCTCCTGTAAATACAGAACTGCGTGCGCCGGACAGAAAAATTCCTCCTGCCCGTCCTGCAGCCTGTGCGCTGCTGCGACGTCATATATTTCCTCTGCATGGGCCTGTGCATAAAAAGACACCCCTGGCCGGTTCTGTCAGGACTGTCTTTTATTTCTTTGCTTTTTTATATTCGTCTCCATACTTCAAATCAAAGGCCCCGATTACCTGGGCTCCGAATACATCATGAAGATACGTATAGATTTCCCGGTTTTTATCTTCTATGATGTCCTTGCGTATGATTTTTTTCTTCAGTTCCACGCGGGTTCTGCCAATCCAGTCAGCCAGTTCTTCCCGCTCCGTCTCGTTGCTGTTCATAATACCGTAACAGTATTCCATGGTTTCAATCATAAGCTGCTCGTTATCCATTCTCATCAGTTCCTGCAAATCTTCCAGTTCCTGCCGGCAGGCCTCCATACGCTGGTTAATTTCAGTGATCAGCCTTCTGTCCTCCTGCAGCTTTGGGGTTTCCTGCCCCTCTTCCCCGATTTCATCCATATTTGCCACAATATTTTTCATCAGTTTGGTTTTTAATGATTTTAAATCCTTTTTTTCCTGATTCAAATGTCCCTGTCTTGACAGATGGCCGCTGACCTTTTGCTCCAGCCTGGCAATTCTGGCAGGTTTTCCGTCTTCTGAAAACAGATGATGCCATTTCTGGTCCAGTACCAGCGGAGGAAGATTCTTCTCCTGTACAATTCTGTCAAATCCATGGCCTGTGTTTTTTCTTTTCCCCATTTTATCACTTCTTATCTTTTGGTTTTCGCTGATTGGCAATGTTATAAGATAACTGCATCAGGCTGTCAGAGAGATGTACATTTTCCACCACCACATGTTCCGGCAGCTCCAGATCCAGATGCGCGAAATTCCAGATGGCGTTAATTCCGAGACTCACCAGCATATTGGCCACCTGATCGGCTTTTTCCTTGGGCAGGGTAAGGGCTGCGATATCCACCTGATTCCCTCTGAGAAATTCCTCCAGTTCTTCCATCATCCGAACCTTAATCCCCCGGACGGAAATGCCTTTCAAAGCCGGATTCACATCAAACAGGCCGATAATTACAAATCCTCTTTTTTCAAATTTGATATAATTGGCAAGGGCCTGACCCAGGTTCCCGGCTCCCACTACGATGATATTATGCTGGTGGTTGATTCCCAGGATTTTGCCGATTTCATCATAAAGATATTTTACATTATATCCGTATCCCTGCTGGCCAAAACCGCCGAAATTATTCAGATCCTGCCGAATCTGAGACGCAGTGACGCGCATTCTCGTACTAAGTTCATTGGAGGAAATCCGTTCCACCCCATCGTCCAGAAGTTCTCCCAGATACCTGTAATATCTCGGCATTCTGCGGACAACCGCCTGTGATATTTCTTTTTCCATTCATTTTCCTCCTGCTCTGCGCCCGGCTTTCTCTCCTGTTTTATTATAATAAATGGGATAACAGATGTCAATGTGTGAAAATTTTAACGCAACCTGTTACTGAATTCATGTTACTGTTCACAGCACCCCTGTGCTACATCAGAGCTTCCCATTGTTCATATAACTGTTCCAGTCTTTTTTGCTCCTCCTGATATTCCTGGTGGAGTTCCTGGAGTCTGGCTGAATTAGTGGCAATTTCATTATCTGAAAATGCTTCCTCCAGTTCCTGAATCCGCTGCTCCGTCTCTTCAATTTGTTCTTCCGTGCGCTTTCTGTCATTCTCCAGCTTCCGTTGTCTGGCCTGTTCTTCTTTCTTCTGTTTCCAGTCTGCCTTGCTGCTGCTTACAGAGGCTGCTTTCTGCTCCGTTTCCTTTCCCGGTGCATATATCTGCGTCAGTTCCCTGCATTTTTCCAGATAATAATCATAATTACCGATATAATTTACCAGGGTTGCTCCCGTTAAATCCAGAATCCTGGTTGCAGTTTTATTAATAAAATATCGGTCATGGGACACAAAAAGTACAGTTCCGGTATATCGGTTTAACGCCTGCTCCAGAATTTCTTTTGAAGTGATATCCAGATGGTTGGTGGGCTCGTCCAGAATCAGAAAATTGGCTTCCGAGAGCATCAGCTTCGCCAGGGATACACGCCCCCGTTCTCCGCCGCTCAGCTCTGAAATCCGTTTAAAGACCTCGTCCCCTGTGAAAAGAAAAGCAGCCAGTACATTCCGGATTTCCGTGTTGGTCAAATCCGGATAAGCGTCTGAAATTTCTTCCACCAGTGTTTTCTCCGGATGAAGTACCTGGTGCTCCTGGTCATAATATCCGATATGCACATTGGTTCCCAGCCTGATTGTTCCCTGGTCCGCTTCCACCATATCGTTGATGATTTTTAAGATAGTGGTCTTTCCTGTTCCGTTGTCGCCAATCAACGCCACCCGTTCGCCCCGTTTCAGCTCAAAAAACAATTCTTCAAAAAGCCTCTGTCCCGGATAGGATTTGGCCAGATGTTCCACGGAAAGCACGTCGTTTCCACTGACAATTCTGGGCTCCAGATTCAGGTGGATGTCGGTGTTCTCTTCCACAGGCTTTTCCAGACGTTCGATTTTACCCAGCATTTTTTCCCGGCTCTCCGCACGCCGGATGGATTTCTCCCGGTTAAAGGATTTCAGCTTCGCAATGACTTCCTCCTGATGTTTAATCTCCCGCTGCTGGTTGTAATACTGCTTTAACTGTGCTTCCCGCACCTGGGCTTTCTTCACGGCATAATCGCTGTAATTGCCGGAAAATACCGATACCTGGCTGCGGTCCAGTTCTATTACCTTATGCACCACCCGGTCCAGAAAATAGCGGTCATGGCTCACAATCACCACAGCTCCTTTATAATTCAGCAGAAAAGTTTCCAGCCAGGTGATGGAGCCGATATCCAGATGGTTGGTTGGCTCGTCCAGAAGAATGACATCCGGCTTTGTCACCAGCAGTTTTCCCAGACATACTCTGGTACGCTGACCTCCGGACAGGGCCTGCATATGTTTCCCGAATTCTTCTTCGGCAAATCCCAGTCCTTTCAGCACTCCGATAATCTCACTCTTACAGGAAGCGCCGCCTTTTTGCTCAAATTCCAGATTCCGGCGGTTATAGCTGTCCATCAGCTTTTCCAGTTCTTTTCCCTGAAGGAGGCTCATGTTCTGCTCCATCTCAATGAGTTCCTGCTGCATGGCAACAAGCTCTGCTCTGGCCGAAAGGACCTCCTCATAAATCGTCCGATTCCCGGCAATGTCCGGATTCTGGGGCAGATAGCCGATGGTTCTGTTTTTAGCAAGTACCACTTCTCCCTGGTCTGCCTCAAGTTCTCCCATAATGATACGAAGCAGGGTCGTCTTTCCTGCTCCGTTTATGCCTACAATTGCCGCCTTCTCATTTTCCTCTATATGAAAGGACGCATGTTGTATGATTTCATCGGTGCCAAAGGCTTTGCTGATATTCTGGCAGGCTAAAATCATCGTTCTCTCTCCTTTACAGCAATCCCTCCAGCGTCTCCCGGATTGCTTTGATAAATCCCTCGCTGTTTAATACTGTGGGATGCTCCAGTGTTGTAATCAGGGCCAGATCTTTCGTCATTTTTCCGGATTCAATGGTAGAAAGGCAGGCCTGTTCCAGCTTGTCCGCAAACGCGGAAAGTTCCGGCAGGCTGTCCAGTTCTCCACGCTTGCGGAGAGCCCCTGTCCATGCAAAAATCGTCGCCACAGAGTTGGTGGAGGTTTCCTCTCCTTTCAGATGTTTGTAATAATGACGCTGTACCGTTCCATGGGCTGCCTCATATTCATAATATCCTTCCGGGGATACCAGTACGGAAGTCATCATGGCAAGAGAGCCGAAAGCAGAGCTTACCATATCGCTCATGACGTCTCCGTCATAATTCTTGCACGCCCATATAAAGCCGCCTTCGGCCTTCATAATCCGCGCCACCGCATCGTCTATCAGAGTATAAAAATACTCAATGCCTGCTGCCCTGAATTTCTCATCGTATTCTTTGTCATAGATATCCTGGAAAATATCTTTAAAGGTATGGTCATATTTCTTGGAAATAGTGTCTTTTGTGGCAAACCACAAATCCTGCTTCGTATCCAGAGCAAAATTAAAGCAGCTTCTGGCAAAGCTCTCAATAGATTCGTTCAGGTTATGCTGTCCCTGTATAATACCGGCTCCGGTAAATTCATGGATTAATTCTCTGGTCTCTGTTCCATCTTCCCCGGTATATACAAGCTCGCATTTTCCTGCTCCCGGAATCTTCATTTCGCTGGCCTTGTACACATCTCCGTAGGCGTGACGGGCAATGGTAATGGGCTTTTTCCAGTTTCGGACACAGGGTTCAATGCCCTTCACCGTAATGGGCGCCCGGAATACCGTTCCGTCCAGAATGGCGCGGATGGTTCCGTTGGGACTTTTCCACATCTGTTTTAAATTATACTCTGTCACGCGAGCTGCATTTGGCGTAATCGTGGCGCATTTTACTGCCACACCGTATTTTTTCGTGGCACTGGCAGAATCAAAGGTCACCTGGTCGTCTGTCTCGTTCCTGTGTTCCAGACCAAGGTCATAATATTCTGTTTTTAACTCCACAAAGGGACAAATCAGTTCGTCCTTAATCATTTTCCAGAGAATACGGGTCATTTCGTCTCCGTCCATCTCTACCAGGGGTGTTGTCATTCTAATTTTTTCCATAGCAGTTCCTCCTGTTTTTATCCTGCTGCAGCCTGAAATGCTGCTTCCAATCACAATGAAATCTTTGATAATTGTACACATTTATGGGTTTTTCTGTCAAGGGGTATTTTCTCTACTTATATGATTAAGGGCAATTGTTCGTTACTGTTCACACGACACCGTGCACCACACTGCACAGTGTCCGGTCAAAGAAGTAGTGGCTGCCGGGCATCCGGCCCCTCGCCGAAGGTGACTTTAAATGGCCGGATGTCGTTACCGGAACACCCGCAGGGAGCGCACACTTATGAGCAAAAGCAGTTCAACGCAGCGTGGAAGCATCAAAGGTGCATTTTGCGAATGGCACGGGCTGAACTGTTACGATCAAGGTAGCAAAAGGTCTGCTTTCATTGCAGAGCAAATTTTTGCAGGATTGTGATACAGGCTTTTAAGGCGATGCGGTGCTTCGTTGATAAATATTGTGGCGCAGGATCAGGAAATTGCCTGCAAAGGAAATCCAGACCTTTTGATATTCTGGTGTAATGTCTTCCAAATAATACGACTATATATGCAAGATAAATTTTCAGTCTGCAAGGCAGATTTTCGACGGCGTAGCGGTGTCTGCGTCTGGAAAATCTAACGTAACAGATGAAAATTTAGACAAATACAGCGTCGAGTTAATTTGGAGACGTTACACTGGTCATATGGAGACAGGAAAAGCATGGAAAGATGAACTTAAAGTGGTTTTGTTCAGACAAAAGTATGGGGTTTGGTGGGTTTGTAAGTTAAACACGGATATGGCCGGGAAGGCGAACCTGATTGGCGAAAACAGATTTTACAATGGAACAATCACTGTA